>JAHDDY010000162.1 GCA_020629115.1 Paracoccaceae bacterium | reverse complement strand
CCTGCGGATGGCAACCCTGCGGATGGCAACCCTGCGGATGGCAACCCTGCGGAATGAGCCATGCGGCGGCATTCTCGGGGGTCGATACCTGGATCTTCGACCTCGACAACACGCTCTACCCCTATCCGCCGGGGCTGTGGGCGCAGATCGACGCGCGGATGGGCGGGTTCATCTCGGAGCGGCTGCTGGTCGATGCGATCGAGGCGCGGCGGCTCCAGAAGGACTACTTCCTGCGCTACGGGCTGACCGTGCGGGGGCTGATGCACCATCACGGGGTCGCGGCGCGGGACTTCCTCGACCATGTCCACGACGTCGACCTGTCCGAGATACAGCCCAACCCGGCCCTCGGCGCGGCCATCGCCGCCCTGCCGGGGCGGGCGGTCGTCCACACCAACTCCGACCGCGCCCACGTCCTGCGCGTGCTCGCCCGGCTCGACATCGACCCCGGCCTGTTCGCCGCGATCCATGACATCGAGTCGACGAGGTTCGAGCCGAAGCCCGGCGCGCGCGCCTACGATGCGGTGGCCGCGGCGGACGGGTTCGACCCGGCCCGCGCGGCGATGTTCGAGGATTCGGCGCGCAACCTGCTGGAGCCGCACCGGCGCGGCATGCGGACCGTCTATCTCCCCACCGTCTGCGACATCGCTTCCGCCGGCCGGAACGAAGCGCATGTCCACCACATTACCGACGACCTGACGGACTTCCTGAGGCGCATCACGGACGAGGCGACATGAGCGAGCGGATCGAGACGGATATCCTGGTGATCGGCGGCGGGCTGGCCGGGCTGACCCTGACGGCGCGGCTGGCGGCGGACGGGGCGGACGTGACCTGCGTCGAGGCGGGCGAGGCCCCGTCGGAGGAGAACGCGGACCGCGACCAGCGGACCACCGCCACCCTGATGCCCGGCATCGGGACGCTCCAGCGCACCGGCGCCTGGCCCGCCATCGAACCCGACGCCCAGCGCCTGCACGGCATGCGCATCGTCGATTGCGGCGGGACGGACCGCACCCCGCGCGACGAGACGACGTTCGACGCCGCCGAGATGGGCGACGACGCCTTCGGCTGGAACATCCAGAACGGCCCGACGCGCCTCGCCCTCGCCCGGCACCTGGCGACGAAGGACACCGCGCGCCTGCTGGCCGGCACCCGCATCGAGCATTGGGTGGCCCGGGAGGACGCGGTCCTCGCCACCCTGTCGGACGGCACGCGCGTCAAAGCCCGCCTGCTCGTCGGCGCGGACGGGCGCGGGTCCGTCGTGCGGGAGAGGTCGGGCATCGGCCTGCGCAAATGGGGCTACGCGCAGAAGGCCATCGCCGCGCGGGTCGAGCACACCCGCCCCCACGAGGGCGTGTCCATCGAGATGCACCATGTCGGCGGGCCGCTGACCTTCGCCCCCCTGCCGGGCAACCGCTCCGGCCTCGTCTGGATGAACGCCGACGCGGAGGCCGACCGCCTCGCGGCCCTAGGCGATACGGCGTTCCTGGCCGAACTGAACGCGCGCAGCCACGGTCTCTACGGCGAGATCACCGCCGCCGCGCCCCGCGCGCTGTGGCCCGCGACGACCCAGGTGGCGACCGGCCTGACGGCGACGCGCACCGTGCTGGTGGCCGAGGCCGCCCACGCCTTTCCGCCCATCGGCGCGCAGGGCTTCAACCTGTCCCTGCGCGACGTGGAGACGCTGGCCGGGCTGGTCGCCGAGGCGGACGATCCGGGGAGCGAGGCGCTGCTGTCCGCCTATGCCCGCAAGCGTACCCCCGACATCCTGGCCCGGACGGCGGGGGTGGACATCCTCAACCGCTCGGTCCGTACGGAACTGCGCCCCGTGCGCGATATCCGCCGCGCGGGCCTGTCGCTGCTCGGGACCGCGCCGCCCCTGCGCCGCCTCGCCATGCGGATCGGGATGGGACGATGAGCGACGACGGCAAGATGCACGCGGGCGCGCGCTACTACGGCGCGCTGACCCTGCCGCTCTACGACGCGGCGGTGCTGAACGTCGCGGTTCCCCATGCCTGGGGCGTGCCGCTGTCGGTCGAGCGGGGAATGTACGACCGCCTCGTCGGCGCGCGGCATCTCGATATCGGCGTGGCAACGGGGTATTTCCTGCGCAAGGCGCTGGAAGACCGCGACGAGGCCGAGATCACGCTCATGGACCTCAACGAGAACGCCACCCGCTACGCCGCCGAGAAGCTCCAGCGGTTCGACGTGACGGAGGTGGTGGGGGACGCGCTGGAGCCGTTCCCGGTATCGGGGTGGTTCGATTCCATCGCCATGTTCCACCTGCTGCACTGCATGCCCGGCACCGTGGCCGAGAAGGCGGTCGCCTTCGACCACGCCATCGCGGTCCTGGCCGAGGGGGGCGTCTGCTTCGGCGCGAGCGTGACCCCGGCGGGGCGAACGCTCAACCTGTTCGGCCGCGCCGTCCTCGCCGCCTCCAACCGCACCGGCGCGCTCAACAACGCGGATGACGACCACGATGCCCTGCGCGCGGAGATCGAGTCCCGGTTCCGGGATACCCGGATCGAGCTGCGCGGGGTGATGACCCTGTGGGAGGCCCGGGACCCGCGATAGCCGGAGCATCCCGAGACGGTGGCGAGCGCGCCGGATTCGTCCTATCCAGACGGTCCCGCACCCCGCGCCCGGAGGACCGAAGCCCCATGAAAGCAGCCGCCACCCTCGCCGCCCTGATCGCCTGCGCCGCACCCGCGACGGCCCGTACGGCATCGGACCTGTCCGCCTTCGTGGAGGCGAACGTCCTCGGCATCTTTTATCACGAGATGGGGCACGCGGCGATCCATACCGAAGGGTTGCCCATCTTCGGGCAGGAGGAGGACGCGGCGGACGTCTTCTCGATCTTCATGATCGACGCGCTCTTCGACGAGGATACCGCGCAGTCCCTGGCCGCCGACGCGGTGCTGGGCTTCGAGGGCGAGGCGCGGCTGCGCGAGGATGCGGGGGAGGAGGTCGCGTGGTGGGACGTGCACGGGCCGGACGAGCAGCGCGTCTACAACACCGCCTGCCTCTTCTACGGCGCGAACCCGGACGCGCGGCGCGACTTCGCGGCCATCGTCGCGCTGCCCGAGGAACGCGCCCTGGGCTGTCCGGAGGAATACGATCAGGCGGCGGAGAGCTGGGGAGCCGTCCTCGACGGGATGGAGGACGTGGCGGGACGTCCGCCCCTGACCTTCCGGGGCGACGGCTCGCCCGCCTCGGCGGTCCTCGCCGAGGAGGTCCGCCAGCTCAACGCCGAACTGCGCCTTGCCGCGCCCGTCACCGTGGCGGTGGAACGGTGCGGCGAGGCGAACGCCTTCTACGACCCCGAACGCCATCGCATCACGTTCTGCAGCGAATTCACCGACCACCTGCGGGATATCGAGGCGCTGATCTTCCGGTAGGGATGGCGGCGGAGATATCGGAAACGATACGGACGGCCGTCTATACTGACCGTTTCACCCGTCATTGCCGGGCTTGATCCGGCAATCCAGATGGTGCGGAAATCGGGGCGTTTCAGATGCCTCAGACCCTCTCTTTCTCGGATCGGCAAAACGGCATCTCATGCCGCGTTGCATCCGGGGCAGCGGGGATGGACGGCGTGGCCGCCACGACCGACGCGACTGGAACGAAAGAACCCGGCGAACGGGTTCGCCGGGTTCCGGTCTCATGCGTCGTCGCGGAGGTTCAGGAATCGCCGCCCTCGGTGGCGGTGGCCTCCTTCAGGTAGGCGATGACATCGGCGATGTCCTGCTCCTTGCGCAGCCCGCGGAAGGCCATCTTGGTGCCCTTCACGACGCCCTTGGGATCGGCGAGGTATTCGGCGAGGGTCTCCTCGTTCCATTCCACGTCATGCTCCATCATCGCGTCGGAGTACTTGTAGTCCTCCAGCGATCCGGCCTGGCGACCGAACAGGCCGACGAGATGGGGACCGACGCGGTTCTTCTCCTCGTCGACGACGTGGCAGGCCTTGCACTTGTTGAAGACCCGCTTGCCTTTCTTGGCATCGCCCTCGGCGAAGGCTGCGGGCACGGCGAGGAGGCTCGCGGCGATTCCGAGAGCGAGGATTCGTGTCGTCATGGGGCGTCTCCGATTGTGTTTGGCCCGAGCATAGGCCCTTCCGCCCCGCTCTCCAATACGAATACGTCGTCGCACCCCGGTCTA
>JAHDDY010000161.1 GCA_020629115.1 Paracoccaceae bacterium | reverse complement strand
TGATCAGCCGGCGGTGAGCGAGGAGCTCGTCGGTCTGGTTGGTGTCGGCGAGGGGTCCGTGGAGGTCGGTGCCGGCCGGGCCGTCATGGGTGACCAGCACATCCAACCCGCCACCACCAACCAGCCGATCCACGTCAACGCTGGTGGCGGCTTCTTCGGGCCACCACTCCTCCGCCTCGACCGGCACCCCAGGCCCCGGTTTCGTCCGCAACTCCCGATCGGTTGAGACCGCCCCGCCCAGGGCGCCGAAGCGTTGCCCCGCCCACGTCCAGCGGGCGCCGCGGGTGGCCCAATCCACCACGCCGTCCCGCACCGGCGCAACACCGTCCGGGCCGGGCGGGTAGGTGGTGGCGGCGGCGGGCCAGTCATGGTTCCCGTCGATGAACCGGCACCGCACCCCATGGTGCTCACAACACCACGCCACCACATCCAACCACCGGTCCAGATCCGTCGGCCACAACCCGAAATCACCGACCTGCAGAATCGTGTCGCACCCGTTCCGGACCGCGACACGGCACAACGACCGTAACCACCGCTGGTTCCCATGCACATCACCCGCCACCAACACCCGCCCCACCACAGGATCACTGATCGTCGCCCCGCCCGGGCCCGCCATCGGCTTGTCCATACCGCGGACAGTACGCACCACCACTGACAGTGGCCCGAGGGTTTCTAGGTCTCCGGAGCGAACGAGTGGCCCGACGAGCTTCTCGGCCGAGCTTCCGCTGATCGCCCCGCAACTCCACCGGGCTCCCCCTCGGCGATTGCAGATTTTGCCGCGAGCCAACGGTGCTGGGCTCGCGGTCCTTTGCCCAACCCCAGTCGTTGCAACTGTGCCCACTGATTCTCGGGGTGTCGCTCGGGTACCTGGCATCGGCCAGTGCCTGTCATGCGACGATGCGAGAGTGGATTCGTCAATCGCTCGTGTGATCTCAGGCCGATGCCCGAGATCACATCAGCAAGAACGAGGTCGGTACGTGGGAGAGGTCACCGGTGGGTGAAGGTCGCCGGTTCTTCACACGGCGGGAGACTTGGGCGGCCTTCGCTCGCCAGGGCAAGGTCTGCATCGGCTGTGAACGAGAAGTGCCCTTCGATCTGATGCAAGGCGACCACGTGGTGCCGTACTCAGAGGGCGGAACGACCACACTCGACAACTGCCAAGCGCTTTGCGGAGCCTGCAATGCTCGGAAAGGAGCGAAGGTCGAGCCAGCGCCGAGGCGAACGGTCAGCACGGACGCGCTTCGTGCAGGAGACGGCTTGCTCCGCGATTGGCAGCGAGAAGCACTTCCTCGTGTTCTCGAGCGGATCGCCGACGAGCCCGTACTCATCAATGCGACTCCAGGGGCGGGCAAGACCCGGTTCGGTCTCGAGGTCGCGTACGAGCGGCTGGCCGCTGGCGCAGTGACCCGAGTGCTCGTCGTCACGCACACCGTCGGCATCAGATCTGGCTGGCGAGATTCGGCGTCGTACTACGACGCAGCGGCGCCGCATGTGCCCTTTGCAGATGGGTCGTGGCGCCCCTATCAGCCGATACCCGAAGGCCGCATCGGATGCGTGACCACGTATCAAGCCATTGCGAGCAGCCCGATCATGTTTTCGGCCCACGCCTCCGACCCCGGCCATCGAACGCTGCTCGTCCTCGACGAAGTTCATCATCTTTCGGAAGAGAACGTCTGGGCCGAGCAGATCGGCGCCGCATTCGAGGGTCTCGACGTCGAGGTGCTGGCGCTTTCGGGCACACCATTCCGATCTGACGGTGCCGCCATCCCCTTCATCTCCTACGACGGAAGGGGCGCAGCGATCGCACTGGCGGAGTACGGCATGGCGGCGGCGCTGACAGAGGGAGTCTGTAGGCCGGTGCGCTTTGTGTTTCACGAGGGAGACGCAGAGTTCGAAGGCGAAGCCACGGTGACGAAGCTCCGGGCGCAGGGTTCGCCGCCAAACTCGCAGGCTTTCCGCTCACTGCTGTTCGACACCGATCCGTCCGGCCTCGCTGCCGACGTCCTCCGTTCCTCGTCTGACTATGTCGAGAGCCTCCGATCGGACGGTGACCGTGATGCAGCATGCCTCGTCGCTGCCACCACGACCCAACATGCCGACGCCGTCGCGAAGCTCATCGAAGACATCGATCCAGGAAGCGGTATCAGCATCGCTCACTCGAATCTCGACAATCTGATGGGTCCCGGGGCTCACCGAGTCATCGACGACTTCCGCAACTCCGACACCAAGTGGCTCGTGTCAGTGAACATGGTGAGCGAGGGAGTCGATATTCGTCGGCTCCGATGCCTTGCTTGGCTCACGAATCGTCTTACCGAGCTCTCGTTCCGGCAACTCGTTGGGCGCATCGTCCGCTCCCAACTCGAGAACGATCACGACAGCGGCGCCGTCTTCCTGCCAGCTCACTCCGAACTCTGGGGTTTTGCCGAGACCTTCGTCGGAGAAGCCGGAGCGCTCCTCACGCCGCCAGAGCTCACGACGTCCCACAGCAGGAGAGCAGAGTTCGATCGAACAACGCCGACAGAACTGAAGGTCGAGAGTTGGGCAGCCCTCGAAACCTCGGGGCCGACTGCGGATGACCTCGAACTCGTCGAAGCGTGTCGTCGATTCATCGAGTCACGCGGCCTTGCTTCCTCACCGGAGGCACTCGCTGCCATGGCTTCGGCCAATGACCAGCTCAGACAACAGATCGAGGGCGAATGAGCCAACTCGTCGACCACGTCTACTTTCTTCGCACCCTCGGTGAAGATCTCGCCACCTCCGAAGTCCTCGACTCGGCAGCGTCATCTCCCGATCCGACCAATGCCGCCGCCCGCGGCCTCTGCGAGGCTGATGCCGACTGGGCCAAGGCGGCGTGTCGCGCAGCGAAGCTGATCGCACCCCAAGGATGGACGCTCTTCCTCGGCCACAAGACCGTGTTCACGGGCGAGTCTTGGCGTCGGCTCCGGACAGTTCTCAGGGAGGCCGGCATCGCAAGCGACTTCGATTGGGGCGACCGAAGCACGGTGCCCGAAGCGAGCTTCGTGGGGATCCCGTTCCCAGCCCAAATTCCTGAGATCGGCAGTCCGCCCACGGCGATCGTCGTGCAGCGCTACTTCACGCTCGGAAACCCGATCGACACCATCGCCATGCTTCGGCGCACGATGCCCGGCGTGCCGATCATCATGCCCGATGTCCCGATCTACCGGAAGCTCGTAGACATCCACAACAAGGACCGTCGCCGCCGACCGAGGTGGACGGAAGTCTTCGGGCCGTCAGGGGACCAGTTCAACGATCTGCTCCAGCGCGACCACGGCCGCGCAGCCCTCACCGCCAACTACTCATTCGACGCTTGGAGCGACGGTCGCGAAGTGATGCTCAACTCAACGGTTGAGGAGGCGCTCGCACTGGTGTCGGCAAACCCGGGGATGAGCTTCGCCGATCTGCTCACTGATGACCTGTTGCGAAACACCTTGATCCAGGCAGCGGTCAGCGGTGTCGCCGACCCCCGGAGCGCACCAGCTCACGATGGAACCGGGCCGAGCAGTACGCGAAGTGCGGCTCGAGCCGCGAAGCTCGAACAGTGGGATCGGGCGCTTGCATCGTCAGTGAACGTGGTTGGTTGGAGACACAAGCGCCCTGGCCGATGGCGAGTCCGGTTCGGCCCTTCCAAAACCGTTGTGTCACGTTCAGCGAGCCACCAGGTTGGTGGGGTTAAGAAGCCGGTCGAGGACACGCTCTGCGCTCTGTCATTGAGCTTGGAGGCGATGGCAGAACACGTCCTGCTCGAGGTTTCCGTCCTCGACGGCTTCCGATTCACCTACCTGAGGAGCGACCTTCAGGCGTTCGAAACGGAGATCGACCGAGTCGTCGCACGGGCTGGCCTCGAGAAGCGCTTTGATGGCGTCTTCTCTGCGCGCGTCGAAGATCTGGGTTATAAGAACACCGCCCCCGAAGGCGACAACAAGGTCGCGTATCAAGCCATCGGCGCGGACTTCCACTCGCTTCGTGAGCTGCTCGACGGCGTCACCAAGGCCGTCTCTGCGGTCGTCGACGAGTACGACGAGACCCTCGGACGGCTCGTCGGCGAGTTCCCGAGGCCGGGAACGAAGGCGGCTTCGAAGTGGCGGCGCGCCTCACACTCGCATCCGGACTAGCCCTGACTGGCTGAACCACCGATGGCGAGCGGTTCACACGGCGGCGCGGACACCGGT
>JAHDDY010000160.1 GCA_020629115.1 Paracoccaceae bacterium | reverse complement strand
TAGTGAAACGCGATCAAGTCGGGTCAGGAATTGCGCCAAGACGTGCGCATTTCCCAACGCTCCGTAGCTCAACCTGATCGCGCTTCGCTCTAGGCGACCCGCCCCAGCCGCATCGCCTCGGGAAAGCTGTCCTCGCTCGGCCACCAGCCGCGCTCCAGCGAGCGGTCGTAGCCCGCGCGCAGGCCCGCCGCGCGCATGGCCGCCGCCGCCGTCCGGTGATCGTAGTCCAGCCGCTCGAAGCGCACGCCGTCGCGGGTCAGCAGGGCGTAGCTCGTGCGCGGGTCGCCGTCATGGGCGGGCAGGCCGATGGCCCCGGCGTTGATCCAGCGGACCGCGCGCTCGCCCACCGTCACGGCCCGCTCGAAGGCCATGCCCGTATGGCCGGCCACCACGCCGTCGACCGGACCCAGCGTCCGCTCGATCAGCGCGATCTCCGCGCGCAGGACGTCGTCGCCCGCCACAGGCCAGACGAAACGGTTCACCGCCGAGGCCGCCCCGTGCACCACCGCGTACCGCTTGCCGTAGGCGCGAAAGGTGCCGACGCCCGGAAGGCCGCGCATCCAGGCCCGCGCCCCGTCGTCCAGCGCCTCGTCGGCATGGCGGAACCATTCCATCGCGAAGCGGTCGCACGCCGCCCCGTCCTCGAAGCCGCAGCCGCAATCGGCGGCGCGCGCGCCCAGCGACAGCTCGCAATTGCCCGCCACCACCTGCGCGCCCGACCCCATCATCAGCCGCGCCGTCTCCGCCGGATTGCCGCAATAGGCGCAGACATCGCCCGTGCAGATCATCCGCCCGCCGGTGATGCCGAGGACGGACGCGCGCTCGAACAGCGCCGCCGTCGCCTCGAAATTCGAATACGGCCCGCCGAACAGCAGGATCGGGCCGTCAAGGAGGCCGAAGTCCCGGTGCCGGGACAGCACGTCGCTCATCGTCTTCCCTCCCTCGCATTCCGTGGCATTGGCCGCCGCCATCCCCTATGTATGCCCGAACCAAGCAGGATGCCGCAACGATGGTTCACATGACCGCGATCACGATGGCCGCCGAGGCCGCCGCCCAGACCGCCGCCGCCCTCCCCGACGAGGCGGGCGGGGACGGCTCGCCGCTGTGGATCGCCGGGGCGATCCTGCTGCTCCTGTGCTTCTCCGCCTGCTTCTCCGGCTCCGAGACCGCGCTGACCGCCGTGAGCCGGGCCAAGCTGCGCCGCCTCGCGGATCAGGGCAACCTCAACGCCCAGCGCGCCGTCACCCTGACCGATGACGGGGAGACGCTGATCGGGGCCATCCTCATCGGCAACAACCTCGTCAACATCCTCGCCGCCTCGCTCGCCACGTCGCTGGCCATCGCCCTGTTCGGCGAATCGGGGGTGGCCATCGCGACGCTCGTGATGACGCTACTGGTGATGGTCTTTGCAGAGGTGCTGCCGAAAACCTACGCCTTCACCAATTCCGAGACCGTCTCGCTCATCGCCGCGCGCCCGCTCGCCTGGCTGGTGCGGATCAGCTATCCGGTCGTCCTCGCCGTGCAGGCCATCGTGCGCCTCACCCTCGCGCTCTTCGGGCTGAAGCTGGAGAAGGGTACCCGCGTCCTCTCCCGCGAGGCGCATGACGAGATCCGGGGTGCCATCGACCTGCACCATTCGGAGGGCGGGGTGGTGAAATCCGACCGCGACCGCCTCGTCGGCGCGCTCGACCTGGCGCATCGCGAGGTGGCCGAGGTGATGATGCACCGGCGCAGCATCGTCACCCTCAACGCCGACGAGCCGCCCGCCCAACTCGTCCAGTCGGTCGTGGACAGCCCCTACACCCGCATCCCGCTCTGGCGGGAGGACCCCGAGAACATCGTCGGCGTCATCCACGCCAAGGACATCCTGCGCGCGGTCGACGCCAAGGTGCGCGAGGACGGCGAGGTCGATCTCGACGCGTTCGACATCCTGGCACTGGCGATGAAGCCGTGGTTCGTGCCCGACACGACCACCCTCGCCGATCAGCTCAAGGCGTTCCTCAGCCGCAAGCGCCACTTCGCCCTCGTGGTGGACGAGTACGGCGCGCTTCAGGGCCTCATCACGCTGGAGGACATCCTGGAGGAGATCGTCGGCGACATCTCCGACGAGCACGACATCGACGCGGACGGCGTGACCCGCGAATCGGACGGCTCCTACCTCGTCGACGGCACCGTCACCATCCGCGACCTGAACCGCTACTTCGACTGGACCCTGCCCGACGACGAGGCGGCGACCATCGCCGGGCTGGTCATCCACGAGGCGCAGGCGATCCCGTTCGAGGGGCAGAGCTTCGTCTTCCACGACCATCGCTTCGACATCGTCCGCCGCAGCAAGCACCAGATCACGCAATTGCGCATCCACCCCAAGCGCCCGGCCAAGATCTGATCCCGGCGACGGTCGCCCCGGTCGGTCCATGGCCGAGACGCCGGCGCGCGGCGTATGACAGCGGCGCAAAACGGCTATAGTGATCGCGCGGACGGTTGGCGGGAAGGGCGCGGGATGACGAACTACTGGATCGGGGAGATGCTCAAGGTCGTCGCGCTCAGCGGGTCGGCCTGGGTCCTGGGCAGGCTGGTGCTGACCCGGGGCTGGCGGGTGAACTACACGCGCAAGATCATGCATTTCCTGCTTTTCTTCCTCGCCATCGGCATGGGCCCCTACCTGCCCTACGAATCGACCGCCCTGACGACCCTGATAAGCGGGGCGCTGTTCCTGAGCGCGCTGCTCCTCATGGCCCCTCCCCTCCGGAACCGCTTCGAGATCCCCCGCACCGCCTTCGCCGCCTTCGACCGGCCCGAGGACCGGCCCTACACGATGCTCTGGCTGTGGACGCAGATCGTGGCCACCTACGCCGTGCTGTTCCCGATCCTGTACTGGCTCGACACCTACGACGCCGCGCCGCTCATCTACATCGCGGCCATCATCTCGGGCATCGGCGACGGGCTGGCCGAGCCGGTGGGGGTGCGCTTCGGGCGGCATCGCTACACCACCCGCGCCATCTTCTCGGACCGGCGCTACACGCGCTCGCTGGAGGGCAGCGCCTGCGTCTTCGGGGCCGGCATCCTCGCGCTGGTGCTGATGAGCGGCGAGCTGACGCCCGCGCAGTTCTGGATCGGGCTGGCCATCATCCCCCTCGCCACGACGCTGGCGGAGGCGTTCTCGCCCCATACGTGGGATTCGCCCTTCATCTACGGCATCGGCGGCCTGAGCATCATCGCGACGCTGGAACTGGCCGCGCTGGCCGCATAGGAGACCCGCCATGCCCCGCTTCGCCGCCAACCTGTCGATGATGTTCACCGAAGCGCCGTTCATGGCGCGGTTCGAGGCGGCGGCATCGGCGGGGTTTCGCGGGGTGGAGTACCTCTTTCCCTACGCCGAGGATGCCCGCGCGCTTGCCGCCGCGCTGCGGGACACCGGCCTGACGCAGGCGCTCTACAACACCGATGCGGGGGATTTCGCCGCCGGGGAGCGGGGCTTCGCCGCCGTGCCGGGCGCGGAGGCCCGCTTTCGCGCCGATATCGACCGCGCGCTTGATTACGCCGCGCATCTGGGGCCTGCGAACATCCACATCATGGCCGGCATCGCGAAGGGGCCGAGGGCGCGGGCGACCTACATCGAGAACCTCGCCCATGCCTGCGCCCAGGCCCCCGACCAGGGCTTCGTCATCGAGCCGATCAACCACCGCGACATGCCCGGCTATCACCTCGACAACCAGGAGGAGGCGCGCGGTATCATCGCCGAAGTCGGGGCGGCCAATCTGGGGCTACAACTCGACCTCTACCACTGTCAGATCATGCAGGGCGACCTGACCGAACGCATCCGCGCCCTCGCGCCGGTCACCCGCCACGCCCAGGTCGCCTCCGTCCCCGACCGCCACGAGCCGGACCGGGGCGAGACGAACTTCCCGCATCTGATGCGGGTGCTGGACGAGACTGGGTACGCCGGATGGGTCGGCTGCGAGTACCGCCCGGAGGGGGAGACGCTGGCCGGGCTGGACTGGTTCGCCCCCTACCGCGCCGCCCAGGGACAGCCACGCAAAACAGATTGACCCGCCCCGCTCGAACCCCTTACCACGAACCACGCCCGGCCCGAGTGGCGGAATGGTAGACGCAGCGGATTCAAAATCCGCCGATGGCAACATCGTGGGGGTTCGAGTCCCCCCTCGGGCACCAGTCCTGTTCGCGCGCAGGCGC
>JAHDDY010000034.1:24826-34250 GCA_020629115.1 Paracoccaceae bacterium | reverse complement strand
CCACGAAACGCTACCCGTCATTCGTGCGGCGGATAGCCCCCGGCCCGTCAGAACGAGGACTGGAAGAGCGATTGCGTGGCCCCGCCGCCGAATCCGGCGGTGGCGTTGCTCAGGAGCGTGAGGGCGGTCGCGCCGCGCACGTTCGAGCCGATGGCCCCGTTCTGGGCCGCGTCGATCACCAGATAGCGGGACACGAGCTTGTCGATCTTCGCCGGGTCCGAGAAGATCTCGGCCGGATCGCGCGTGCCGAGGAGCTTGAAGGCGCGGTCCTCGAACAGTTCCTTCTGCCTGTCGATGTCGAGCGAGGCCACGTCCGAGGGCAGGTTGAACGCGGTCTCCAGCACCGTCCGGTTGGGCGTGTCGCCCATCAGCGCGAACCAGCCGCGCTCGCCCACCTCCCCGACGCGGCGCTTGAAGTCGAGGGCGAGGCGCAGGGATTCGCTCTGCTCGCCCACGGCGATCTCGAAGCCCTGATCGAGATAGTTCGAGACGATCTTGTCCTGGACGCTGTCCCAGCCCGTGCGCGGAAAGTCCGTGTCCAGCTTCAGATCCTTGGCCATAGACTTGTAGGCCTGGTTGTTCAGGCGGCTGCCGAGGGTGCCGGGCGTGTCAACGCCCTCGTCGAGGATGCGCTTGACGAAGGCCTTCTTGTCGATCTCGTCGCCGAGGCCGTAGGAGCCGAGCACGACCTTCAGCAGCTTGCGGTCGGAGATCAGGTCGTCCGCGTTCTGGACGGCACCGATATTCTCCTTGAAATAGGCGATGTCGCGTTGGATCTCCGGCGAGGCGGCATGGGCCGCGCGCTGGGCCTCGCCCGTGCGTTCCAGAAAGCGCAGGCCTCCGAGGCCGCTGACGGGAATGGCGGGCGTGAAGCTCATCGGACGGGTGCTCCCAGCATCTCGCGTTCGAGCGGCAGGAGCGGCCCGAGTTCGCGCATGGCCTTGTAGAAGTTGCTCGTCTCCAGCGCGGTCTGGGCCTTGGCCACGGCCTCGACCGCCTGCGTCCCCTCGAAGGCCGACGCCAGGTCCGCGAGGCGCGGGCGCAGGTCGCGGGCCGCGTCGTCCGGTTCGGCATGGCCGGATACGGCGAGCTGGGCGACGTGGTAGGCGAGGCTGACCGGGCCGGTCACGTCGTCCGGATGCAGCGCGTCGCGCAGGCGCAGGACGTGCGCGCCGTCGCTGTGCAGGGTCATGCGCGACTTCTTCGGGCCGTTCTCGATGAGAAGGCCGTTGATGAGGATGCGCTCGTTCGGCGCGAGCTTCAGGACCAGCCCGCCCATCACTGCACCTGTCGCGCCGGGATGCCGGGGTCGCCGTCGAGACCGGCGATCATCGCGCGGTTCAGCTCGATCAGCGGCTCGACCGTCGCCTCCCGCCGCAGGACCGCGCGGCCCGTCTTCTGGGCGTAGATCGCGAGCGAGGCGAGCTGGCCGCGCAGGGCGTCGGGCAGGGTGTTCTGTTCCGAGAATATATCGGCGGCGAGCATGGTCCAGAGCTGCGTGTTGACGTGGATCGCCTCGGCCACCTGCCGGAACGGCAGCTCCGGGTCGTCGCGCACCGCCATGAGCCGCCCGTTCGTCTGCTGGAAGACCCGCTGCTCGATGGCGCGCGGGCCGAGGACGCTGGTGGCGACGGTGTTGTAGGCGGAGGCGGCGTTCTGTGGATGCATCCAGGTTCTCCGGAAAGGCATGGCGGACGAGCGAAGGGCGGTCGGGCCGGGACGGGGCGGCCCGACGGCGCTGCGCTCGGAACGGGGAGAGGGGGGCGGTCGTCCCGCCCCCCTCGAAGGTCACGTTACCGGAACAGCGACAGGAGCTGCTGCGGGGCCTGGTTGGCGATCGAGAGCGCCTGGGTGCCGAGCTGCTGCTGGACCTGGAGCGCCTGGAGCCGGGCCGAAGCCTCTTCCAGATCGGCGTCGACGAGCGAGCCGATGCCGGAGGTGAAGCTGTCGGTCAGCGCGGACAGGAAGTTGCCCTGCGTCTCGATGCGCTTCTCGGCGGTGCCGAAGGTGGCCTGCGCGTCGATCACGGTGTCGATCATGCCCTCGATGGCCGTCAGGGCCGCTTCGGCGCCGGCACCCGTCGTGTCGTCGACGTTGATCGAGTTCAGCCCGGCAAGGCCGCCCGCGCCCTCGGTCACCGCCGCACCCGCTACAGCGATATCGCTGCCGGAGGCGTTGGCGATGTTCAGCACGCCCGCATTGTCCGCCGTGGCGGTGATGCCGGTGATGCCGGCGGCGTTGATCTGGTCGCGGATCGAGTAGGCGGCGGCCTCGAAGTCGGCGTTCGCCTGTGCCGTGTACTCGAAGGTCTCGTCGCCGACCGTCACCGAGAACACGTCGCCTGCCGTCGCGGCCGCGAAGGTCACGTCGGCGTTGGCGGCGGCGTCGATGGTCAGGGCGAACTTGTCTTCCGCGTTGCTGACGCCGGTGGTGCCCGCGAAGGCACCGCCCGCGACGGCACCGGCGTCCGTCGACAGGTTGGCGCCCGACAGATCGACGGTGATCTCGCCGACCGATACCGAGCCGTCGGCGGCGCGGTCGAGCGAGGAGAGGATGTCGAGATCGGCACCCGCGCTACCGTCGATCAGGTTCAGACCGTTGAACTGGGCGGCACCGACGACGCTCGTGACCTGCTCGACGAGCGAGGTGATCTCGTCCTGAAGCTTACCGCGATCGACGTTGCTCTCGTTGGCGGAGACGATCTTCGTCTTGATCTCGTTCAGCGTCTCGCCGATCGAGGCGGTGGCGGCGGAGGCCACGGAGACCGTCGAGGAGCCGAGCGAGAGGGAGTCGGACACGGCCTTGAAGCCCGACACGTCGGATTTCATGACCTGGCTGATGGCGAAGACGGCGGAGTTGTCCTTGGCGGAGCTGACCTTCAGGCCGGTCGAGATCTCGCTCTGGACGCCGCTGAGGTTCTGGTTGACGCTCTTCAGGGTCTGAAGGGCGACCATGGCGCTGTTGTTCGTCAGAATGCTGGACATTGGATTTTCCCAAATGATGATGGCACATGCGATGCCATGGACCGGAGAACCGGATTTTCCGGGGCGGCCCGTTGATGATCGAGCCGCTTGACGCGGCCCCGCCGGGCTGTGCGGCCCGATGCAATTCATCCTAGGGGCGGCGACTTAATGGACGGTGAAGCGAATACTGTATTCGTAGCGACTTTTACTTAACATGGTTAATGCTGTTCTTCGCACCGGGGTCTGGGCCGGGATCAGAGCTTGAGGCCGCGTCCGCCCCCCGCGGCGGTGGCGACCCGTTCGCCGGACGCGCCGTAGAAGCCCGCCGCGCCGCCCGTGCGCAGGCGCTCGATCATCTCCCCCGCCTTGCGCGCGCCGTCCATCGCCGCCGAGAGGAGGTTCTGGTTCTCCGAGGCGCGGCGGGAGAGGATGGCGGCGGCTCCGTGCAGGGATTCGCGCCGGGTCTCGCGCTCCGAGGGCGTGCCCTCGTGCTCGGTCGCCTGGGTGCGGCTCTCGATCTCGTCGAGCAGGGCGGCCTTCCGGGCGCTCAGGTCGTCCAGCCGGTCGAAGGCCCCCGACAGGATGGCGGCGCGCTCCTCCTGGAGCAGCTCGATGCCGAAGCGGGTCAGGGCGTCGATGCTGCGCAGGCGGGCGGGGTCGACGGGTTTGGCGGGGAATGGCACGGAGACGGCTCCTTCAAGGGGTGTCTGTACGGGTGGCCAGGGAGCGGACGATGTTCTCGGCGAGGCCGAGGCCGCCGCGTTCGACGATCCCTTCGGCATAGGCGCGGTTCACGAAGCTGGAGAAGGGGGCCGCGCCCGCGACACCCTGGGTACGGTCGAGACCCATGTGCTTGAGCGTCTCGGCGAGGAAGGCGGTCTCGAAATCCCGCGCCGTCCGCCGCAGCGCCGCCATGTCGTCCGTCGCCGGCGCATCGCGCGGCGTGGCCGTGGCGGGAGCGGCGAGACCGGCGGGGGCGAGGGGCATGAGGGGCATGGGCCGGCTCCGGGTTGGTGAGCGAAACGTGAGTAGACGCAGGCCGTCGTAAAAATTTGGTAACCGTATCAAGCTTTAATCGCCATCGACGCGGCGGCGCAGACCGCCTTTCACCGAGTCGATGGAGCACAGCCCATGATCCCGTTTCTCTCCGATACGAAGGCCCCCGCGCCGTCCGTCTCCGGTGCCGGCGCCGGTGTCGAGACCGTGCCCGGAAACGGTACGCCCCGCCCCGGTGCCGAGGATCGCCGCGCCTTCGCCCGGATCGTCGCGGAGGGCGAGACGGCCCTGCCGGATGCCGCGCCCGCCCCGCAGGACGGGTCGATGCGGCTGCGCGGCGGCCTTCGGGCGCTCGTCGGTCCGGATCGGGAGGTTCTCGACGCGCCGGCGTCCTTCGGGACGATCGATTCGGTCGCGCCGCGTGCGGAAGGCGCGGTCGAACCGCTCGACATGCCCCCGCCGACGGCATCGACCGTCCCCGTCCCCGTCGCGCAGGTATCCGTCGAAGGGGAAGGGGCGCTCGCTCCGCCTCCGTCGAAAGCGGAGGGGCCAGCGATCCCCGAGACCCCCGGATCGACGATCACGACGGTCTTCCCGCCCGAGCGAGGTCCGCACGTGTCCGACGTGGCGGAACCCGAAGCCGAAGCCGGGGCGGCGCAGACATTCTCGTCTTCCGAAGCCGTCTCCTCTCAGCCTGCCATGCCTCTCGACTCCGATGTGCCATCGGTCGTGGCCGGCGATACCGCAGGGGGCGACGAGGCCGCCACGATACGCCGCGATGCCCCCGCACCGCCAGACGCCCCCCGTCCCGCCGTCGATGCAGATGCCGCCATGGCAGGCGCTGCCATTTCTGCTACAGATGCTACCCATGCCGCCCCCGCCGCTGCCGCCACCATCGCCGCTCCCACTCCTATCGCCGCTGCGGACGATGGCACCGCGTCCTTGACCACCCCGATAACCGGAGCGGCATCGACGGGGGCGGCGGCGATGCCCGTCGATGCGCAGCTTTCCCCGCCGACGACCGTCCCGGACGAGACGGCGCGCGAGGCGGTGCCGGTCGCGGCTCCCCCGCTCCGGGCAGCGACGGCGACCCCGGACGCGCCGGTATCCGCCCCGCGCGACGATGCCGGGCGAGGGGCGGAACAGGCCCCGCCCGTGCGTCTCGGAGCGGAACGGGCGCAGGCCGCCTACACCGTCGCGTCCGCCGACGACTACGTCGCCTCCGCCACGCCCCGGGGCGATATCGCCCGCCATTACAGCGCGACCGTCGAAAGCGTCGCGCCGCCCCCCCCGCAACCGTCGGCCCAGGCCACGCAGACCGCCGCCCTGTCGACCGGCCTGCCGCCCGCCGCCGCGGCCGTCGCGCCGCCGCCGCCCCTGCCCATCATGGCCGCCCCGCGCAGGCCGCAGCAGGACAGGGCGCTCGACGTCGAGGCCGCCCTGGCCGTCCGCAGCGCCGATGCCCCGGCCGACGGCCGCTTCGCCCCCGCTCCCGTCGCGCGCCCGATGACCGCCCAGGGGACCGATGCGCTTCAGGAGATCGTGCGCGCCGCCATGGCCACGCGCGGCTCGTCCAGCATCGAGCTGCGTCTCGATCCGAGCGAGCTGGGCAAGCTCGATATCGAGCTGACCTTCATCGACGACCGGGTCACCGTCTCCGTCCGCGCCGAGCGCGAGGAGGCGCTCGACCTGATGCGCCGGTCCTCGTCCGAGCTGGAGAGGATGCTGCGCGAGGCGGGCGTCGATCTCGGCGGCCTCGATTTCGCGCAGGGACAGGCCGGGGGCCGCGACCGCGACGAGCCGGGCTTCACCGCCCTCGCGACCGAACAGGGAGCCGGCGCGCGGGGCGGCGATGCCCTCGCCATCCCGGCATCCGCCCCCCTCGGCGACGGAACCGCCCGCGTCGACATCCGCATCTGACCAACGAAGGAGCCTTCCCATGGACGTGCCCAGCACCACGGCGGCCAGCAACGCCAATACCAGCACCAGCACCAGCGCCCGCCTCGAAGCCGAGATCGCGGAGGCGCGGGAAAGCTCCGTCTCCGATTTCAACGATTTCCTGAGCCTGCTGACCGCGCAGCTTCGGCATCAGGACCCGCTGCAACCCCTCGATTCGACGCAGTTCGTCGAGCAGCTCGCCAGCTTCTCGGCGGTCGAGCAGCAGGTGAACACCAACGACAAGCTCTCGCGCCTCGTCGCCCAAGGCGAGGCGGAGGAGATCGGCTCGCTCGGCGGCTGGATCGGTCAGACGGTCGAGGCGCGCGATGCGGTCTTCGCGCTGGGCAGCGAGGGGCTGTCGGTCGCGGTGCCGTCCCAGCCCGACGCCATCTCGGTCGAGGCGATCATCACGGATGCGGATGGCGATCCGGTGGCGCGGGTGCCGGTGGCCGACCCGTCGGAGCCGTTCGTCTGGACGGGCGAGCTGGAAGGGAACAAGCGCGCCGCGCCGGGCGACTACGCCGTCGCCTTCGCCTACCAGTTCGAGGACCGCAGCCCCACCCGCATCGACGCCGAAGGATCGGGCCGGGTGACCGAGGCGCGGATCGACGCGGACGGGCCGCTGCTGATCCTGGACAACGGCGCGCGCATCCGTCCCGAGAACGTCTCCGCCCTGCGCCTCGGCGAGGAGCGGGACGCGCCCGCCGCCTGATCGCGGCCCCTTCCCCCGCCAGATACACGAAGACCCCGCCGCGATCCGCGGCGGGGTCTTTCCGTTCGCCCCGTCCGGCGCCTCAGCCCTCCCGGGTCAGGATCTCGCCGATGAGGACCGCGCGGACCTCCTTGCCGAGCACCTTGCGCGCGCTCAGCAGCAGGTCGTCGCTCAGCACCTCGAACCCCTCGGAGCCGTGGACCCGGGCGAAGCCGCCCTCGTGGGCGAAGTTCATCACCGCCCGCAGGAACGAATCGCGCAGGCGCGGCTCGTGGCGCTCGATCTCCTCCTCCAGATCGGAGGGCACTTCGAGATGGATGTCGAGGCGCACCAGCGTGTGCTTGTTGTTGTTGCGCAGGACCGGCGCGAAGAAGGGCTTGTCGAGACCGACATAGATGTAGTCGTCGGCCTCGTCCTTCTTCGCGTCGTGCCCGCCGCCATGGCCCTCGCCATGATCGGCGGTGGCCATCTCTCCATGGCCGCCCTCGGCGGACATGTCGCCCGCCATGGCATCGGGCTTGAGCATCGTGCCCGCGGCGAGGCCGCCGCCCAGTCCGACGACGGCGATTACGATCGGTAGTAGTTTCTTCATCATGCCTCCCCCAAGGCCGATGACGAATGCGTCGAATGTCCGGTTCGAAGAAAAGAGCGACCCTCTAGAACGGCGAGATCATGTCCAGGACCTGCTGACCGTACCGGGGTTGCTGCACATCGCTGATGTGCCCCCGGCCTCCGTATGAAATTCGTGCCTCCGCCATCTTGTCGTACGTGATGTCGTTGTTGCGCGTCACGTCCTCCGGCCGGATGAGTCCGACGATCTGGAGGTCGCGCAGTTCAAAATTAACACGCACCTCTTGTCGTCCCGTTATCATCAGGTGGCCCGTAGGCAGTACTTCGATAACTCTTGCCGCAATTTTTAGCTTTATCGCCTCGTTGCGCTGCACCTGCCCCTGGCCGGAGGCGCTGGAGGAGGAGCTGGCGGACGCGCCGGGATCGAGGCCGCCGCCGGGGAGCACGCTGTCGATGATCTCCTCGAAGCCGAACAGTGCGGTCGCCTTGGCCTCCTCGTCGCCCGCGCGCTGGCGCGAGGTGGTGTTCGAGAGTTGGGCCTGGTCGTCGATGTCGATGAGCACGGTGAGGATGTCGCCGACCTTCTTGGCCCGGCGGTCCCCGAACAGGGATTTCGGCCCCGAGCTCCAGAGCGATCCGCGCGAGCCGACCCCCCCGTGCCCGCCGATCAGCGGTTCCGGGTGCGGCGCGGCGGCGTAGCCGTAGCCGGGCGGCGCGTAGCCATGGGTTGGTGCAGCCTGGAGATGCGCGGCCCGCACGGGCGCGGCAGCGGGGATCGCGGGCAGGCCCCCCACGGCGCGCATCTGCCGGATGGCCTCGGCATAGGCGGCGTCGACCACCGGGGGCGGGCGGTATTGCAGCCGCGGACTCAGGGGCGGCATGGACGGATGCCGCGAGACCTCCGAAAAGCTCGGCTCGCGCCCCAGATGGTCGAGCCGGGAGCATCCGGCGAGCGCCGTGGCGGCGAGCGAGAAGGCCAGGAGGGCGGTTCGGGACGGGGTCATCGGGATACCTCCACGATACCGTGCGCCATGACGCGGCCGGTGACGATGTTGCGCGAATCGAGGTTCATCACCCGCACCGCCTCGCCCTCGCCCCCGTCGCGCAAGGCCCGGCCCTCGCCCCGGATGACGAGCGAGCCGCTGCGGTAGACGATGTCCACGAGCTGGTTGCGCTTGACCAGCAGCGGGATGCGCAGGTCGGACCGGCGCAGCTTGCGCCCCGCGCGGATCGAGGAGCGCACCTCCATGCCGACGGCCTCGTCGAGGGTGCCGATCTCCGTCCGGCGCGGCTCGTCGGGCGACAGGCGCACGTCGGATGCCGAGACGACGGTCCCCGAGCGCAGGGTCCGCGTCGCCTCGACCGTGGTCGCGAGCGCGGGCAGGGCGGGAAGCAGCAGGAGCGCGGCGAGGGCGAGGGAGCGCATCATCGGATCTGCACCGTCGCGCCGAGCATCTGGTCCGAGGCGCTGATGACCTTCGAGTTCATCTCGTAGCCGCGCTGGGCTTCGATCAGCTCGGAGATCTCCGTCACCACGTCGACGGTCGACGCCTCCAGATAGCCTTGGCGCACGCGCGCGAGGCCGTCCTCGCCCGGCTCGCCGACGGTCGGATTGCCCGAGGCGGCGGTCTCCAGGAACAGGTTGTCGCCGATGGCCTCCAGCCCCTTGTCGTTCGGGAAGCCCGCGATGGTGAGCGAGCCGATGAGCTGGCCCGCCGGGTCGCCGTCGAAATAGGCGTAGATCTCCCCGTCCGCATTGGCCGTCACGCGGCGCGCGTCGCCCGGCACGGTGATCTGGTCGGCGATGGGATAGCCCTCGGCGGTGACCAGCGTGCCCTCGGCGTCGAGCTTGAACGAGCCGTCGCGGGTATAGGCCACGTCGCCCGAGGGCATCTCGATCTGGAAGAAGCCGTCCCCTTCGAGGGCGAAGTCGAAATCCTGGCTGGTGCGCTCGATGGACCCCTGCTCCAGCAGGATCGAGACCGACGCCGCGCGCACCCCGAGGCCGAGCTGCACCCCGGTCGGCAGCGTCGTGCCGCTGCGCGAGGAGAGCGCGCCGGGGGAGGCTGTCTGCTGGTAGTGCAGGTCCGCGAAGTCGACCCGGCGGGCCTTGTAGCCGGTGGTGCTCATGTTGGCGATGTTGTGCGAGATGACCTCGACGCGCATCTGCTGCGCATCCATCCCGGTCGCGGCGATCTGCAAGGCTCTCATGGTCGAATCTCCTGTAGGTTGGTCGTTCGGGTAG
>JAHDDY010000034.1:6946-24726 GCA_020629115.1 Paracoccaceae bacterium | reverse complement strand
GGCGATCTGCAAGGCTCTCATGGTCGAATCTCCTGTAGGTTGGTCGTTCGGGTAGGCACCCCGCCCCGGGCGAGGACCGGGGGAGGAGGGGATATCGTCGGCATCAGATGCTGCGCCCGAGGGTCTGGATCATGGATGTCATGCGGTCGTGCTCGCGCTCCATGAGGCCCTGGCCCAGCTCGTAGGCGCGCTGCACCTCGATGAGGCGGGCGATCTCGGTGACGGTGTTGACGTTGGACTGTTCGAGGAAGCCCTGGGCGACCTTGTAGCCCGTGGCCGGCTCCGTGCCGTTCGTGGCGCGGAAGAGGTTGTCGCCCTCCCGGCGCAGGCCGACGGGGTTCGCGGTGGCGACGCCGACGGTCGCGAGGACCTGCTCGCCGGAGGAGATCGTCCCGTCCCCGGCGATGGCCACGTCGGTCGCCCCGGCGGGAATCGCGATGGGCGCGCCGTCCGTGCTGAGCACGCGGTAGCCTTCGGGCGTGACCAGCTCACGCTGTTCGTTCAGCGAGAAGGCCCCCGCCCGGGTCAGGCGCTCGCCCTCGCCGGTCTCGATGCGGAAGTAGCCGTCGCCCTCGATGGCCAGGTCGAACGTGCCGCCCGTCGATTGCAGCGCGCCCTGGGTGGTATCGACGAAATGCGCGCCCGCCGTCGCCATGGACAGGCTTTCCGCCCCGGCCTCCTTCACGTATTCCGAGAAGACCACCGCCTCGCGGCGATAGCCGACGGTGTTGGCGTTGGCGACGTTCTGCGCGACCGTGCGCAGTTCCGACATCAGCCCCGTCTGGCGGGTCAGGGCGACGTATCCGGCGTTATCCATCGGCGAGCAGCTCCTCTATGATCGACAGGTCGGCCTCGGCGTCCCGCATCAGGTCGCGCGCCCCGGCGATGGAGGCCTCGGCGGGCGCGCGGGGGGTCGTCTCGAACAGGGCGCGGGCGGCCTCGGCGCTGCCCTTGGCCGTGCGGGCCTCGGTCTGCTCGGTCAGGGCGCGGCTGTCCGCGTCGCGCAGGTCGCGCAGCAGCGCGCGCGCCGCCGGGGCATCGCCCGTCAAAAGCTTGGCCTCGGCCATCAGTCGCCGCGCCTCGGGCGAGCGGGCCATGAGGTCCGGCGTCAGCACCACCTCCGCGATATGCGCCCCGCCGATGTTCATCAGCTTGCGCACCAGCGAGAATTTCGCGCCGTCCGAGGCGGGCGTCCCGTCGAGGTAGCGCAGCGAGGCGAGGATGGTGTCGAAGTCGTGCGGGCGGGCGATGGGATCGGCTCCCGTCGCCGCGTCGCGGATCGTGTCGTGGGCGATGCCGCGCCAGTACTCGGCGCGTTCGGGCTGCTCCTCGGCCTTGCCCGCCAGCACCGTGAGGGCCGAGGCGAGGTCGCCGTAGCGGGCCTGGAGCCGGGCGAGGGCCAGGCTGAGCGGGGCCTCCTCGGGGGTGCCCCGGTGGATGAAGGCCATGTCGTCCAGCGTCGTGCCGAGCCGTTCCGCCTGCGCCTTCGTGCCGTTCTCCAGCAGCAGCCCGGCGGCGCGGATGGCGGCCTCGCCCGCGGCGGGGGAGCGGGTCTCCGACAGCGCCAGCAGCGGGCCGAGCGGCGCGTCCCCCGCGGCATGGGCGGCGAGCAGGCGCATCTCGGGCGTGCGCGGGCCGCGCGCGGTCTGGAGGTTGCGCCACAGGCGCATGGCGGATTCGCGGTCGCCCTCGTCCATCAGGCCCAGGGCGATGCGGGCGACGAGGATCTTGCGCAGGGGACCGGGCACGTCGAACACCGCCTCGCGGGCGCTCTCAAACCGCTCGCGCACGGTGCCGTCGCGCGCCTCCGCCGCCACCATCGCGGCCCAGACGGCGGCCCGGGGACCGCAGCCCGGCTTGAGCAGCAGACGCTCCTCGGGCTTGTCACGCTCGCCCTCCAGCACGGCCGCCATGTCGAGGATCAGCCGCTCCGGTGCGCCGTCCGTCTCGAAGGCTTCGATCACGGCACGCGCCTCCGCCCCCAGCCCGAAGGCGATGAAATGCCGGGCAAGCATACGCACGGCGGCGGGGTTGATCTGCTTCATCTCGTCGTAGACGTCGACGCGCAGGGGGGCGAGGCCCTCGCGGAAGCCGGTGAGACCGACGATGCGCTTGAGATCGAGCGCCGCCTCGTCGGGGCATCCGGTGGGGATGTAGGATTCGCGCTCCCGGTCGGCGCCCGAATTCATGGTGATGCGCCCCTGCTCGACCCCGAGAGCCAGCTTTTCGAGGACCACCTCGCGCAGGGCGTCGATGGCCGCGTCGTCGCTGGTCGATGCGATGCGGCGGGCGGGGGCGGGCGGCTTGGCGCGGGGCGCGGGGGCCGCGACCGGGGCCTCGTCCGATGCCGGGGCGGGGGCCGGCACGCCCGGCGTCGCCACGCGGACGGGCGGCGAGGCGGCGGGGACGGGGATGGGCTGCATCCGGAGCGGCGCGGCGGGCGGCGGGGCGGGGCGGTCGTAATAGAGGATGCGCCCCTGCGTGGCGGGCGGCTCCCGCTCGACGCGGGAGGACCCCCAGGTCCGCGCCGCCGGCGGCGGGGATGCGAGGGTTTGCTCGACCGGCTCTGCCTCCATAACGGGGGCGGGGGCTGCGTCGGCGGGTCCGGGCGCCCGCTCGGTGACGTCGACGATGACGATGCCGTTCTCGCCATAGAAGTGGGTCGCCTCGCAGTCGCAGGCGAAGCCGATCTCGATGCCGGTATAGTCGCGCCCCTCGAAGACCGATATCCCCGACAGCCGCCCGTCCGTCTCCCCGGGCGCGGTCAGCGCCCCGCCGAGATTGTCCGTGCGCAGGCGGATGCGGCCTTCGCCGCGTTCGACGATCCATTCGCCCGTCGAGGTGACGGGAATCGTCACCCGGGTCATCGCGTCGAAGGCCTCGACCCCCACCTCGACCGCGAGGGCGGGCGCGGGGAGGGCGGCCATCAGGAGGGGCAGGGCGAGGCGGCGCATGGTCAGGCAGCTTCCTTGCGCAGGTCCTTGAGCGCGGTATCGAGATCGAGGAAGGTCGGGCGCAGGTCGTGGGGCGCGTTCTGGCGCGCGACCTCGACGCACATGTTCGGCGTGTGCTTGTGCAGGTTGGCGATAAGCACGTCGCGGACGAGCCTGTAGAACTGCTGCTCCTCGTCCTTGATCGCCCCCACCCGCGCGGCGAGCGGGCCGACGAAGCCGTAGGCGAGGAACACGCCGAGGAACGTGCCGACCAGCGCTCCGCCGATCATGCCGCCCAGCACGGTGGGCGGCTGGTCGATGGCCGACATGGTCTTGATGATCCCCAGCACGGCGGCGACGATGCCCAGCGCGGGCAGGCCGTCGGCCATGTTCTGCAGCGCGTGCGCGCCCATATGCGCGTGGTGCAGGTCGGCGTCGAGCTGCTTTTCGAGCATGTCCTCGACCTGGTGCGGGTCGGTCAGGTTCATGGTCGAGGCGCGCATGGTGTCGCAGATCATGTCGGTCGCGCGGTGGTCGGCGGCGATCTTGGGGTATTTCTGGAAGACCGGCGAATTCTCCGGGTCGTCGATGGCGGCCTCCAGCGCCAGCGGGTCGGACTGCGCCAGCCGGGTCAGGGAGTAGAGCAGGGCGAGCACGTCGTTGTAGTCGTCCTTCTTCCACTTCGCGCCCTTGAACGCGCCGCCCAGATCCCTGAGCGCCTGCTTCACGGTGCTGCCGCTGTTGCCGATCATGAACGCGCCGACCGCCGCGCCGCCGATCATGGTCAGCTCGAAGGGCAGGGCCTTGACGATCACGCCGAACTTGCCGCCCGCCGCGACGTAGCCGCCGAAGACGGTGGCGAAGACCACGACGATTCCGATGATGGGGAGCATGGAGAGTCCTTGTAGCGGGTGGTGGAATCAGTTCTTCGGCGCGTAGCGGTTGCGCTGGGCGATGATGACGCTGATGGCGAAGGCGTTCTCGGCATCCATGTTCGACAGGATGAGGGCCGCGTCCTCGGGCTTCATCCGGGCCATCAGCTCGGAGGCGAAGTTCACGTCCATCTCGTTGAACAGGACGCCCGCCTTCTTGGGCTTCATGGTCGAGTACATCGTGACGAGATGGTCGATGTCCCGCGCCTGCGCGCCGTCCACGTGGCTGACGGTATCGGCGAGCGAGGTGCGGGCCTTGTCGAGGGCGGCCATCATGCCGCGGATGCGCTCGGTCACGACCTCCAGCTTCGCCTCGCGCTCGGCGAGCGCCGCCTCGCGCTCGGCGAACTCGGTCTCGCGGGCCTTGAGCTGGCGGGCCAGCTCGCTCAGGCCGCAGGGATCGGCATTTGCCGCCCCGTCGAAATGGTCCATCGGGGCGGGCGTGACGGCGGAGGCGGCGACCATGGGCTTGGGCGCGCCGTCCAGCGCCCGGTTTGCCACCTGGGCCACCACCTCGCCGCGCAGCAGCGCGGAGGCGAGGAAGCAGACCGCGATGGCGGGCAGCGCGTAGGAGGCGCGATTCGGGGGGGCGGGGGTCTTGCTCATGTCAGGATACGTCGCGGCGGCTCTGGGACTGGTTCAGGCGTCGGGCGCGGGCCAGGCTGCTCTCGCGCGGGGCGGGCTTGGGCGGCGGGGCGGGTGCGACGGCCTCCTCCTCGCGCTTGGCGACCGCGCGCGTGGCGGCGCTCTTCTCCAGCGTGACGGCGGCGCGTTGCAGGTCGCGGCGCAGGGTGTCGGCGTTGCGCACGAGATGGCCCAGCCGCTCGCGCTCCTCCTCGGCGAGGCTGCGCCCCTCGGCGATGGCGGCGCGCACCTCGGTCACCGTCTTGTCGAGGTGGGCGAGGCGGCCCGTCAGTTCGGCGGATTGCTTCTTGAGGTGCCCCAGCCGCCGGTTCACGGCCCAGCAGTAGAAGATGGCCACGAGCGCGGCGGCGAGCAGCAATCCATCGGCGATCAATTCCATGATGCGGCCCTTACAAGACGACGAATTCGGAGATGAGCACGTCGGAGACCGCGCCGGGGGGCGTCTCCAGCAGTACCCGGCGCAGGATGCGCGAACGGAGCATGTCGGTGCGGGAGGGGTCGCGCAGGTCGTCCTGCTTGACCGCCCGCAGGAAGCTCTGGAGCGTGTCGGTGATGCGGTAGCGGCGCGCGTCGACGATGTCGAAATCGTCCTCCGTCGTCTCCACGATCAGCGACAGGCGCAGGCGGCCCGACCGTCCGCCCCGGCCCAGATCGACGGTCAGGGGGTCGAGCTGGACGTAGGCGATATCCGGTTCGCCGCTCGATTCGATGACCTGCTCGATGGCCCTGTCGCCGCCGCCGAAGGGCAGGGCGATCATGCCCGAATAGGTGGCGAAGCCCCCGGCACCGCCGAGCACCAGCGCGCCCAGGATGCCGAAGAGCATCGCCTTGCTCTTCTTCTTCGGTTCGTCGGGGGTCTCGTCGCTCACGGGGCACCGTCCATCGCATTGTTCAACAAGGTGAACTTTGCCCTTAATGCGTAAATCTAAAATTAATTGACGAAGGCGTATTCAATCAAACCGAAACCATGATGGTTTAAAGGATGCGTTAATCCCGATGAACGGTTTGCTAAGCACGCTCAATAGTCTGTCGACCGGCAAGAAGATCGCCCTCGTGGGGAGCGTTTTACTTACGGTTGTCGCAATGCTCTACATTGCACAACTATCGCGACAGAAAGACCTCGCGCTGCTCTACTCCGGGTTGGAGGGTCGGGCGGCGGGCGACGTCATCACGCAGCTCGATCAGATGGGCGTGGCGAGCGAGATCCGGGGCACGGCGGTCTATGTCGACCGGGACCAGCGCGACCGCGTGCGCATGATGCTGGCCGCCAGCGGCCTTCCCGCCAGCGGGCAGCAGGGCTACGAGCTGCTCGACGGGCTGAGCGGGTTCGGCACCACCGCCGAGATGTTCGACGCCGCCTACTGGCGCGCGAAGGAGGGCGAGCTGGCCCGCACCCTCGTCGCCGCCCCCGATATCGCGCAGGCCCGCGTGCATATCGGCACGCCCCGGCGGCAGAGCTTCACGACCAACCGCGCCCGGCCCACCGCCTCCGTCACCCTCACGGGGGCGGCGGGGCCGGTCAGCCGGACGAACGCCATGTCGGCGCGCTATCTCGTCTCGCTCGCCGTGCCGGGGCTGGACGCGAATCAGGTCGCCGTCATCGACGCGGCCAACGGCGTCGTCCTGCGCCCCGGCGAGGATGGCAGCGGCGGCGAGAGCTTCGCCGATGCCGAGCGGGCGCTGAAGATGAAGGAGGAGGTCGTCGCCCTCCTGGCCGCCCGGGTGGGCGAGGGCCGCGCGCGGGTGAGCGTCAACGTCGAGACGACCCGCGAGAGCGAGACGATCTCGCGCCGCATCATCGACCCCGAGAGCCGGGCGCTGCGCGAGGCGCGCACCGTCGAGATGGCCGAGACCGGCGAGGGCGGCGGCGCCAGCACCACCGTCGCCAGCAACCTGCCCGACGGTGACGCGGCGGGCGGGGACCGCTCCTCCTCCCGCGACGAGAACCGCCAGACGGAGGTGTTCGACTATACCGAGACCCGCGAGGAGGTGCTGCGCCCCGCCGGTGCCGTGAAGCGCATCAGCGTCGCGGTCCTCCTCGACGAGATCCGCACCGTGGCCGGGGACGGCACCGTCACCTTCGCCCCCCGCGAGCGCGACGAGATGCGGAAGCTGGAGACGCTGGTCAAGTCGGCGGTCGGCTTCGACGAGGCGCGCGGCGATGTGGTGACGGTCGAATCGATCTCCTTCGCCGAGGTGCCGCAGGAGGGCACGAGCGTCTCCGCCGCCGACGCGTCGCCCTCTTTCGTGCAGACGAACATGATGCAGCTCGTCCAGATGGGCGTGCTCGGCCTCGTCGCACTGATTCTCGGCCTCTTCGTCGTGCGCCCGGTCCTCATGGCGAATCGCCAGGCGGGGGCCGCGACCGCGCTGGAGAACGAGGAGGACGCCGCCCTGTCGGCCATCGACGTGACGCCGCAATCGGCGGCGATGGACGATCTGGATATCGACGGCGGTGAGATGGCCTCGGGCGAGATGGATTTCAGTGGCGGCATGGGGCTGGAAGGCCCGGCCTCGGGCGGCTCGAACGCGCTGGAGCTGCTGCGCGACGCGGTGGACAGCCGGGGCGACGAATCGGCCGACGTCATCCGCGGCTGGCTTGAGGACGGCACCGGGCTGGAGAAGGCATCGTGATGCAGGGCCTTGCCTTCCTGAAGGAATTCACCCCACCCGGCCAGCTTCCCGCCCCCGCCGGCGTCCCCTCGCCCGAGGAGCACGAGACGCTGTGCGCCGAGGCCTACGCGCGCGGTCTGGAGGAGGGCGAGGCGCGGGCGAAGGCGGCGGCCGACACCGAGACCCGCGACGCCCTGCGCGAGACCGCCGCGCGGCTGGAGGACCTGTCGGCCCTGCGCGCGGAGATCGCGGCGGAGGTGTCGGCGGAGGCGGGCGCGGCGCTCGGCGCGGCGATCCGCGCGCTCGCCCCCGCGCTGGCGGAACAGGGGCTGGTCGACGGCGCGCGCGCGCTGCTGGAGAACGAGCTGCGCGACGCCCCCCGCCCCCTCGCCCTGACCGCCGCCCCCGGCGTGGCCGCGCGTCTGGAGACCCTCGCCGCCGATCTGCCGGAGATGCCCTTCGCCGTCGAGGCGGACGAGGCGATGCCCCCGACCCGGATCGAGGCGGCCTGGCCCCAGGGCAGCGCCGCCCTCGACCTCGCCGCCCTCGCCGCGCGGCTGCTCGATCTGGCCGCGGGGTTCGGCCCCCCGCCCGACGCGGCCCCCGATCCCGTTCCCGATCCCGTGGAGGATACAGACGATGACTGACGAGACCGACGACGCCCTGGATGCGGAAACCGAGACGCCGGCGACCGACGAGCCGCCCATCCTGGACGGACGCGAGGCGACCGACGAGAACCGCCACCGCCGCGCCATCTTCGACCTGTCGGTCGAGGTGGTGATCGCCGTGGGACGCGCGCGCCCGAAGATCAAGGACCTGCTGCACCTGCGCCGCGATTCGCTGCTCACCCTCGACAGCAAGGTCGACGATCCGGTCGACATCATGGTCGGCAAGCGCGTCATCGCCCGGGGGCAGCTTCAGGAGCTGGACGACGCGCCGGGCCAGCTCGGCGTGCGCCTGACCGAGATCGTCGACATGGCGGAGCCGTTCTAGGGCGATGGGCAAGGCCGGTTTCTCGATAGTTCGCTCTGCCCCGCACTTGATGCGGGGCCTTTCGGGCCAGTGCGCCTCGCGGCCACAGGCCCCGGATCGAGTCCGGGACAGAGCTGTTTCCCCCTATTGCGTCGCCCTGGCCATCGTAGCCCTCGCCCTGACCGTCGCGCCCGCCCATGCGCAGGACCTGACGCTCGACCTCGGCGACGGCAACGCGTTGAGCGGGCGGATCGTGCAGCTCTTCCTGGTCATCACGATCCTGAGCCTCGCGCCGGGCATCGCGGTGATGGTGACGTGCTTTCCGTTCATGCTGACGGTGCTGTCGCTGCTGCGCCAGGCGCTGGGCCTGCAATCGGCCCCGCCGAACATGATGATCGTGTCGCTGGCGCTCTTCCTGACGTATTTCGTGATGGAGCCGACCTTCGACGCGGCCTGGACGACCGGCATCTCGCCCCTGCTCGACGGCGACATCACCGAGGGACAGGCCTTCGAGCGCACGGTCGCGCCCTTCCGGGCCTTCATGGAACTGCGCGTCGATCGCGGCGTGATCGACGAGCTGGGCAGCTCCCTGCCGGGGCGGGACTACGACCCCGCGGCCGAGGTGCCCCTGTCGCTGCTGGTGCCCTCCTTCATGCTGTCGGAGATCCAGCGCGGCTTCGAGATCGGATTCATGATCTTTCTGCCCTTCCTCGTCATCGACCTCGTGGTGGCGTCGATCCTGATGGGGATGGGGATGATGATGGTACCCCCGGCGGTTGTCGCCCTGCCGTTCAAGCTGGCCTTCTTCGTGGTCGCGGACGGATGGAGCCTCCTGGCCGGGGCCTTGGTGAGAGGATATGCGGCATGAGCGGACTGGCGGCTTTGGCGCTGGAGGCGGCGACCCCGGCGGTGAGCGGGGGGACGGGAGGGGGGCTGACCCCGCCCCAGAAGGCGGCGATCATTATTTCCGCCCTACCGCCCGACGATGCGGGGTCGTTGCTCCAGAAGCTCGGCCAGCCGCATATCCGCGCCTACGTCACGGCGACGAAGCAACTGCGCCACGTGCCCGCCGAGACGCTCGAACAGGTCATCACCGAGTTCCTCGAAAGCCTCGGCAGCAGCGACATCACCATCGGGCCGGACACGCTGGAGACGATCCTGTCGCGCATCATGTCGCCCGAGGCGGTGTCCGACCTCATCGGCAAGCCGCGCGCGGTGTGGAAGCGGGTGCAGGACCTGCCCGCCGATACCATCGCCCTCTACATCGAGCGCGAGCACCCGCGCGTGTCGTCCATCGTCATGAGCCGCCTGCCGGTCGAGAAGGCGGCGTCCGTCCTCGACGTGCTCGACGGGGAGGCCGCCGAGCGGGTGGTGGACCTGCTGAAGGACCCGGTGGAGGTCAAGCCGCATGTGCTCGCCTCGGTCGAGGAGAGCATCCGCCTCGATCTTCTCCTGCCCGCCTCGAAGCAGGGTGAGATGCCAGAGGTCTTCGTCGGCGCGGTGTTCGACAACCTGACGGAGAACGCGCGCAATCCGCTGATGAAGAGCCTGCACGAGAAGTCGCCCGAATTCGCCGAGGCGGTGGCGCGGCGGATGTTCCTGTTCGACGACATCCCCAAGCGCGTCGGCGAGAAGGACGTGCCCGCCCTGACGACGGTGAACGATCAGGCCGTGCTTGCCCAGGCGCTCAGCTACGCCACCGCCCGGGGCAGCGAGACGCCCGAATACATCCTCTCCTTCCTGCCCAAGCGCATGGCCGAGCAGATCCGCGAGGCGATCGAGGAGATGGGCGTGGTGCCGCAATCGGAGGGCGAGGAGGCCGAGGGCACGGTCATCAAGAGCATCCGCCAGCTCTCGAACGACGGGACGATCGCCCTGCGGTAGAGCAACCGGCGACGGGGCGGGCGCGAGTCGGGCGGCGGCATTCCCGTTCCGGCGGGATTGCACCCGCGGCGCGTATCCCGGTGTTCTGCAATTCTTTCAATCGGTTCCGCCCCCCGCATATGCGAAATAACCGGCGTCGGGCGGACCTCGCCGTTCCCCGTGTTCATCAATCCTTGAGATTAAGTGCCGATGGTAGGGGGCATCCGATAGACCATACGACGTGCGAGACTCATGGCCGACGCCCCACGCCCCATCATCATCAAGAAGAAGATCGTCAAGGCGGGCGGGCACCATGGTGGCGCGTGGAAGGTCGCCTATGCCGACTTCGTGACGGCGATGATGGCGTTCTTCCTGATGATGTGGCTCATCAACGCCACCAGCGAGGAGCAGAAGGGCGGCATCGCCGACTATTTCAGCCCCAGCGTCCCCATGAGCAAGGAATCGGCCATGGGCGACGGGATGCTGGGCGGGGATTCGCTGCTGACCTCCGAGGATCTGGCCGACAACGAGAACGACACCGACTTCACGCAGATGCAGGTCGCGCTCAGCGAGCAGCTTTCGGGCGATGCCGAGCCGGGGGACCTCACCCAGCACCTGTTCATCCACATGACCGACGAGGGCCTCGTCATCGAGATCGTCGACATCGCCGGGCGCAGCCTGTTCGAATCCGGCTCGGCGGTGCCTTCGGCGCTCCTGCGCAAGATAGTCGGCGTCCTCGCCCCGGTCATCGGCCAGGCGCGCAACCGCGTCGGCATCAGCGGTCACACCGATTCGAGCCGCTTCTCGGCGTCCGCGGACTACGACAATTGGGAGTTGTCGAGCGACCGCGCCAACGTCATGCGCCGCCTGATGAAGACCGTCGGCGTCCCCGGGAACCGCTTCGTCGAGATCGAGGGCCGCGCCGATACCGATCCCTTTTCCACGGACCCCGACGCGCCGGAGAACCGCCGCGTCTCGGTCACGCTCTTCCATTCGTCCAAGTATCCGCTCGCACCGGCGGATGATGGCACCCGACAGAACTGAAGGACCACCATCATGGGACTCTCCTCCTCGCTCAACGCGTCCGTCATGGGCCTCGGCGTCAACGCACAGCGCCTTTCCGGCATCTCGGACAATATCGCCAACTCCCAGACCTACGGCTACAAGCGCGCCGAGACCGAGTTCTCGTCGCTCGTGAACTACGGCAACTCGGCCAGTTCCTACAACGCTGGCGGCGTGCGCGCGACCACGACGCGGGAGGTGAGCAAGCAAGGCTCGCTCATCGCGACCGGCAACTCGACCGACATCTCCGTCAACGGCCCGGGTCTCATCCCCGTGACGACGGTCGCCGAACGTGAAGATCCGGCGGCGAGCCGCGCGTTCCTGCTGACGACGACCGGCTCGTTCACGAAGGACGACGAGGGCTTCCTGCGCACCAAGGGGGGTCTTCAGCTCCTGGGCTGGAAGACCGACGAGATCGGTTCCATCGGCTCCGTCAGCCGCGAGAGCGCCGCCGACCTGGAGCCGGTGAATCTCAGCGGCTTCGAGTTCGCGCCGAACCCGACGACCCAGGTCGACATGTCCGTCAACCTGCCCAGTGCGGCCAGCGCGGGCGACGACTTTACGATGACAATCGAGTATTTCGACGCGCTCGGCGCCAATCACAACGTGGACATCACCTACACCTCCCTCGATCCGGTAGACGGGACGTGGCGGATGGACATGTCCGACTCGGAGACGGGGAATTCCGTCTCGATGGAGCTGGAATTCGGCACCGGCATCGAGCCGAACGCCGGCGCGCTATCGCGGGTCGAGGTGCCCGGCTCGCCCGGCACACCCGCGCCCGAATACGATCCCCTGACCGGCAAGGTTACCATCGGCGGCGCGTCGGGCGATCTTGAGTTCGCCATCGGCCAGCTCGGCACCTTCGCGAACCTGACGCAGTTCGCCAACGACTTCGCGCCGGTGAACATCAACAAGAACGGCTCGACCCTGGGCTTTCTCAGCGCGGTCGAGATGAACGAGGACGGCTTCCTCGAAGGCATCTACGATACCGGGCTGCGCCGCTCGCTCTTCATGATCCCGCTCGCCAACGTCAACAACCCCGAGGGCCTGACCCCCGAGGACAACCAGGCGTTCAAGATCTCCAACCTCAGCGGCCCCGTCTACCTATGGGATTCGGGCGAGGGGCCGGTCGGCACCCTGACCGGCTACACGCTGGAGGAGAGCACCACCGACATCACCGAGGAGCTGACCCAGCTCATCGAGACCCAGCGCGCCTATTCGTCGAACGCGAAGATCGTGCAGACCGTGGACGAGATGCTCCAGGAAACCACCAACCTGAAGCGATAGTCCCGCGCAACCCCCCCTGAAAGGGAGATGCCTGAATGAGCCTGACCAGCGCCCTGTCGAACGCCGTGACCGGCATGTCCGCCGCCTCGCGGCGGGCGGAGATCACGTCCCACAACATCGCCAACGCGACCACGGAGGGCTACGCGCGCCAGAGCGTCGAATCGCTCCAGCGCGTGTCGGCCGGGCGCGGGGCGGGCGTCGCCCTCAGCGCGACCGCCCGGGAGACAGACCCGCGCCTGACCGCCAGCCGGCGCGAGGCGGAGAGCGAGGCGGGGGGCAGCCAGGTGCAGGCCGCCTCGTCCCGGGTCGTCGCCGACGTCTTCGACGGCTCCGGCGCCCTGTTCGAGAGCGTGGCCGCGCTGGAGAACAGCCTGCGCTCGGTATCGGAGATGCCCGAATCGAGCGCCCTTCAGGAACGCGTCGTCTCGAACGCCGATCAGGTCGTGACGGCCTTCGCGGATATCGCCGGCACGATCCAGGCAGAGCGCACCGCCGCGGACGGCGCCATCGAGGCCGCCGTCGGGAAGGTCAACACGGCCCTCGTCGCCATCGAGAAGCTCAACGGGCAGATCGGCATCGCCCGCGTCAACGGACGGGATTCGGCATCCCTAGAGCAGCAGCGCTCCGACCAGCTCGACGTCGTGGCGCAGAACATCCCGATCCGCACCATGACGCGCGACAACGGACAGCTCGCCATCCTGACCGACCGGGGCGTCACGCTGCTGGACGGACAGGCGAAGGAGCTGGAGTTCTCGCCCATCACCTTCGTCACCGCCGACATGGACTATCGCGCGGGCGGCAGCCCGCTGTCGGGCCTGACGGTCGAGGGGATCGAGATATCGCCCGGCAACGGGTACCGCTCCAGCGATACCGGCACGATCGCGGGCCTGTTCGAGGCGCGCGACGGCTCGCTGGTGGACACCATCGCCGAGGTGGACGCCGTGGCCGCCGATCTGGTGAGCCGCTTCGAGACCGCGGGCATCGCCGCCGCCGACGGGCGGGGCCTCTTCACCGATGCCGGCGCGGCCCTGTCGCCGCCCGCCGCGCCCGGCCTCGCCGGCCGCCTCGCCCTGAACGAGCGGGTCGATCCCGGGCAGGGGGGCGAGGTCTGGCGCATCCGCGACGGTCTCGACGCCGCCGCCCCCGGCGCGACGGTGAATGGCACCCATGCGCAGGCGCTCCTCGACGTGATGACCGAGGCGCGCCTGTCGGGCGGCTCGCTCGCCCGGCCCGCCTCGGCGGCGGGGCTGGCGGGCGATCTCGGCGCGTTGTTCGAGCAGCGCAGCCAGACGCTGGAGGATATCGCCGCCGCCGACCGCAGCCGCCTGTCGACCGTCCAGGCCGCCGAGACGACCGTCATCGGGGTCGATATCGACCAGGAACTGCAGAACCTCATCCTGATCGAGCAGGCCTATTCGGCCAACGCCAAGGTGATCGAGGTCGCCGACCGGCTCGTGCAACGCCTTCTGGAGATCTGACGATGATCAGCGTGACCAACTCGCCCACCCTGCGCGCCCATACCATGCTCCAGGAGAACATCTCCTCCATCAAGGGGCGTCTGGATACCGCGCGGACCGAGGCCGTGACGGGCCGCGCCGCCGACGTGGCGCGCGCCGTGGACGGCGATACGGCCAAGGTCAACCTGCTTTCCGAGGCCGTCGCCTATGCCGAGGACCGGACCAGCGTGCTGAGCTTCGAGGGCAGCCGGATGTCGACGGCGCAGGACGCGCTGGGCGCCATGCGGACCCTCTCCGGCGACACGCTCGCCGCCCTGCGCCTGCCGGAAGCGTCCTCCGCGAGCGCCGGCAAGGCCGTGGCCGAGCGGACGGCGCTGGCGGGGCTTGAGGATACGGTCTCGCGGCTCAACGGCTCCTTCGGCGGGCGTCCGCTCTTCGGCGGCGATTCGGGTGCCGCGCCGCTGGCGTCGGCCGAGGATATCCTGACAGGATTGCGCACCGTCATCGCCGCGTCTCCGGATATCGGCACGGCCCTGACGGACATCCAGGCATGGTTCGACGATCCGGCGGGCGGCTTCGAGACCGCGATCTACCGGGGCGGAACCGGCAACGCGCCGACCGTCGAGCTGAGCAAGGGCGACCGCACGGCGACCTCCGTCCGCGCCGACGACCAGGCCCTGCGCGACCTGCTGCGCGGCTTCGCCGTCACGGCCCTGGCCGCCGAGGCCCCGGACGCGGCATCGCGCGCGACCATGCAGGAGACGGGCGCGGCCGTCCTCGCCCAAGCCGAGGACAGCGTGATCCAGCTTCAGGCATCCCTGGGCGTGCGCGAGGAGCGCGTCGCCACGGCGATGGCCGATCACCAGGCGCAGGTCTCGACCCTCAGCATCGCCTACAACGACCTCGTCGGTGTCGATCAGGCCGAGGCGGCGACCGAGATGCAGTTGCTCGAAACCCAGCTCGAAGCCGCATACCTGACCACCACGCGGATGACCAACCTCTCACTGCTGAACTTCCTGCGCTGACCGGCGCATCCGACCCGACGAACCCACAGGATAGAACATCCCGATGCTGCGCATTCTGACGACCCTCGCCCTCGCCCTCGCGACCGCTCTCGCCCCCGCCACGGCAAGCGCGGAGACGCGGGTGCGCATCAAGGACATCGTGGAGTTCGAGGGGGTGCGCGGCAACGATCTGGTCGGCTACGGCCTCGTCGTCGGCCTCAACGGCACCGGCGACGGCCTGCGCAACTCGCCCTTCACCGAGGAGGCGCTGGTGACGCTCCTCGAACAGTTGGGGATTAACGTTAACGGCGAGGCGTTCCGGCCTAAGAACGTGGCCGGGGTCATCGTCACCTCCGACCTGCCAGCCTTCGCCCGGGCCGGCTCGCGCATCGACGTGACCGTCTCGGCCATCGGCGACGCCAGCAGCCTGCTGGGCGGCACCCTCATCATGACGCCGCTCAAGGCGGCGGACGGGCATATCTACGCCGTCGCCCAAGGCCCCGTGCTCGCGGGGGGCTTCTCGGCCCAGGGGGACGCCGCCGCGATCACCCAGGGCGTGCCCACCAGCGCGACCGTACCGGGCGGGGCGCGGGTCGAGCAGGAGATCGCCTTCGACTTCGGCGCGATGGACCGCGTGCGCCTCGCGCTGCGCGACCCGGACTTCACCACCGCCATGCGCATCGAGGAGGCCATCAACCGCGCCACGGGCGGACAGGCGGCCCGGATGCTCGATTCGGGCACGGTCGACGTTTCCGTCAGCGGCGCGGGAATGCGGTCCCCCGCCCACCTGATGGCCCGGATCGAGAGCCTCGACGTCGCCGCCGCGCGCCAGGCCCGGGTGGTCATCGACCAGCGGTCGGGCACCATCGTGCTCGGGGCGGACGTGAAGATCTCCTCCGTCGCCGTCTCCCAGGGCGGCCTGACCGTGCGGGTCGAGGAGCAGCCGCAGGTGACGATGCCGAACCCCTTCACCGACGCCGCGCCCATCGTCCTGCCCCGCACCGGCATCGGCGTCGACGCGGGCGACCAGAACCGCCTCGCCCTCGTGCGGGAGGCGGCGACCCTCGCGGACCTGGTGGACGGACTGAACGCTCTCGGTGTAGGACCGAGGGGAATGATCGACATCCTGAAGTCGATCAAGACGGCCGGCGCGCTGCACGCCGACCTGATCGTGCAATAGGCGCCTCGCGAGAACGGACGACCACATGAGCGATGCGCCCGCATCCATCCTGCCCCGGAAGATATCGGCCCGGGGGCCGAACCGCGCCCGTTCCGGCTTCACGCCGGACATGCTGCACGTCTTCTGCGAACGCGCGGGGGCGCGGCTCGGGGACGTGCTCGACACCCGCGTGAAGATCGTCCTCGATTCGGTCGGGGTCGAGCCGCTGGCCGACGTGGTGCCGGAAGAGAACGCCACCGTCTGCGCGGCCCTCGTGGACATGAACGGTCTCTCGCCCGCCGCGTCGCTGCTGCCGGACGGGGACGCGCTGTTCCATCTCGTCGACATCATGCTCGGCGGCGATCCGGAGGAGGAGGCGACGGTGATCGAGCGCGCGCCGTCCTCGCTGACGGATCGGTTCTGCGGCACGGCGGCGGATGCGGTCGCGCGCGCGCTCGGGGATGCCTGCGACGTGGCGATGGGGCCGGGCAGCTATCGCTACGGCGGCGCGCCGCGCGTCGTGCGCGAGGGCGCGGCGATGGTGATCGCGCCGCCCGCGGCCGACGTGATGGCGATCTCGCTGAACATGGCCTTCGGTCCCGGCGCGCGGACGGGCAAGCTCTCCCTGATCGTGCCGCTCACCACCGTGGACGCCCTCTCGGGCGGCGGCGGGGACGGCGGCACCCAGCCGGCCTACGAGGACGGGCCGTGGTTCGAGCACATGAAGGCCAGCGTCTCGATGATGGAGCTGGAGACGATGGCGGTGCTCCACCGCGAGCAGATGAGCCTCGCCGAGCTGTCGCGCCTCGATATCGGCTCCGTCCTCACCCTCGACCGCGAGGCGGTGACGGGGGTGGCGGTGGTGCTGACCGACGGGGGGGACGCCATCGCGACGGGCGAGCTGGGCGTCGCCTCGGGCCGCCGGGTCGTCAGCCTCGCCGACGCGCCCGATGCGCATTTCCTCGCCCCGATGCGCAAGGTGATCGAGACCTGAGCGCCGCCCGCGCGGCCCTCCCGGCGGGCCGCCGGGGGGTGCGGTCGATTTCCCCCTTGGCCCTCGGCCCCGGGCGGACTACCTGTCCCCGCATGACAACGAAACTCATCCTCGCCGCCGCCGTCCTCGTCATGGTCGCCGTGGTGATCGTGCTCGCACGGGGCATGGGCACCATCGGCAAGTCCGACATCGAGAATTCGCGCCTTTCCAACCGCATGATGCGCTGGCGCGTCGGGTTGCAGTTCGTGGCCGTGGGCCTGATCGTGCTGCTGACCTGGCTCGCCGTGCCCGCCTGACCGGAGAATCCCCGACCCATGGTCGTCCTGAGCAGAATCTACACGAAGACCGGCGACACGGGCGAGACCGCCCTCGGCAACGGCGACCGGGTGCCCAAGTTCTCCGCGCGCGTCGATGCCTATGGCGGCGCGGACGAGACGAACGCGACCGTCGGCCTCGCCCGCCAGCACGCGGACGGGGACATGGACGCCGCCCTGTCGCGCATCCAGAATGACCTGTTCGACCTCGGCGCGGACCTGTGCCGCCCCGACCGGGACAAGGATGCCGAGGCCGAATACCCGCCCCTGCGCATGACCGCCGCCCAGACCGAGCGCCTGGAGGCCGAGATCGACGCGATGAACGAGCGGCTGGAGCCGCTGCGCTCCTTCGTCCTGCCGGGCGGATCGCCCCTGTCGGCGGCTCTGCACCTGTGCCGCACCGTCTCGCGCCGGGCCGAGCGCGGCATCGTGGAACTGTCCACCCGCGAGGACGTGAACCCCGACGCCATCCGCTACGTCAACCGCCTCTCCGACTGGTTCTTCGTCGCCTCCCGCGTCGCGAACGACGACGGCAAGGCGGA
>JAHDDY010000034.1:4767-6846 GCA_020629115.1 Paracoccaceae bacterium | reverse complement strand
TCTCCGACTGGTTCTTCGTCGCCTCCCGCGTCGCGAACGACGACGGCAAGGCGGATGTGTTGTGGGTTCCCGGAGCGAACCGCTGACCATAGGGAGGCGGCGAATGCGCAGCATTCGGTGAAGGGAAGAGGCGAACCGCTGACCGTGTTGGTGGAGCCTGCCTTCAGGCTCGCTCCTGCCAGTAGATGCCGACCGGGATGCTGACGAGCGAGAACACGATCTTCATGTCGGTGTCTATCCCGAACATGGCGCAGACGAGGAACGTCGTGATCGACGAGACGATGGCGATCGACGTGCGTTCGAGCAGCCTCGAAAGATAGGACCGTTCGTAGGACGGTGCCGGACAAGGCTCCACGATCCGGGGTGACAACGCGGAAGGATCGGCGAGCGGCGCAGGTCCGAGGTCCGAAAACGAGCGCGAAGTCGCGACGATATTGTTCCGGATCTCGAACTGGTAGAGGTATTCGCTGTACCTCTTCCTGCTCGCATTGGTCACGATACCCGATACGAACAGGACGAACGTCGTCGCCAGGCAGATGACGGCATAGACGACGAACCAGAATGCGAGGAAATCGACGACGGTATACGTCGCATCGACGCCGTTGTCTTGTATCAGGGCTGGCGTGACAAGGAGAGCGAAGAAAGCGAAGACGAGATAGGCTGGCCATCCGAGAGAAGGGCTGAGTTGCCGCCGTTTCCACTCCCTGAACGAGAGCGGGTTGTTGTGTTGCAAAGACATCGCGGACCTCGAACTTTGGCGAACCGTCTCGTTCGGCTCGCTGTGTTGAACGTGGGGTCGGGTGAACGTCTTTTCTTGTCTTTATGGTTCTATCCGTGCACAGCATCATGGCGCAATTTTGGCATGATGAAACCGGCGCGCACAACTTTGACGAATATCTCAAGTCTTGCTTGGCGTCATGCCACGCCCGATGAGCGTCTCGATTATTGACGCTAACGTCAACGTCATGTTATCCGCCATACCCGATGACGTTCCCGCGACAACCCGCGTCGCTTTTGCCGATGGCATGGGGCGGCGCGGGGCGCTAAGTCCGGAACGAATGCAAGCGAACCCGCGGCGCGCGGGTCTTGGAGGTATGCGATGAAGGTACTCGTGCCCGTGAAGCGGGTGATCGACTATAACGTGAAGGTCCGCGTGAAGGCGGACCAGTCGGGCGTCGATCTGGCCAACGTGAAGATGTCGATGAACCCCTTCGACGAGATCGCCGTCGAGCAGGCCATCCGTCTCAAGGAAGCGGGCCAGGCCGAGGAGATCGTCGTCGTGTCCATCGGCGTCGCGAAATCCCAGGAGACGCTGCGCAACGCCCTCGCCATGGGCGCCGACCGCGCGATCCTCGTGGAGGCCACGGACAACGTCGAGAACGACATCGAGCCGCTCGCGGTGGCGAAGATCCTCAAGGCCATCGTCGACGAGGAGCAGCCCGGCCTCGTCCTGATGGGCAAGCAGGCCATTGACAACGACATGAACGCGACCGGGCAGATGCTGTCCGCCCTCATGGGCTGGCCCCAGGCCACCTTCGCCTCCGAGATCGAGATCGCGGGCGATACCGCCAAGGTCACGCGCGAGGTCGATGGCGGGCTTCAGGTCATCGAGGTCAAGACGCCCTGCGTGATGACCGTCGATCTGCGCCTGAACGAGCCGCGCTACGCCTCGCTGCCCAACATCATGAAGGCCAAGAAGAAGCCGATGGAGACCAAGACGCCCGCGGATTACGGCGTCGACGTCTCCCCGCGACTCGTCATCGAGAAGGTCGAGGAGCCGCCCGCGCGCAAGGCCGGCGAGATGGTCGGCTCGGTGGACGAGCTGGTCGAGAAACTGAAAACCGAAGCGGGAGTTCTTTGACGAAGCGCATCGCTTCCCCGGATGCGGTGCGGCATGGAATGCCGCTCCGCTGGTCGGGGTCTGGTCCGATGCGGAGAGACCCCGGACCCGCAGCGCATCACTGACGTGCTGCGCTGCATCCGGGGAAGCGCTTCTCCGTCCCTGCATCCGAAATGGAGTAAAAACATGGCCGTACTTCTCCTTGCCGAACACGACAACGAGACCCTGAACGACGCGAC
>JAHDDY010000034.1:0-4667 GCA_020629115.1 Paracoccaceae bacterium | reverse complement strand
ACATGGCCGTACTTCTCCTTGCCGAACACGACAACGAGACCCTGAACGACGCGACCGCCAAGGCCGTGACCGCCGCCGCGCAGATGGGCGGGGACATCCACGTCCTCTGCGCCGGGTCCGACTGCGGCGGCGTGGCTGCCGAGGCGGCCAAGCTCGATGGCGTGGCCAAGGTGCTCTGCGCCAAGGACCCGGCCTACGGGCACGACCTAGCCGAGCCGGTCGCCGCGCTGATCGTCAGCCTCGCGGGCGATTACGACCACATCGTCGCCCCCGCCACGACCAACGGCAAGAACATCATGCCCCGCGTCGCGGCGCTGCTCGATGCGATGGTCGTCTCCGACATCTCCGCCGTCCACGGGCCGGACACGTTCGAGCGCCCGATCTACGCGGGCAACGCCATGGCGACGGTAAAATCGTCGGACGCGAAGAAGGTCGTCACCGTGCGCGGGGCGAGCTTCGACGCGGCGGGCATGGGCGGCTCGGCCCCGGTTGAGGAGATCGCCGCCGCCGCCGACCCCGGCCTGTCCTCCTGGGTCGAGGACAAGGTGGTCGAGAGCGACCGCCCCGAGCTGACCTCCGCCAAGCGCATCGTCTCCGGCGGGCGCGGCGTCGGTTCGAAGGAGAACTTCGAGATCATCGAGACCGTCGCCGACAAGATCGGCGCGGCTGTGGGCGCCTCCCGCGCGGCGGTCGATTCGGGCTACGCGCCGAACGACTACCAAGTGGGCCAGACCGGCAAGGTCGTCGCGCCCGAACTGTACATCGCCGTCGGCATCTCCGGCGCGATCCAGCACCTTGCCGGGATGAAGGATTCGAAGGTCATCGTCGCGATCAACAAGGACGAGGAAGCGCCGATCTTCCAGGTCGCGGATTACGGTCTCGTGGGCGACCTGTTCGACATCATGCCGAAGCTCGAAGCGCAGCTCTGAGCGTCCGGCGACCGTTCCTGACACGGAAAGCCGCTCCGACCGGGGCGGCTTTCCCTTTTCGGTACAGGCCCTTGCCCTCTCGCCTTGCCGGATCGCGGCCATGCGGGGGAATAGCGAAAATAGCCTTAAAACCGGGGTTGACGCTGGCGGGACGTTTGGGTAGGTTCCGCGAACTCGAAGGGGCAGGAAACTGCGCCGACGAACCAAAATCCAGATGCGGGTAAGCACGATCCGGCCCTGATGGCCCGATCCTCTGCGTTGGCTTCGGAAAGGCGATTCGCGCTGATCCGGAGCGATGCTTGTGTCGCGCCGAAACCCGACGATTCGTCCACCGCTGAACCGAGGCTGCCTGAATGCCGACGATACAACAGTTGATCCGCAAGCCGCGCAAGCCGAAGGTGAAGCGCAGCAAGTCGGTCCATCTCGAAGAATGCCCGCAGAAGCGCGGCGTCTGCACGCGCGTCTACACGACGACCCCGAAGAAGCCGAACTCGGCGCTGCGCCGCGTGGCGAAGGTGCGCCTGACCAACGGCTACGAGGTCATCAGCTACATCCCCGGCGAGGGGCACAACCTTCAGGAGCACTCCGTGGTCCTGATCCGCGGGGGCCGCGTGAAGGACCTTCCCGGTGTGCGCTACCACGTGCTGCGCGGCGTGCTCGACACCCAGGGTGTCAAGGATCGCAAGCAGCGTCGGTCGAAATACGGCGCAAAGCGTCCGAAGTAAGAGGATACCGATATGTCCCGTCGTCACCGCGCCGAGAAACGCGAAGTCCTGCCGGACCCGAAGTTCGGCGATACCGTCCTGACCAAGTTCATGAACAACCTCATGCTGGACGGCAAGAAATCCTCCGCCGAGGGCATCGTCTACGGGGCGCTCGCCATCGTCGAGGAGAAGACGCGCCGCGACCCGATCGAGGTGTTCCGCGAGGCGCTCGACAACATCAAGCCCGCCGTCGAGGTCCGCTCGCGCCGCGTGGGCGGTGCCACCTACCAGGTGCCCGTCGACGTCCGCCCCGAGCGCCGCGAGGCGCTGGCGATCCGCTGGCTCATCAAGTCGGCCCGCGCGCGCTCCGAGAACACGATGGTCGACCGCCTCTCCGGCGAGCTGGTCGATGCCGTCAACAACCGCGGCGCGGCGGTCAAGAAGCGCGAAGACACGCACAAGATGGCCGATGCGAACAAGGCCTTCTCGCACTTCCGCTGGTAATTTTCACGCTAGATCGAGGGTGATCTGACATGGCTCGCGACTATCCGCTAGAGCGCTACCGCAACTTCGGCATCATGGCGCACATCGACGCCGGGAAGACCACGACGACCGAGCGCGTCCTGTTCTACACCGGCAAATCGCACAAGATCGGCGAAGTGCACGACGGCGCTGCGACCATGGACTGGATGGAGCAGGAGCAGGAGCGCGGCATCACGATCACGTCCGCCGCGACGACGACCTTCTGGGAGCGCACCGAGGACGGCCAGACGGCCCAGTCCCCGAAATACCGCTTCAACATCATCGACACCCCCGGCCACGTGGACTTTACCATCGAGGTCGAGCGTTCGCTCGCCGTGCTCGACGGCGCGGTCTGCGTGCTGGACGCGAATGCCGGCGTGGAGCCTCAGACGGAGACCGTCTGGCGTCAGGCCGACCGCTACAAGGTGCCGCGTATCGTGTTCGTCAACAAGATGGACAAGACCGGCGCGGACTTCTTCAACTGCGTCCACATGATCAAGGACCGCACCGGCGCGACCCCCGTTCCGGTGCAGATCCCGATCGGGGCCGAGACGGAGCTGGAAGGCGTCGTCGACCTGATCACCATGAAGGAATGGGTCTGGCAGGGCGAGGATCTCGGCGCCTCCTGGGAGCTGCGCGAGATTCGCGACGAGCTGAAGGACACCGCCGACGAATGGCGCGCGACCATGATCGAGAACGCCGTCGAGATGGACGACGACGCGATGGAGGCGTTCCTCGAAGGCGAGGAGCCGTCCGAGGAGAAGCTGCGCGAGCTGCTCCGCAAGGGGACGCTGTCGCTGTCCTTCGTGCCGGTCATCTGCGGTTCGGCGTTCAAGAACAAGGGCGTGCAGCCCATGCTCAACGCCGTGGTGGACTTCCTGCCCGGCCCGCTCGACGTGCCCGCCTACATGGGCTTCGCCCCCGGCGACGAGACCGAGACCCGCAACATCGCGCGCCATGCCGATGACGACGAGCCGTTCTCCGGTCTGGCCTTCAAGATCATGAACGACCCCTTCATGGGCACCCTGACCTTCACCCGCATCTATTCGGGCAAGATCAACAAGGGCGACAGCCTGCTGAACTCGACCAAGGGCAAGAAGGAACGCGTCGGCCGCATGGTCATGATGCATTCCAACAAGCAGGACGAGATCCAGGAAGCCTTCGCGGGCGACATCATCGCGCTGGCGGGCCTGAAGGACACGACCACGGGCGATTCGCTCTGCGATGTGCAGAAGCCGGTCGTTCTGGAGACCATGACCTTCCCCGATCCCGTCATCGAGATCGCCGTCGAGCCGAAGACCAAGGCCGACCAGGAGAAGATGTCCGCCGGTCTGGCCCGCCTGGCCGCCGAGGACCCTTCCTTCCGCGTCGAGACCGATCTGGAATCCGGCCAGACGATCATGAAGGGCATGGGCGAGCTTCACCTCGACATCCTCGTCGATCGCCTCAAGCGCGAGTTCAAGGTCGAGGCCAATATCGGCGCGCCTCAGGTCGCGTACCGCGAGACGATCACGGCCCGGCACGAGCTGGACTACACCCACAAGAAGCAGTCGGGCGGCACGGGCCAGTTCGCGCGCGTCAACCTCATCATCGAGCCGACGGAGCCGGGCGAGGGCTACAGCTTCGAGAGCAAGATCGTCGGCGGCGCGGTGCCGAAGGAATACATCCCCGGCGTCGAGAAGGGCATCCTGTCGGTCATGGACAGCGGCCCGCTCGCCGGCTTCCCGGTCATCGACTTCAAGGTGCAGCTGGTCGACGGCGCGTTCCACGACGTGGACTCCTCGGTCCTCGCCTTCGAGATCGCGGCCCGTGCCGGGATGCGCGAAGGCATCCGGGCGGCCAGCCCGAAACTGCTCGAACCGATGATGAAGGTCGAGGTCGTGACGCCGGAGGAATACACCGGCGGCATCATCGGCGACCTGACCTCCCGTCGCGGGCAGGTGCAGGGCCAGGACACGCGCGGCAACGCCATCGTCATCGACGCCTTCGTGCCGCTGGCGAACATGTTCGGCTACATCAATACCCTGCGTTCCATGTCCCAGGGCCGGGCGCAGTTCACGATGCAGTTCGATCACTACGAGCCGGTGCCGCAGATGCTGGCCGAAGAGATCCAGAAGAAATACCAGGGCTGATCCTGGAACGCCTTCGGGAGCGCGGCACGCTCGCCTCGCTCCCCACCCCATTACCGCGCGGACAGTGGCCGCAAACTACGGAGACCAGAGATGGCTAAGGAAAAGTTCGAACGTAACAAGCCGCACGTCAACATCGGCACCATCGGCCACGTTGACCACGGCAAGACCACGCTGACCGCTGCGATCACCAAGCAGTTCGGCGAGTTCAAGGCGTACGACCAGATCGACGCCGCCCCCGAGGAAAAAGCGCGCGGGATCACCATCTCGACCGCGCATGTCGAGTACGAGACCGACAACCGCCACTACGCGCATGTCGACTGCCCCGGCCACGCCGACTACGTGAAGAACATGATCACGGGCGCGGCGCAGATGGACGGCGC
>JAHDDY010000159.1 GCA_020629115.1 Paracoccaceae bacterium | reverse complement strand
CGGCAGCGTCCTTCGTCTGCTCGCGGTCGCGCTCGCCGCTCCCGCTCGCAGACGAGTCCCCCCCTCCCGAGCCTCCGCGCTCGTGGTTGACGTGACCAGCCTCCCCCCCCCCCTGGGCGGGGACGCACTATGTCGGGCCCTCCCCCTCCGCCGCCGTCTACCGCCGGCGGGGGGCCGCCCGACGACGCCCTCCCCTCCCCGGCCACGCTTGCCTCCCGCCTCGCCGAGTCGGAGGCCGCGCTTGCCCGGACACGCACGGAGTTGGAGGCCGCGCGGCGCAATGCCGCCGCGCAAGATGCCGCCCGCCGGCCCACCCTCACGCCGCCTCCGGTCGACAACGGAGCGGGCGGCGGTGGCAGCAGCGGTGCGGGCGGCACAGGCGCTGGTGGGTCAAATGGGGCCCCCCCCCCCCCCGTCCGCACCGACGCCGACGGAGCCCTTGCCACAGGCGCGGGCGGCGGCGCCGCCGCCAACCGCCCCTTCGTCCTCCCCACGGCTCCGCCCGGAGCACGCCCCGAGGACTACGCCAACCTTGGCGACGGGGAGGGCTCCGAGTCCGCGGCCGAGTGGTACGGCGCGCGCGGCGCCGCCCAAGCCAACCGCGGTGGGCTCCCGCGGTACATCCCGTACGCGGACGATGCCACCATCTTCAACGACGGCTTCGACACCGTCAAGGTGCCCGCCGCCGACGAGTGGCTCCAGGCGTTCGACATCCCCCGGTCCATCCTCCGGCCCGACGGTATGCCGATCCCCTTCACTCCCGACGACAACGTCCACACCGCCACCTTCCATGCCGGCAGCCGTGACGAAATCGAAGCCCGGCACTGGTACTGCTCCCTCGCGTGGGCGCAGCAGCTCCACAACGACGTCCCTGACGCCAAGTACAACACCGGCCGCTCCGACGGCGACACGGCGGAGCTCCTTACGTACATCCTTTGCGGCATCAACCGCCTCTACGCCATCGGCGTCAGCAGGTACGACTACCTTGCGCTCAAGCTGTCCGAGCCTGCCCTCGCAGAGGCCTTTGCACACTCGGACGCCGTCCCGCGTAACACCTTGCGCGGAGACGGCGCCCGCCGCTACCTCTCGCGCGTCGTCCGGCAAGAGACCCACGCCACGGCCAAGCTTGGCGCCGCCGAGCGGGGCTTCGGGTACTCCGGCCGCCCCCAGCGGGTGGCCAACTCGGGCGGCGCCTCGGGCAGCGGGTCCGGCCGGTCCGGTGGCGCCGGCGGAAATGGAAGCGCGGGCGGCAGTGGAGGCGGGGCGGGTGGAGGGGGCGGCGGCGGCGCCCGCGGCGGCGGCCAAGACCGCCCCCGCGGCCGCGGCGGCCGTGGGGGACGCGGCGGAAGCCGCGCCTAGGTTTCGGTCAAGCGCCCGGCGGCACAGCCTCCCGCCCGGCGCTTCCCCCCGGCCCAGAGGCGACGACGCGGCTCCCCCCGCGTCCGCACCATCGGCGGTTGCCACGGCCCAACGCCACGCCGAAGGTGCCGGTCTTCGCCGCTCTGCGCGCCGCTCTCCCCGAGTGGCGCAAATTGCGAGCGTCGGCCTGGGTGCTCGACACGATCGAGCACGGGGTGAAGATCGACTGGACCGCGCCCCCGCCCCGCTTCCGCTCCAGGGAGTACCCAATGGGGGCGGAGGACACGACCTTCATGCAGCAGGAGATTGCGCGGCAGCTCGACGAGGGCTACATCGAAGAAGTCACCTCTCCCCTCGCAATATCCCAACTGGTATGCATTTCGTCGGCCTTTGTGGCCCACACGGGTCACAAGCCCCGCGCGGTCTTCGACTTGAGCCACCCCAACGACTACCAGGACAACGCTTCCTGCAAGTACGAGACATTGCAGGAGTTGGCGCAAGTCCTGCGCCCCGGGGACGCGCTGCTTTCCTGGGACATCCGCGACGCCTACCACCACTTGACCATCCGCCCGGCCGACCGCACGTACTTGGCGTTCCGGACGCTGGGGCGCGTCTTCGTCCCCGTCACCATGCCGTTCGGCTTGCGCGTGGCGCCGCGGACATGGACCAAGGTCTGCCGCCCGGTGGTGGGCGCGCTCCGGGAGCTCGGCTTCCGGATCATCGCCTACGTGGACGACTTTGGGGGGGCCCCGCCGGCCCCCCCCGGCGTGGCGGCGACCCCCGAGCAGGCCGCGGCGGCCTTCCTGCTGGTGGCCGCCTTGCTGGCGCGGCTGGGGCTGCTGCTCCACCCCGTCAAGGGCACCCGCGATGGGCCTACGTCCATGCAGCTGTTGGGCCACACGGTCGACACGGCGGCGGGGCTCTTCCTCCTCCCCGCGGACCGCGTGGCCAACGTGGTGAAGCAGGCGCGCGCACTGACGCGCCACGCCATCGCCCACGAGCGCTGGGTGAACTTCCGCGCCCTGCGGCGGTTCTGTGGGACCGCCGTGTCCACCACCCTGTCGGTGCCTACAGCCCGCTTCCACCTGCGGAGCCTCTTCACCGCCCTCCGCTTCCGCCATCCGCGGTCGGGCGACACGCGCCTTGGCGCGCAGGCGGTGCGAGACCTTCTCTGGTGGGTGGACCTGGCGGCCCACTCGGCGACCGGCCGGCCTATCTGGCCTGGCGCCGCGACGCTGCTCCTCGATACGGACGCGAGTGGCCTGGGCTGGGGTGCGGTGCTGGGCGGCCTGCTCGAGGCGCGGGGGTATCACGGCTCCCTGCGCTCGGGCCTGCACATCAACGTCTTGGAGCTGGGCGCCATCACCCTGGCGCTCCGCTCCTTCCGCCAGCACATCCCCCCCGGCACCATCATTCGGCTGCGCACCGACTCGATGGTAGCGTTGGGCGTGATCAAGGCGACGTCGTCGCGCTCCCCCGTCCTCATGAACGAGTACAGGGAGCTCCACGACCTGTGCGCCACAATGGACGTGGAGCTGCGCGTGGAGCACGTCTCCTCGGCCCTCAACGAGTGGGCCGACCGCTTGTCGCGGGAGAACGACTCCACCGACTGGTCGCTGCGGCACCAAACGTGGACCGAGCTGGAGCAGGAATACGGGCCCCACTCCGTCGACCTGTTTGCGACGGACGTGCACAAGCGGTGCCCGCGCTTCTACGCCCGCCACGCGTGCCCAGGCGCGCTGGGCGTGAACGCCTTGCGTCACGAGTGGGCGGGCGAGAACGCGTGGGCCAACCCCCCGTTCCACATGATGGGCGCGGTGGTGGCCAAGATCATCGCGTCGGGAGCGGCGGTGACCCTCGTCGCCCCGGCGTGGCACGCCCAGCCCTGGTGGGCCCGCGCCACGGAGGCCGCGACCGAGTGGCGCCTCCTGCCGCCGGCGGCGGGCGTGTTCACCCACGGCTCGAGGTCCACCCCGGCGCCGCGGCCTTTCTGGCGGACTGCGGTCTTCCGCTTCGGGGGAACCCGGCTCTGCGGAACGACCGCGACCGCTGGGCCCTCCTGTTCTCCCGCCTGACTGCTCCCGTCGCCGCGCAGACGCACGACCCCGAGGGCGCGGCGGCGCTGCTGCGCCGCGGCTACCGCCCCAACACGGAGCTGTCCTACATGTCGAAGTTTCGGGCGTTCCTCACATACTGTGAGCGGCACGGGCGGGCGCCCCTGCCGGCCGACCCGACGACAATGGTGGGCTACGTGCTCTGGGAGCAGCAGCGCGGCGCCTTGGCGCCGCCCTCGCTGGCCAAGTACATCTCGGCGGTGTCCTCCGTCCACAAGATCGCCGGCTACCCCGACCCGAGCGCCCACTTCCTCGTCAAGCTGGCCGTGTATGGCTTCCGCGCCTGGGCCCTGGAGGAGGCTGGGGGCGAGCTGGCGCTGCAGCGGATGCCGCTCCCCGCCACCTTCATCCTGGCGGTCTGTGATATTGGCCTGTCCACGCCCGACGCGCTGCTGCGGGTGCAGTGCGCGGGCCTGGTCCTGGGGTTCCTGCTGTTTAACCGCCCAGGCGCCGCCGCGTGCATGCGCCACAAAGATGTCATGTTCACGCGCCATGGCCTCGAGCTCCAAGTGGTGGACTTCAAGCTCGCCCTCCGAACGGGGCGGGAGCGCCACGCCTTCACCATCCCGATCAACTGCGACCCGGCGGTGGTCGACAAGCCGGCCGCGCTGGTCCGACTGGTCTGGGAGCAGCACGCCGCTGCTGGGCGCCGCCCCGAGCACATGCTGTTCGCCGACCCTCACCTGCCGCCGCCCGTACGCGAGTTCTACCTGGCCGCGCGCGTCACCAACGTGTGGATGAAGCGCCTGCTGCAGCTCGCGCCGGTGC
>JAHDDY010000158.1 GCA_020629115.1 Paracoccaceae bacterium | reverse complement strand
ATGCTGGATGCCGCCGTGGGGAGGTTTGTTCAAGTCCCCCCTCCGACACCACACGAAACCCTTGAGATCCCTGGGCTCCCGAGCCCGGGGATTCGCCGTTTTGTGTCGCTTGTCATCACGATGTCATCAGGCCTGCGGCAGATTCTCGGATGAACGCAAACCTCATGCTTGTAGTTTGGACGGCGGTGTCTTCGGTGGCTGAAAGGGCCACCAACACGGAGAGAATCGTGAGAGTCAAGAGCATCGCTGTAGCCGGACAGTTCAAGCGGTTCGGATCGCTTCGAATCGATGGCATTGCACCCGAGGTCGACTTGGTCGTCATGCTGGGACCAAACGGTTCGGGCAAGTCATCTGTGTTCGACGCGATGCTCGAGTGGGCCCGCACGCAGGGTCGGCAGCGGCGGACCAACGTCCCAATCGAGTACTTCAGTTCCGACGCCTCGGCCCGCGGTGCTCCAGCACTCGACTTCCACGAGGATCAACCTGCCGGCGGCGCCGCTCAAAGAGGTGCTCGACTGCATGTACGCACCGCTCACCGCAACACCCCTGAGGTTCTGACGAACTCAGTCCAGAAGTCGCCGAAGTTCGGGACGACCAGCAGGTTCGACCGAATGGTCGAGACCGACACGGCGTTGGCGGAGCACTACCAGCGACTGGTTTCGGGCTTTCTGCCTGTGCTTGCGGACCTGGAGGGCGAGACTGCTTCCGCGTCCTTGGCGGAGATCCGCGGTCGACTTGCACCTGTGCAGGAAGCCATAACGAGAATCCTGCCGCACCTTTCCTTTACCGGCCTTGGTGATCCAACGGACGGAGGGTCCTTCTACTTCACACGCAATGGCGAACGGGCCTTCCGCTACGAGAACCTGTCGGGTGGCGAGAAGGCGGTGTTCGACCTTCTGCTTGACGTTCAAATTGCTGCGAGCGAGCTCGATACCCCGCTGGTCTGTCTCGACGAGCCGGAGGTGCACCTCAACCCGGGAGTGCAGGCTGCGGTCCTTGGCGAGATCCTTGGGCTGCTTCCCTCCGGTTCCCAGCTGTGGATCGCGACCCACTCGGTCGGAATGATCAGGCGCGCGTTCGAGATTGCAGCGAACGAGGCGAACCGGGTCGCTTTCCTGAACTTCGGCGAGGTGAAAGGGCCGATGCCTCAGGTTGAGCTGCAACCCGTGCCTCCCACGCGACGCCTCTTTGGCGAGGCACTCTCGGTAGCACTCGACGACCTCGCTGAACTGGTTGCTCCGGAGGTTCTGGTCGTGTGTGAGGGAAGCCGCGAGAGCGATCGCGTCCATGCGTGGGATGAACGCGTTTACCGAGAGATCTTCAGTGGCTGGCATCAGAGGGTGGAGTTCGTCTCAGGGGGAGGGAAGGGCGAACTCGACAGTGCAGCTGCGATCGCCGCCGTGGTTGCGCCTGGGACGCGTGTGCTGAAGCTTCGTGACAGGGACGACCTGACCGACGAGCATCGCGAGCGGCTTCTCGAGGATGACACGGCGTTGCGGATACTCAGGCGGCGGTCGCTCGAGTCATACCTTCTCGATGACGAGATTCTCGGCAAGCTGGTCGAGTCACGCGGTGGCTCGAATGGCGCCGCGCTGGAAGAGCTGGTCAAGGCGCGTGACACGGCAATGAAGACGAACGGTTCAGCCAAGGGCGCCCTCGGAGCGGTGTTCGACACCTCGCGGAGGGTCCTGAGTGACACGCAGGCTCTGGGCGAGAACAAATCGCAGTTCGCAGCCGACGTCCTTGCTCAGCTGGTAACCCCGGAGAGTGACGTCGCCCGAGAGTTGGTCGAGCTGCTCGGGTTGGACAAGATCGCGAGTTAGCGAGGCCCAATCGCCGGACCGGACTCGTCGTCGGTTGCTCCGCCAAAGCCCTGTTCGGACGAGCCGAGGATCAGACCGCCCACCAGATCGGCCGCCTCCTGGGCGATGGGGCGGGTGACGTGGCTGTAGACGCGGGCGGTGATGTCGGTGGTGGAGTGGTTGAGGCGTTCGCTGACGACCTTCAGGTGGACCTTCTGCTTGAGGGCGATAGTGGCCCAGGTATGTCGGAGGCCGTGGATGGTGAGCCGGGGGAGCGGGGTGTCAGGGTTGGCCTCGTTGTACTGCTGTTGCTTGCGGAGGAACTCCCGGCTGAATCGTTCGGGGTGGTAGTGCCGTCCGTCTTCGTGGCAGAAGACGAACCCGTCGTCTTGGTAGGCGTCGCCGAGTTGCTGTTTCTCGTCGTTCTGGATCTGTTGCCAGCGGTGGAGGAGGTCGACGGTGGCGGGGTCGAGGTGGATGAGGTGGCCGGCGCCGGTCTTGTGGCGTTCCTTGAAGATGGCTTTGTGGGCGTGGTCGGTGGTGATCTGGTTGAACATGGCGGCGGTGGCTTCGTCGAGGTCGATGTCGGTCCACCTGAGGCCGAGGACTTCGCCTCGTCGGGCGCCGCTGGTGGCGAGGAACGACCAGGGGTAGCGGTAGCGGTTGTCGTCGAGCCACGTGAGGAAGTCTCGGAGCTGGGTAGCAGTCCAGGTGCTTCGGGCGATGCGGTAGGGCTGGCCGGTCTTGGGGACGGTGGCAGCCTGGGCGGGGTTGCGGTAGGTGCGGTTCCAGCGGTGCGCGTCGCCGAGGGCTTTGGAGAGGATGCCGTGGACCATGGCGACGGTTCTCGAGGAGAGCACTCGTGTGGTGGAGACGGCTTCTCGTCGGTTGTTCTTCTGGCGGCGGATGATGCCGGCGACGGCGTGACGGGTGAGATCAGCGGCGCTCTCGTGGCCTTCGGCGCGGAGTGCGTCAGCGATGGCGGCTGCGGTGTGGCCGGCGTCGTGGAGCTGCATCATGCGCTCGATGGTCTCGGGCGGGTGCCGGCGGCTCGTGGCCGGCGGGAGCGTCGTGGTGTCGAGGAGCTGTGCGTAGAGGTTGTTCAGGTCGACGGGGGAGAGCTCTTGGAGGGCGATGCCGCCGATGTGGGGGATGACGTGGAGGCGGAGTTTCTGCTCGTAGCTGCGCCAGGTGGATGACTGGAGGTCGAGCTTGCGTGCGGGGAGCCATTCGTCGAGGAGGAACTCGGCGAGCGTGATGCGGTCGGGGTTGACGTAGTCGTGGCGGCCGATGGAGATGAGGTGGACGATGCGGCCGTGTTCGGCGTCGGCGATGGTGCGGTAGCCGCCCTTGCTGATCTGGCGTCGTTTGCCGTTGCCGTCGGTGACGTAGGCGTACCAGGTGTAGGTGTCGCCTCGTTTGCGGACGTTGGGCTTGGACGTCTTGTGGTTGTTCGACACGTGCGCTCCTCAGGATCGATGTTCGGTCACGTCTGTGACACGAAGGGCCGGGGCCCCGGCCCGATGGCTGCCCAAAGGCCCGCAGCGGAGGCGGGTGCAAGTTGGAGCGCCCGGAGCGCAGCGAGGACGAACGAGCTTGCGGCCGGTGAGCAGTGGGCCACACCGGTGGCGGGTCGGGTCAGCGGTGGCTCGTGGCGAGGTAGTCGGCGAGGCGTTCTCGGAGGATGAACGTGCGGCCGCCGACCTTCACGGAGGGGAGGGCTCGTTCGTGGCCGGCGCTGTTCGTGAGGAGGTAGCAGGTGCTGACCGCGATGCGGAGGTACTCGGCGGTCTCGGCGACCGTCATCAGCTCGGGGTAGTCGGCCAGTGGTTTCGGTGTGCGTTCCATGCCCCACCTGTGGCCGCGACCGTTCCCGGATCGGGACAACGAGCCGCTGATCTCCCCGACGATTTCCGCCGTGGGAGGTCGAGGAGTAGATCCGTGGGAGATTCGGCGTATCTCCCCGGTGACATCACCAGCAGGTACCCCCGGGACCTGCAGTTGTGTCTGAGGTTTGTCCGTTCCGACACATCGGGTGAGGGGGAGAAGAAGAGCCGAAGGCCGAGCGGCCATGGCGAAGGTGAAGCCGTCGAGTGTCCTAGTCGCTGAGGTGCTCGACCAAGCGATCTACGGCTGCGAGGAAGTCAGCAAGGGCGAAGGCAGCGGTCCACTCTTCAGGCGTCGATGCATGCTCGTTCCGAACCTTGATGACGGCTACGCCGTACGGCTCGCCGCATGGCGGGGGACGCACCCGTCAGATCGAGATAATGGAGCCCGCCACGGACGGCATGCGCAACCGCTCGTCCCTCCGTGCTCTCGGCCGAGAGGAGTCGCTCGACCGGTTCGAAGATGAGCCGCCACCTGACGTTGTCAATTGACCAGCGCGTTTCGGCGTCGACGATGACGAACCCCGCCATCTCAGCGATCTCCCTCGAACCGTTGATCGAGCAACTCCCGCGCACGCTCCTTGGCCTTCTCGTG
>JAHDDY010000033.1 GCA_020629115.1 Paracoccaceae bacterium | reverse complement strand
GTACCAGGTCGAGACCATCCCGGGCATCAAGGACATGGTCGCGAAGTTCAAGTGATCCCGGGATAGCGCTGCCCCGCACTCGATGCGGGGCCTGTCGCGGCACGGCGCCCTACTGATGGAGGCCCCGCATCGGGTGCGGGGCAGGAGGAACCACCCATGCCCCTCGCCACCCTATCGGACGTCCTCGTCCCCGCCCGCGACCGCGGCTACGCCGTCGCGGGCCTCGTCTGCCTCGGATGGGAGGACATGCGCGCCTTCGTGGCCGCCGCCGAGGCCGAGGATGCGCCGGTCATCCTCCAGGCCGGGCCGTCCTGCCGCGAGCATACGCCGCTGCCGGTACTCGGCGCGATGATGCGCCATCTGGGGGAGCGCGCCTCGGTGCCGGTGGTCGTGCATCTCGACCACGGCTACACGATGGACGAATGCCGCATCGCGCTCGACAGCGGGTTCACCTCGCTGATGTACGACGGCTCGCGCAAGCCGTTGGCGCAGAACATCGACGAGACGGCGGCGGTGGCGGCGCTCGCCCATGGCGCGGGCATCTCCTGCGAGGGGGAGATCGGCTTCGTCGGCTACGCGGACGGCGCGGCCTCGGACGGGACCGACCCCGGCGAGGCGGCGCGCTTCGCCCGCGAGAGCGGCGTCGACGCCATGGCTATCTCGGTCGGCAACGTGCATCTCCAGCAGAACCGAGAAGGCGGCCTCGACGAGGCCCGCATCCGCGCCATCGAGGCGGTGACGGACATCCCGCTCGTCATCCACGGCGGGTCGGGCGTGCCGGTGGCCCAGCGCACGCACCTCGCGCGGACCTCGGCCATCTGCAAGTACAACGTCGGCACCGAACTGCGCATGGCCTTCGGCGCGGCCCTGCGCGACGCCGTGACCCGCGACCCCAAGCGCTTCGACCGCGTGAGCATCCTCAAGGAGACCCACGACCCGGTGGAAGCGGCGGCCCGCGCGGTGATCCGGGGGATGGGGCGGGTGTGATACGCGCGTTTCCCTATGGAGAAACGGGTCCTGCGGCTATACATGTCGTTGCATGAGCCGGATCGGATCATTCACGGAAGACGATGCGGCGCGCCTGTCCGGGGTCAGCGTCGGCCAGCTACGCGCGTGGAACCGCAACGGTTTTTTCGTGCCGAGCGTCCTTGACGCCGATGGCGTTCCCTACGGACGCATCTACTCCTTTCGGGACGTGGCGGCCCTGCGCGTTCTGAACAATCTCCGGAACAACATGAAATGCTCGATGCCGCATCTTCGCGAGGTCCGGGAGAAACTGTCCGGGCTCGGGAACGATCGGTGGACGCGCACCCGGCTCCATGTGGTCAACCGGCAGGTGGTCTTCGTTCCCGAGGGAAGCGACAGGCCGCAGAGCGTGATCGACGGACAGGGCGTCATCACCATCGTCTTGGCCGATGTCATCGAAGATCTCGAAGCGGCGGTAAGCCGGCTGAACGCGCGCGATCCCGAGACCTCGGGACGCATCTCGCAATCGCGTCACGTGATGCGGAACAAACCCGTCATCGCCGGTACGCGCATCCCGGTCTCCACGATCAAGGAATGGCTCGACGCCGGATATTCCAGCGCGCGGATCATGGCGGAATACCCCGACCTGACCGCCGACGATATCGAAGCCGCGAGGGTCTACGAGAAAGAGAGAGCCGCATAGTGGCCCGTAGGGCGACACTGCTTTTCTTTCTCGATCAGAACGTCCCCGATTCCGTCGGTCGCGTTCTTGCCGCCGCAGGCCACGAGGTCGAATACCTTCGCAAGCATCTCGCGACCGACGCGAAGGACAACGTCGTCGCTGCGACCGCCATCGACAGGGGCGCGATCCTGGTAAGCTCGGACGGAGACTTCCGTGGCCGGGCCAAGGCGGCGGGCGTGACGAGAAAGCAGCTTCATCACCTGCACAGGGCACTGATAAAATGCAGGGATTTCGAGGCGTCGCACCGCTTCGAGGAAGCGCTCGATCTGATCGAGCATGAATGGCTGCGTCTGAAGCGCGGCGCGCTTCTGAACATCGAGGTCGGCTCGACATTCATCAGAACGTACCGATAGAGGAGTGCTTCTCCCGCACCTGTGCGGGAGAAGCAGGACATGGCGCTATCGCTCGCCTCCCGGCGCACCGGAAATCTCCGTCATCCTGTCCTGGCCCAGCTCGTCCGGCAGGATCAGGTTCAGGACGATGGCGATGAAGGCGGCGGGGAGGAGGCCCGAGGTCATCAGGATGCGGGCCGTGTCGGGCAGGTACTGCACCGCGTTCGGCTCAAGCTGCAGCCCGAGGCCGACGGCGAGTGCGATGGCGAAGATGACCATGTTGCGCCGGTTCCACACCACGTCCGACAGCATCGAGATGCCGGCGGAGACGACCATGCCGAACATCACGATCACGCCCCCGCCCAGCACCTCGATGGGCACCGTGCGGATGACCGCGCCGACCTTGGGCACCAGCCCGCACAGGATCAGGAACAGCGCGCCCCAGGTCACGACGTGCCGGCTCATCACGCCGGTCATGGCGACGAGGCCGACGTTCTGGCTGAAGGAGGTGTTCGGAAAGCCGCCGAAGATGCCCGCCACGGCGGTGCCGACACCGTCCGCATAGGTCGCGCCCTCGATTTCCTTCTCGGTCGCCTCGCGGCCCGCGCCGCCCTTGGTGATGCCCGACACGTCGCCCACCGTCTCGATGGCCGAGATGAAGGCCATGAGGCAGAAGCCGATGATCGCGGCGGCCGAGAACTCGATGCCGTACTTGAAGGGCATCGGCGGGGCGAAGACGGCGGCGCGCTCCCACGAGCCGACGATGGCCTCGACCGTCAGCATCCCGACGGCGAGCGCGTAGACATAGCCCGCGACGAGGCCCAGCAGCACGGCGGAGACCGACAGCATCCCGCGCGTGAAGAACTTCAGCAGCAGCGTCACGACGATGACCACGCCCGCCGCCGACCAGTTGAGCAGCGAGCCGTATTCCGGCGTGTTCATCGCGGGCACGCCCCCGGCGGCGTACTGGATGCCGACCTTCACGAGCGCCAGCCCGATCATCGTCACCACCAGCCCGGTCACGAGGGGCGGCAGGGCAAAGCGGATGCGTCCGATGAACAGGCCGAGGATCGCATGGAAGATGCCCCCCACCAGCACCCCGGTGAACAGCGCGGCCAGACCGTCCACGCCCTTTCCGGCCACCAGCGGGATCATGATGGGCAGGAAGGCGAAGCTGGTCCCCTGCACGATGGGCAGGCCCGCGCCCACGGGGCCGAGCGTAATCGTCTGGAGCAGCGTGGCCAGCCCGGCGAAGAGCATCGACATCTGGATCAGGTACAGAAGCTCCGGAAAGTCGGGCGAGTTGGACCCGAAGCCGAACCCGGCGGCCCCCGCGACGATGATGGCGGGCGTCACGTTCGAGACGAACATGGCCAGCACGTGCTGAATCCCCAGCGGGATCGCCTTGTGGAATCCGGGTGTGTAGTTCGGGTCGCGGAGCTGCTCCGGTGTCCCGATGGATGAGTTGTCCATTCGTGGTCTCCCCTCGTGTTTCGAGAATTATCGTCTTCGGCGGTCGGTGACCGTCCATGGTTCGTCGAACCAGTGCTCTTCGAGATTGTCGCCGTCGCCGATCCGGTCGATCACGGCGAACAGGCCCGGCGCGGACCGCCGGGGCGACGCTTCCAGGGGCAGACCGATATCGGCCCGTCCCCGCGGCGGCGCGAGCGGGGTCAGCACGCCGTGCCACACGTTCCGGCGATAGTTCACGCCCTGCCCCGGCGCGGTCAGGAACGCGCGCGGTGTGCCGGGCGCGCCGCCCGCATCCTCCGCGACGATCACGAGAAACGGCGTGTAGGTCATCGGCACGAACGCCTGACTGCCCAGCGGATGCCGCTCCATCATGTCGAGCGTCAGGGGCAGGGTCCGCGGTCGCGCGTCGAACAGGCTGATCCCCGCCCGCCCGTCCGGGAAGTCGAGCGCGGCGCGGTCGTGGAAACGCCGGCAGAGGCCCTGATTGATGATCCTGTCCGGTTCGCCCGCCGCCTCCAGAACCTCGCCGAACGGCGCGAAGGCCGATGCGGTCAACCGCTCGATGGAGACGGTGCGGTCCGTGCCCGCACGGCCCGTCACGGCAGCATGTCCGCGAGGCGCAGTTCGGCGATGCGCTCGACCTGGCGGCAGGCCTCCGTGAATTCGGTCTCGCCGTCATTGTCGAGGCGGCGGCGGAAGGCGGCGAGGATTCCCGCCTTGTCGTGGTCGCGCACCGCGACGATGAAGGGAAAGCCGTGCTTCTCGGCATAGGCGGCGTTCAGCGCGCCGAAGGTCTCGCGCTCGGCATCCGTCAGCGCGTCCAGCCCCGCGCCTGCCTGCTCGGAGGTCGATTCGGCGGTCAGGCGCCTGGCCGCGGCCAGCTTTCCGGCGAGGTCGGGATGGGCGCGCAGGACGCCGAGGCGGCGCTCGCGATCCGCGCTGCGGAAGACGCGGGCCAATGCATTGTGCACCCCGTCGGCGCAGTCATGGGCGGGGCCAAGCTCCAGCGCGTGCGCCCCTTCGGCGATCCAGGGACTGTGCTCGAACACGCCGCCGAACCGGGCGACGAACGCCTCCCGGCTCATGCGTGAGGGGCGCTCCACGGCTACGGGCGGATGCTCCCGCGCCCAGTGCTCGGCGATGTCGATGCGGCGGGGGAACCACACGCCCTCGTGCCCCTGCGCGTAATCGAGGAAGCGCCGGAGCGCCGCCACCCGCCCCGGCCGCCCGGCGAGGCGGCAATGCAGCCCGACGGACAGCATCTTCGCCGCCCCCGCCTGCCCTTCGGCATGGAGCACGTCGAAGCTGTCCTTCAGATAGGCGAAGAACTGGTCGCCCGAATTGAACCCCTGCGGCGTGGCGAAGCGCATGTCGTTCGTGTCGAGGGTGTAGGGGATCATCAGCTGGTCCCGGTCCCCCGCGCGCAGCCAGTAGGGCAGGTCGTCGGCATAGGTGTCCGACACGTAGTCGAACCCCTCCTCCGAGGCGAGGCGCACCGTCTCCATCGAGCAGCGCCCCGTATACCACCCGCGCGGGCGCGCGCCGGTGACCTCCTCGTGCAGCCGGATCGCCTCGCGCATGTGCGCGCGCTCGTCCTCGGGGGCGGCATCCCTGTACTCGATCCATTTCAGCCCGTGGCTCGCGATCTCCCACCCCGCGCGCTGCATCGCGCGCATCTGGGCCGGGGAGCGGGCGAGCGCGGTGGCGACGCCGTAGACGGTGAGCGGGATGCCGGCCTGCGTGAACAGGCGATGCAGCCGCCAGAAGCCCGCCCGCGCGCCGTATTCGTAGATCGATTCCATGTTCCAGTGCCGCTGTCCCGGCCAGGCGGCGGCCCCGACGATCTCTGACAGGAACGCCTCAGACGCCGCGTCGCCGTGCAGCAGGCAGTTCTCGCCCCCCTCCTCGTAGTTGAGGACGATCTGCACGGCGATGTGCGCCCCTCCCGGCCAGCGCGGATCGGGCGGCGTCTCGCCATGGCCGAGCATGTCGCGCGGATATCGCATCGCGTCCCCTTGTCCCTCTTTCGCTGCGCCGCGTTTTCGTGCAATCAGGACCGTGCCGCGCCTTGAAGCGTTTTTGAAGCGTCTTTTTTGCGGTGCGGCATTTCTCCGACAGCGTATCCCGCGTACCACAGGGAGGGAGAGGACGACGATGACGGGTTTCCTGACGACACACGTGCTCGACACGGCGCGGGGCATCCCCGCGGAGGGGATCGCCATCTCCCTCCACCGCCTCGACGGGGGGGAGCGGACCCTCGTGGCCGAGGCCGTCACGAACGAGGACGGGCGCACGGATGCCCCCATCCTCGCCGCGGCGGATTTCGAGACGGGCACCTACGAACTGGTCTTCGCGGTCGGCGCGTACCTGCGCGGGGCGGGGCTGGCGGGGGCGGAACCGCTGTTCCTCGACGACGTTCCCATCCGCTTCGGCATGGCCGACGGGGAGGCGCATTACCACGTGCCCCTGCTCCTGTCGCCCTACGGCTACTCGACCTACCGGGGGAGCTGAGCCATGACCGACTGGGCGATCCTCTGGGACTGGACGGGTTTTGCCGTGCGGTGGCTGCACGTCATCACGGCCATGGCCTGGATCGGCGCGAGCTTCTACTTCATCGCGCTCGACCTGATGCTCAAGCCCGCGAAGGACATGCCCGAGGGCGCGCATGGCGAGGAGTGGGAGGTCCATGGCGGCGGCTTCTACCATACCACCAAGTACCTCGTCGCCCCCGCCCGCCTGCCGGAGCACCTGACCTGGCACAAGTGGCAGAGCTATTCGACCTGGCTCTCGGGGGCCGCGCTGCTGGCCATCGTCTACTGGATCGGGGCGGAGTTCTACCTGATCGACAGCGCGAAGGCCGATCTCGCGGTCTGGCAGGGGGTGCTGATCTCCGCTGGGTCGCTGGGCTTGGGCTGGTTAATCTACGATGCCTTGTGCAGGAGCGCGCTGGGCGAGCGGCCTACGACGCTCATGCTGCTGCTGTTCGTGCTGCTGGTGGCGATGGCCTGGGGCTACGACCGCATCTTCACGGGTCGCGCGGCGCTGCTGCATCTGGGGGCCTTCACGGCGACCATCATGACGGCGAACGTGTTCTTCGTCATCATGCCGAACCAGCGCATCGTGGTCGCCGACCTCAAGGCAGGGCGCACGCCCGACCCGAAATACGGCAAGATCGCCAAGCTGCGCTCGATGCACAACAACTACCTGACCCTGCCGGTCATCTTCCTGATGCTGTCGAACCACTACCCGCTGGCCTTCGCGACCGAGTACAACTGGCTCATCGCCGCGCTCGTGTTCCTGATGGGCGTGACGATCCGGCATTACTTCAACACAATGCACGCCACCGGCACCGGCCCGAACTGGACCTGGCTGGCCACCGCGCTCCTGTTCCTCGGCATCGTCGGCCTGTCGAGCCTGGGCGCGACCCGGGCCGAGGCCGATTACGACGCCGCCATCCCCCCCGCCGCCCTGCGCTTCGCCGAGGCGCCCCGGTTCGGGGAGGCGCGGGATATCGTGCTGGGCCGGTGCTCCATGTGCCACGCGCGCGAGCCGTATTACGAGGGCGTGCCCTACGCGCCCAAGCACGTCTATCTGGAGACCGATGCCGATATCGCCGCCGCCGCGCGCGCAATCTACCTGCAATCGGGCCTCAGCCACGCCATGCCCCCCGCCAACGTGACCTGGATGGAGGAGGCCGAGCGCGCGAAGATCGTCGCCTGGTACCGCGAGGCCAGCCGATGACCGACGCGCCCCGCTACTACGCGCCGACGGGCGGCCTGCCCCCCCAGACGCAGCTCCTGACCGACCGGGCGATGTTCACGGAGGCCTATGCCGTCATCCCGAAGGGGACGATGAGCGATATCGTGACCAGCTTCCTGCCCTTCTGGGAGGACACGCGCCTGTGGGTCATCGCCCGCCCGATGTCGGGCTTCGCCGAGACCTTCTCGCATTACATCATGGAGGTCGCCCCCGGCGGCGGCAGCGCGCGGCCCGAGACGGAGGCGGGGGCCGAGGGAGTGCTGTTCGTGGTCGAGGGGCGGATCGCGCTCTCCCTCGATGGCGCGTCCCATGCGCTCGAACCGGGCGGTTACGCCTACCTGCCCCCCGACGGCCCGTGGACGCTGCGCAACGAGGGCGACGTTCCCGCGCGCTTCCACTGGATTCGCAAGGCGTACCAAGCCGTCGAGGGCCTCGCCGCGCCCGAAGCGTTCGTGACGAGCGAGCGGGCCGTCGCCCCGACGCCGATGCCCGGCACGGACGGGCGCTGGGCCACGACCCGCTTCGTGGACCCCGCCGACCTGCGCCACGACATGCACGTGAACCTCGTCACTTTCCAGCCCGGCGCGGTCATCCCCTTCGCGGAGACGCACGTGATGGAGCACGGTCTCTACGTGCTGGAGGGCAAGGCGGTGTACCGCCTCAACCAGGACTGGGTCGAGGTCGAGGCGGGCGACTACCTCTGGCTGCGCGCCTTCTGCCCGCAGGCTTGCTACGCGGGCGGGCCGGGACCGTTCCGCTATCTGCTCTACAAGGACGTGAACCGGCACATGCCGCTTGGCCGCCCCTGAGAGGCCGGTCAGGCGGAATTGGCCGCGAGGCGGGCGTCGACGGTCTCGACGACCGAATCCACCGCCGCGCTCTCCATCCCCAGATGCCGCCCGACGCTCTGGACCACCCGGTCGACCCGCTCGATCCGCGCCGCGCCGCCGTCGATGGCCCGGGCCGCCGAGGAGGGCTTGAGCAGGGATTTCGCGGCATTGGCGTATTTCTCGAACGGCACCTGATCGGCCTCGTCCGCGCCCAGCCTGCGGGTCAGCGCGTTCACGTAGTCGTAGACCGCCCGCGCCGTCTCCTCCTCGCCGCATACCGCCTCGGCGATGGGGCGCACGCCGTCCGGGGTCACGCAGCGGTAGTTGCCCGCCAGCAGCATCGCCCATTTCGCCAGCGGCACGAAGAGCGATTCGTGGACGCGCAGCTTGACCGGCACCTCCTGCCCGTCGAGGCGCACGGCCTCGATATCGGCGGCGAGCCGCTCGATCAGGGCGGTATGGGCGGGGTCGGCGAAATGGGCGGCCTTGAAGTTGGTGGGCAGGCCGACATGCAGCACGTTCGCCCCCTCCTCCGGCGGGCGGAAGGCCTGCGGGTCGGGCGAGCACAGCGACACCAGCCCCGGCTCGAACCCGTCCCACACGCCCGCATCGGTATAGGCCGCCTCCAGCCCCGCCGCGTCGAGACCCTCGATGCGCCTGAGATACGGCAGGGGCGGCATGTTCATGATCGACAGGCACGGCACCTTCGCCGCCGCCGTCCGCGCCAGCAGGTCGCGCAGGGCCGGGTCGGAATATTGCGGCTCCTGCATGGCCAGCGCGACGAGGTCGTAGCGGGAGGGGTCCGCATCCCCGGGCGTGCAGGCGTCGAGCGCGCCGGGCTGCTCGCCCGAGCGGATGGCGCGGTGATCGTCCTCGCCGCGCAGCTTGATGCGCACCTCGGTTCCTTCGGCATTGATGAGCGCGGCGGTGCGCGCGCGGCAGACGAGGGTGGCGTCGTGCCCGGCCATGATGAGTTTCGTGCCGAGCAGCGAGCCGTAGGAGGCTCCGAGAATCAGAATCTTGCGCTTCATCCGGTCATTCCTTTCCGTTCGTTACGCGATTATCTACCCATCGACGGCACATCCGGCAATGGCCGGGACCGAAAAAGGCCGCCCCCGGGGGGACGGCCTTCCTGTGTCCGCAATCGCGCCGGTTCAGCCCTGGAGATGCGCGTCGAGCAGCCAGGCGAACTTCTCGTGGATGCGTCCGCGCTCGATGGCCAGATCCTCGGTCAGCGGGTCGCCCGCCTCCGCCGACGCCTCGGCCAGCGCCGCCAGCGTGCCCGCGACCGTCGTCTGCGCGTCGCGCAGGTCGGCGATCATCGCCTTGTCGTCGAGGCGGCCGTCGCCTTCCTCGACCTTCGACAGCTTGAGGAACGCGTCGTAGCGCCCCGTCGCCAGCGACCCCAGCGCCCGGACCCGCTCGGCCAGATCGTCCTGTCCGGCGAAATGATCCTCGTAGATCTGCTGGAACAGTTCGTGCAGCGAGCCGAAGGCCATGCCCTGCACGTTCCAGTGGTAGTTCTGCGCCTTCATCGTGGTGACGGAGGTCTCCGCCAGGGCCTGCGTCAGCCCGGCGACGACCGCCTTCAGCGCTTCGGGTTCCATCTTCGTCGCGACGCTGCTCATGGCGCTCTTCCCTTCCTCGATAGTGGCGAACGGCCCGTCAAGGGCCGGATGGTGAGAGATATGACGACCGGGCCGAAAGTCTACGCGGAGTCCAGCCCCTCCGCGAAGCGGGCGGCGAGGAAGGCGATCATGCGCCGCGAGCGCATCGGCACCCGCCCCGCGATCAGGAAGCGCGCGCCCGCCTCGTCGCCCCCCTGGAACAGGCGCAGGATGCGCAGGAGCCACAACTCGTCGAAGCTCGGCGCGGCGTTGTGGCCCGCGTGGAAGACGACGGTGCGCGCCGCCTCCCGGTCGAGGGCGCGCAGCAGCGTCATCCCGTAGACGTCCGCCGCCTCGTCCGACCCGTGGGCCAGCAGGGCGCAGGCCCGATGCAGATCGAGCCGGGGCGCGGCCCGGGACGCGCGGGCCAGACGGCGCAGCGACGCCACCAGCCGCCCGTCCGCGGCATCGAGCGCCACGCGTGCGGTCGGCGCGTCCGGGATCGACGCGATCCGTTCCGGAAAGACGGCAAGGGCACCCATGGCAGGCTCCTGATCGACTCGCTGTATTCCGACTATCCTAGTAGGGAATGCGGGGGCGTGCAAGGGTAACACTCCGATATGTCAACATACCCCATCGTCCTGATCCTGCATCACTGTTCGAAACGATACGATCGAAATCGTGAAAAGCCGACCTCTTTGCTAAGATATAGCTTGACTAAAACACTCGGAAATTATCATCCATAGGCAGGCACGGCGACCCTGCCGGGCCGGGACAGTTCGGGAGAACGGCATGAACGGCATTCTGAAGACGGCCCTCGCGGGGGTCATGGCGGCGCTGATGGCCGCGCCCGCCTTCGCCGAGGGCGAGGTGAACCTCTATTCCTCGCGCCACTACGACACCGACGAGCGCCTGTACACGGAGTTCGAGGAGCGGACGGGCATCACGGTCAACCGCATCGAGGCCAAGGCCGGCGCGCTGATCGAGCGGATGCGCACCGAGGGCCGCAACAGCCCCGCCGACATCCTGCTGACCGTCGACGCGGGCCGCATGTGGCAGGCGGACCAGGCGGGCCTTCTCCAGCCCACCGCCTCGGACGTGCTCGAACGTGCGATCCCCGGCAACCTGCGCCACCCGGACGGCCACTGGTTCGGCTTCTCCCAGCGCGCGCGCGTCATCTTCTACGACAAGGCCGACGTGGCCGACCCGCCGCGCACTTACGAGGACCTCGCCAACCCGAAATACGCAGGGATGGTCTGCGCGCGCTCCTCGTCCAACATCTACATGATCTCGCTGCTGGCCTCGATCATCGAGACCCATGGCGAGGCGGCGGCCGAGGACTGGGCCAAGGGTCTCTACGCGAACTTCGCGCGCAAGCCCTCGGGCGGCGATACGGACCAGCTGCGCGGCATCGTCTCGGGCGAATGCGACATCGTGCTGGCGAACACCTACTATTTCGCCCGCGCGCTGCGGAAGGACGTGAAGAACCTGTCCGGCGAGACCGACATGATCGGCTGGGTCTTCCCCAACCAGTCCGACCGGGGCACGCATGTGAACCTCTCCCTCGGCGGGGTCGCGGCCCATGCGCCGAACCGGGAGAACGCGGTCAGGTTCCTCGAATACCTCGCCTCCGAGAGCGCGCAGGAATACTTCTCCGCCGGCAACGACGAGTATCCCGCCGTCCCCGGCATCGGCCTGTCCCCCTCCGTCGCGCGGCTCGGCCTGTTCCGGCAGGACACGATGCCCCTGACGGTGCTGGGCGAGAACCAGAACGCCGCGATCCAGATCTACGACCGCGCCGGCTACCCGTAGGCCCGGCCCCCCGGCCCCCTCAGGCCGGGGCCGGTTCGTAGGCGTGGTAGGCGCGCTGGATGGCGATGTGGTCGGCGACGAACTTCGCGTCCTGCCACACGCCCCAGATGAAGGACGATCCCCGCCGCGACAGCCACGGCAACCCGAGGAAGTAGACCCCCGGCTCGGCGGAGACCCCGCGCTCGTGCCGCGCCCGTCCCGCCCCGTCCAGCGCCCCGGGCGGCAGCCAGCCGAAATCCTGCGCGTAGCCCGTCGCCCAGAGGATCGTCCCGACGCCCGCCGCGCGCAGGTCGAGGCGGCGCAGGGGGTCCGTCACGCAATCGGGGTCGGGCGGGATGATGCGGGCCTCCGGCTCCCGTGGCAGGTCGAGACCGTTGCGGGCGGCATAGGCGTCGGCCTCGTCGAGGACCGACAGGTAGTCCGCATCCCCCCGCGCGAGGTTGCGCGCGAGGTCGCCGGCGAAATGTATCGCCCCGTCCGCATAGCGCTCGGCCATGCCCACCAGCGTCATGCCCTGCCCGGCGAGGCGGCGGAAATCGACCGTGTGCCCGCCCCGCGCGCCGCTGACGGCGATGGTGACGTGTTCCATGCCCGGCGTCATCGCCGATGCCTCCCACTTGTTCAGCACGCCCAGCCACCAGACGTTGTCGCGCCCGCGATAGCGGCGGGGCGGGCGGTTGTGCGGGCCGACCGAGAGGTAGACGCGCCGCCCCGCCCGCATCAGCTCCTCGGCGATCTGCGTGCCCGACGAGCCGCAGCCGACCACGAGCACCGCCCCGTCGGGTAGCTGCGCGGGGTTGCGGTAGGCGTTGGAATGCATCTGCATCACCGGCGCGTCCTCCGGCACCAGCGGCGGGACGAGCGGGCGCTGGAACGGGCCGGTCGCGGCGACCACGCGCCTGGCATGGATCGCGCCGTCCGACGTCTCGACGCGGAAGCCGGGCGCGCCCGTCCGCCGCGTCACCCGCCGCACCTCGACCCCGCAGCGGACGGGGGCGTCGATGCGGCGCGCGAAGGCGGCGAAATAGTCGGCCACCCGCTCCTTGGGGACGAAGGAATCGGGATTCTCGTTCTCGAAGGCCATGTCGGGAAAGCGGTCGTGCCAGGCGGGACCGTTGGCCACCAGCGAATCCCACCGCGCCGAGCGCCATTTCTCGGCGATGCGGCCCTTCTCCAGCACCAGATGCGGAATGCCGCCCTTGCCCAGATGCGCGCTCATGGCGAGGCCCGCCTGACCGCCGCCGACCACCAGCGTATCCGTCTCCCCGACCCGCCCCATCGCGTCCTCCCGAGCTGCTTCGGCCCGACGCTAGCGCGAAACGCGCGCCGCGCGAACCCGAATCGAATCGGGCGACGCCGCGTCGCATTCGGGCCACCTTTTGGCGGATTCCGCCTTTCCGAGGCGGGGGGTTCCGTGAAAGCGTCGAGGGGGCAGACCACTTTCGGAGGGACGAGCATGGCGCATACCCGCATCCGCAGGTTCAACACCCGCGACACCTATCCCGAGCAGGCCCTCGACACCGACCTGTGCCAGGCCGTCGTCACGCGCGGCGGGCGCACCGTCTGGATGCGCGGGCAATGCCCGCAATCGCTGGACGACGGGGTCGATATCGGCAGCCACGACCCCGCCGAGCAGACGCACAGGGTCATGCAGAACATCCGCCAGCTCATCGAGGAGGCGGGCGGGACGATGGCGCATCTGGTCAAGGTCGTCGTCTACATCACAGACGTGCGCCACCGCGAGGCGGTCTACCGGACGATGGGCGAGTACATCCGCGGCGTGCACCCCGTCTCCACCGGCCTCGTGGTCAGCGCGCTGGCCCGGCCCGGCTGGCTGGTCGAGATCGACGCGACGGCGGTGATCCCGGACGACGAATGGCAGGCCCCGGCATGACCGCGCGGGCGGGGCTGGCGGGCCGGGCCTATGCCGCGCGGGACGTGTTCGAGGCGGAGACGGCGGACGTGCTGCGCCGGGGCTGGCTGTGCATCGGGCGGACGGACGAGATCGCGGCGCCGGGCGACTACCTGACGCTCGACCTGTGCGGCGAGCCGCTGCTGACGGTGCGGGGCGACGACGGCGTCGCGCGGGTCTTCGCGAACCTGTGCCGCCATCGGTCCAGCCCCGTGGCCGAGGGGTCGGGACATGCGCGGCGCTTCGTCTGCCCCTACCACGCCTGGAGCTACGGGCGGGACGGCGCGCTCCTGTCGGCCCCGCGCATGCCCCGGGAGGCCATCGCGGACCTGTGCCTGCCCCGGCACCGGGCCGAGGAATGGCGCGGCTTCCTCTACGTGAACCTCGACGGCGCGGCCCCCGCCCTCGCCCCGCGGCTCGACGCGCTGGCCGGGCGGGTCGACCCCTACGCGCCCGGGGACTTCCGCACCTTCCATACCGGCGAGAAGGTCTGGGCGGCGAACTGGAAGGCGGTGGTGGAGAACTTCCTCGAAGCCTATCACCTGTCGGTCGTCCACACGAAGACGCTGCACGACTACACGCCCACGGCGCTGGCGCGGAAGTTCGACGGCGGCGGGGCCTTCACCGGCTATTGCGCCAACTACCCCGACAGGGCCGCCCCGCGTGGGCGGGGCGCGCCGGGGCTGAGCGAGGCGGAACGGCGGCGCTCGACGCTGTTCTGCGTCTACCCGTGCCACCTCGTCTCGCAGGCGGCGAGCCTTCAGGCCTCCTTCTGCCTCATCCCGGAGGGACCGGGCCGGACGCGCGTGCGCTGGAGCCTCGCGTCCTACGGCGACGAGATGGACGAGGCGACGAAGGCCCAGCGCATCGCCCTGTGGAGCGCGGTGAACGAGGAGGACCGGGCGCGGCTGGAGGCGACCCAGCGCGGCATCGCCTCGCGCTTCGCCGATGCCGGGCCGCTCGCGCCGGAGCATCTGGAGGGCGTCATCGCGGATTTCCACGACTTCCTCTACGCGGGACAGGAGAACCGGGCATGACCTTTTCCGTCGTCGCGCGCTGTGCCGGGAGCGGCATGTTCGGGGTGGCGGTCGCCTCCTCCTCGCCGGCGGTGGCCGCGCGCTGCACCTATGCCCGCGCGGGCGTCGGCGCGGTGGCGAGCCAGAACGTGACCGACCCGACGCTGGGGCCGCGCGCGCTCGACCTCATGGGCCTCGGGGCGAGCGCGCCGGAGGCGGTGGCCATCCTGCGCGCGACGGGCGGGGCGATGGACTATCGCCAGGTGCTCGCGGTCGACGGGGCGGGGCGCAGCGCGATCCATTCGGGCGGCAACGCCTTAGGCCTCTGGGCCGAGGCGCGGGGGGAGGACGTCGCCTGCGGCGGGAACCTGCTGGCGAGCGAGGACGTGCCCGCGCGCATGGTCGAGGCGTTCGGGGCCACGACCGGCCCCCTGGGCGACCGGCTCGTCGCGACCATGCGCGCGGCGCTGGCGGCGGGGGGCGAGGCGGGGCCGGTGCATTCGGCGGGGATGCTGCTGGTGCGGGAAGTCGCCTGGCCGGTGGCGGACCTGCGCGTGGACTGGACGGAGGACTGCCCCGTCGAGGCGCTCGCGGCGCTCTGGACGCTCTACGAACCGCAACTCGACGCCTACGTCACCCGCGCCCTCGACCCGTCGGCGGCGCCAAGCTACGGCGTGCCGGGGGACGTGTAGGAACATGGATCGGGTCACCCTCGCACGCGTTGCGAGGGTCCATCTCTCAACGTCGAAAGCCGTCCGAATGGAGAGATGGATGGTCGGAACGGACCCGACCATGACCGGGTCTCCTAGCCGAACGCCAATTGCGTCTTGATCGCCCGGCTCCGGTCGCCCGCATGCTCGAAGGCGGCGAGGGCGTCCGAGAGGGGCATGGTGCCGGTGATGAGCGGGGCCACGTCGAGGCGGCCATTGCGCATCATCTCGACGGCCGTGAGGAATTCCGCGTGGAAGCGGAAGGAGCCGCGAAGCTGGATCTCCTTGGCGGTCATCATCTGCATCGGCACCGTCATGTCGCCGCCGAGGCCGAGTTGCATCAGCACCCCGCGCGGGCGCAGGCTCGGCACGGCTCCGGCCAGGGCCGAGGCGACGCCGGAGCATTCGAACAGCACGTCGAAGCGGCCCTTGTCCGCGTCGTACGGATCGAGCGCCTGGGCGTTCTCGGCCACGTTCAGCGCCGTGTCGGCCCCGACCGTGCGGGCCATGTCGAGGGTGAAGGGCGCGATGTCGGTCGCCACGACCTCGATGGCCCCGGCGGCGCGCGCGACCATGACGGCGAGCAGGCCGATGGGGCCGCAGCCCGTCACCAGCACGCGCCTGCCCATAAGGTCCCCGGCCAGCTTCGCCGCATGCAGCACCACGGCCAGCGGCTCGGCCATCGCCGCCTTGCCCGCGCTCAGCCCGTCGGCGGGGATGCATTGTTCGGCCTTCGCGACGATCATCTCGCGGAACGCGCCCTGGATGTGCGGGAAGACCATGGCGGAACCGTAGAAGCGCATGTCGAGGCAATGGTTCGGCGTCCCCTCCCGGCAGTAGCGGCACGCGCCGCAGGGGCGCGACGGCGAGAGGGCGACGAGCTGACCCTCGCGCAGGCCCGTCACCCCCGGCCCCAGCGCGGCGACGTGGCCCGAGACCTCGTGCCCGAGGATCATCGGCTCGCGCAGGCGCACGGTGCCGTAGCCCGCATGGGCGTAGTAATGCAGGTCCGAGCCGCAGATGCCCCCGGCGGCCATGCGCACCAGCACCTCGCCCTCCCCCGGCGTGCCGACCTCGCGGTCCTCGATGCGCAGATCCTTCGGGCCGTGGGCGACGATGGCTTTCATGGGGGGCGGTCTCCGTGCGGGGCGGGTGCGTCAGGTTGACATCCCCGCGTTACCGGGAACATGCTGCATCGGTATCCCCTGTCAATCCCGGCAGGCCGCATTGCCCGCCCGGAGAGACGCCGATGCCCGATTCCCACCCCCTGTTCTCGCTCGCCGGAAAACGCGCGCTCGTCACCGGCTCGTCCCAGGGCATCGGTTACGCGCTGGCCAAGGGTCTCGCCGGGGCGGGGGCGACCGTCGTGCTGAACGGGCGCGATGCCGGGCGTCTCGACAGCGCGGCGGAAACGCTGCGCGCGGGCGGGGCGACGGTCGAGACGCTGCCCTTCGACGTGACCGACCACGCGGCGGCGCGCGCGGCGGTGGACGGCTTCGAGGAGAATACCGGCCCCATCGACATCCTGGTCAACAATGCCGGGATGCAGCACCGCACCCCGCTGGAGGATTTTCCGGCCGAGGCCTTCGAGGCGCTGCTCCAGACCAACATCGCCAGCGTGTTCCACGTGGGGCAGGCGGCGGCGCGGCACATGATCGGGCGGGGCGCGGGCAAGATCGTCAACATCGCGAGCGTCCAGTCGGCGCTGGCCCGCCCCGGCATCGCCCCCTACACCGCGACCAAGGGTGCGGTGGTGAACCTGACCAAGGGCATGGCGACGGACTGGGCGCAGTACGGCCTGCAATGCAACGCCATCGCGCCGGGCTATTTCGACACCGAGCTGACGGCGGCCCTCGTCGCCGATGCCGATTTCACCGCCTGGCTCGCCAAGCGCACCCCCGCCGGGCGCTGGGGCGACGTGGAGGAGCTGGTGGGGGCGGCGATCTTCCTGTCCTCGGCGGCGTCGAGCTTCGTCAACGGGCATACGCTCTACGTCGACGGCGGGATCACCGCGTCGCTCTGAACACCGGGAGAACCATCCATCATGTCCGAGACAATCGCCCTGATCGGTGCGGGGGCCATGGGCGGCGCCATCGGCGCGCGCCTGCTGGAGACCGGCAACGCCCTGACCGTCTTCGATCTCGACGCCGACCGCGTGGCGACCCTGACCGACAGGGGCGCGACGGCCGCCGCCAGCGCCGCCGACGCCGCGCGCGGGGCCGAGTTCGTCATTACCAGCCTCAACTCGGCGGCCATCGTCGAACGGGCGGTCTTCGGCGAGGGGGGCGTGGCCGAGGGGGCCGCGCCGGGCACGCTGATCATCGACATGTCCTCCATCGACCCCGAGGCGACCCGCGAGATGGCCGCCCGGGCGAAGGAGGCGGGCCTCGCCTGGGTCGACAGCCCGCTTTCGGGCGGCGCGCCCAAGGCGGCGACGGGGGAACTGACGCTCATGGCCGGGGGCGAGGCGGCGGACGTGGAGCGCGCCCACCGCGCCCTGCGCCACGTCGCGGCGAACTACACGCATATGGGCGGCCCCGGCGCGGGGCAGACGACCAAGCTCATCAACCAGGTGCTGTGCGGCCTCGGCTTCCTCGCCGTGGCCGAGGCGGCGCAACTGGCCCTGGATGCCGGGGTGGACGCGGAGAAGATCCCGGCGGCGCTGAAGGGAGGTCGCGCCGACAGCGCCCTGCTCCAGGAATACATGCCCCGCTACGCGACGAAGGACTACCGCCGCACGGGCCGCATCGACAACATGGTCAAGGACCTCCACGCCGTGCAGGATCTCGCCCGGCGCACCACCACTGCCATGCCCATGACCGCCCTGTGCCTCGAAATCCACCGCCTGCTGACCGCCGCGGGGCTGGGCGGGGAGGATCAGGCGATGGCGATGGAATTCTTCAAGGGGGTGAAGGGGGAGGGTTGAGACTCTGCCCCGGCCTTGAGCCGGGGCCTTTTCGAGCGAAGCGCCTCATCGCGACAGGCCCCGCATCGAGTGCGGGGCGGAAGCGTTCCTATCCCACGGCCCGCAACGCCTCCGGCAGGGTCTCCGCCACCACGTCCAGCTCCGCCTCCGTGCCCGTCGCGATGCGGATGCAGCGGTCGAGGGGGGCGGGGCCGGGCATCCGGGCGAAGACGTCGCGGGCCAGCAATTCCCGCAGCACCGCGCGGGCATGGTCCCCGTCCCGCCCGCAATCCATGGTGACGAAGTTCGTCGCCGAGAGCAGCGGCACCAGCCCGTTCGCCTCCGCGATAGCCGCCAGCCGCGCCCGCCCGGCGGCGACCCGCTCGACCACCCCGGCCAGATGCTCGGCATCGCCCAGCGCCGCCAGCGCCGCGATCTGCGACAGGCGCGTGACGCCGAAATGGTTGCGGATGCGGTCGAACCCCGCGACGAGCTCCGGGTGCCCGATGGCGCAGCCGACCCGCATCCCCGCCAGCCCGTAGGCCTTGGAGAAGGTACGCAGGCGCATGACGTTGGGGCGGCGGTAGCCGCGCGGGGTGACAGCATCCGCGTCGGTGTGGAACTCGGCATAGGCCTCGTCGAGCAGCACGAGGCAGTCATCCGGCACCGCCTGCGCCAGAGTGTCGACGGCGGCGTGGGAGACCCAACTCCCCATCGGGTTGTCCGGGTTGGAGAGGTAGACCAGCCGCGCGCCCGTCTCGCGTGCCCTCGCCGCCAGCGCTTCGGGGTCCTCGCGGTCGCCGCGATAGGGCACCGTCTCCAGCCGCGCGCCATGGCCGACGACGTGGTAGTTGAAGGTCGGATACGCCCCCAGCGACGTGACCGCGACCTGCCCCGGCGCGAGGAACAGCCGGGCGACGAGGCCGAGCAGCCCGTCGATCCCCTCGCCCACCATCACCTCCTCCGGCGCGTAGCCGAAATGGGCGGCGAGGGCCACGCGCAGGTCGTGGGCGGCCGAATCGGGATACCAGCGCGCCTCCGCCGCCCCCCGCCGGATCGCCTCGGCCACCGCCGGGGACGGCGGCAGGGTCAGCTCGTTCGCCCCCAGCCGCACCGTGAAATCCCGCCCGCGCCCGCGTGCCATCTCCTCCGGCCCGACGAAGGGGACGGTCGCGGGCAACGCGGCGGGGATCGGCGCGAAGGAGGGCAGGTCGGCCATGGCATCGCCTCGGATGGATACGGAGGCGGTCTTTCTCTCACCGCCCAACGGGCTTGGCAACACGCGGCCCTGCGGAGCCGCGCGCGGACGACCCGGTCCTGCCCGGGCCGCGATGCCCGACCAAGGAAGGCAGGGCAATCGGGTGAATGAATTGTCATGCCAGCAATGGCCCTTCGGCGTGATGAAACGGTCATCGTCGGGCTGGACCCGGCGATCCAGGGCTGCAGGACCTGCACGTGCGTCAGCCGTGGATCGTCGGGTCAAGCCCGACAATGACCTCACGTGTGTCAAGACGTGCCTCACCCGATTGCCTTGACAAGGAAGGCCCCGGATGCCACAGGCTTCGCGCATCGTTTTATTCTGTACGTATGCGGGTTGATCCGGGGGCGGACCACGGCGTAAGGAAAGCCCCAAGAAAGCTGGCGGCGGGGGCCGGCCATGACGGGGATGCGACCATGCGCGACTACGGTTACGACGATTACGACGAGGGCGGCTCGTTCATCGGGACGATCCTCCTGATGCTCATCGGCGGCGCGCTCGCCATGGCCGCCTTCGACGCCTTCGGCCAGATCTACGCGCCCGAGGCGGGCTATCCGCGCCTCGCCCCGGTGCCCCTCGCCACCCAGTCGCTCGGCGCGCTCTTCGGCGAGGAGTACACGCAATACGGCCGGCTCGCTCATTACGCGATGGGCATCCTCGGCTATCCGCTCGGCTACGTCCTCCTCGCCCGCCCCATCAGCCGGATGATCGCGCCGAGCCTGCACTGGTGGGTGACGGGGGCGGTGTTCGGCGTCGTGATCTGGGCCTTCGCGCTCTACGTGATGGCGCATCTGGTGGCGGGGAACCCGCCCTTCCTCGGCTTCGGGGACCTGACCTGGGTCGCGCTGGTCGGGCACGTGATCTACGGTCTGGCGCTGGCGGTGGTCATGCGCGACGCGCGCTACGTCTGATTCGATGGCGGGGATGGGCCGCCGGCATATCGCCCTCGCCGCCGGGATCGTCGTCCTGACGGCGGCGGTCCTGCTTGCGATGGGCCGCGCGCCGATCTGCGAATGCGGGACGGTCAAGCTCTGGCACGGGGCGGTCGTGTCGTCGGAAAATTCTCAGCACATCGCCGACTGGTACACGCCGAGCCACATCCTGCACGGGCTGATCTTCTACGCCTTCCTGTGGCTGATCCTGCGCCGCGCCGCGCTCGGCACCCGCCTCGTGATCGCCACGCTGATCGAGGCGGCATGGGAGATCGCCGAGAACACCGACGCGGTGATCCAGCGCTACCGCGAGGCCACCATCGCGCTCGACTATTACGGCGACAGCGTGGTGAACTCGGTGGCCGACATCGCCTGGATGTGGGTCGGCTTTGCCCTCGCCCGCGTGCTGCCGGTCTGGGCGAGCCTGGCGCTGTTCGTGATCGCGGAGGTGGCCGTCGGCGCGGTCATCCGCGACGGTCTGACGCTCAACGTCATCATGCTGCTCGCCCCGCAGGACTGGATTCGCGAATGGCAGATGGCGGCGTGAGGGGGGCGGCAAAGCTCCAATACCCTTAAAAATAGAAATCACGCATTAACACTCTTGACGTGCATTTGAAATTAAGTACTTATTAGGTACTTAATGAAAAGAACGAAAAGAGATCAAACCAATGCCTAGATATTACGTCAACACAAAAGCACAGGCGAACGGCGACCACGAAGTTCACAGGGCCGACAAATGTCCCACCCCTGCCCTCGAAAAGAATCGAAAATATCTCGGCACGTTCGAGAGTTGTGCTCCCGCTGTTCGTGAAGCGAAGAAGACGTATAGAACTGCCAATGGCTGCAAACACTGCTCTCCAACTTGTCACACAAGATAGAAGTGCAACCGAATTCTTTCAGTAAAATGCTTCAAGGGTGCCTATCCTTGGTAGGACACGCGTCGGCTACTTCTGCTCTGCGCTACCAACGGGCCGCGCACCTGCCCGCCCGCCGAATGATGCCACGACCGCGCGGCCCTTGCCGACCCGCTCCCCTTCGCATACATCGGATGCCGTAATCACGAGGGCGAGGCGGCATGGGCAATCCGGTCGAAGGCATCGGGACGGTGGGCGTGGTCGGCGCGGGGCAGATGGGCAACGGCATCGCCCACGTCTTCGCCGTCGCGGGCTACGACGTGGTGATGAGCGATCTCGAACAGGACCGGGTCGACGCCGCGCTCGCCGCGATCGAGGGTAACCTGCAACGTCAGGTGAACCGCGACCTGCTCGGCGCGGAGGACAGCGTCGCCGCGCTGGGCCGCATCCGGGGCACCACCGACATGGCCGATTTCGGCGACTGCGATCTGGTGATCGAGGCGGCGGCGGAGATCGAGGACCTGAAGAAGACCATCTTTCGCAAGCTGGTCGAGGTGGTGCCGGAACGCGCGATCCTCGCCTCGAACACCTCCTCCATCTCCATCACGCGGCTCGCCACCGTCACCGACCGGCCCGAGCGGTTCATGGGAATCCATTTCATGAACCCCGTGCCCGTGATGAAGCTGGTCGAGCTGATCCGGGGCATCGCGACCGACGAGGCGACCTTCGACACCATGCGCGCCGTCGTCGCCTCGCTCGGGAAGGAGGCCGCCAGCGCCGAGGACTTCCCCGCCTTCATCGTGAACCGCGTGCTGGTGCCGATGATCAACGAGGCGGTCTACACGCTCTACGAGGGCGTGGGCACGGTGCAGAGCATCGACACGGCGATGAAGCTGGGCACGAATCACCCGATGGGACCGCTGGAGCTGGCCGACTTCATCGGGCTGGACACCTGCCTCGCCATCATGAACGTGCTGCATGACGGGTTGGCCGACACCAAGTACCGCCCCTGCCCGCTTCTGGTGAAATACGTCGAGGCGGGCTGGCTGGGCCGCAAGACGGGGCGCGGCTTCTACGACTATCGCGGGGATGCGCCCGTTCCGACGCGGTAGGGCCGGTTCGGTAGCGGGTCCGGGGATCGACCAGTCGGCGGCGCGCGTGGTGCCCGGCATCTGTGCGACGAGCACGGCGGGGATGGCGATGAGACGTCCCGTGCGGGTGAAGCGAGGCGCCCGCCGCCGGATTTCCGGCCGTCAGCCCCGGCGCAGGTGGCGGCGCAGGCCGAACAGGGCCGCCACGGCCAGCAGACCAAGCGGTGCCGGGGCGGGAATGCTGCCCGTCTCCGCCGAACGCACCCCGGCGAAGTGGAAATCGCCGAAATGCCGCCCCGTGGTCGGGTCGGTCAGCCAGCCGTGCCCGGTGATCGTATCGCCCAGGGTGAGGGTGAAGCCCTTGCCGTTCGTATCGGTATTGCCGAAGAAGCCGACCGTGTTCATGTTCTGGAGCGTGAGCTTGTCGCCGTCCCGCTCGACGCTATTGTACGACAGGTTGAAGTTCGAGAATTCCTCCGTCACGCGGTTGTAGGTCCGCCCGTGAACCCGGACGATGCCGCGATCCTCGTCGTAGACCAGCCGCGCCCGCGCGCCCGGCTCTTCGAAGCTGTAGGTCTCGAAGCGCGGGTCCCCGCCGACGTTCTTGTAGAAGCCGCCCGGGAGATAGCGTCCGTGGGGCGTGTCCACGAGATCGTAGGTGATGACGTCGGCCCGCGCCCCGGCCGCCATGCCGAGAAGGAAGAGCGACCCAAGAATCGCGGCGTGCAGTCTGTGCTTGGGAACCATGCGATGCTCTCCGGTCCGTTCGTGTTCGAAATGTTCGATGGGGTAACCCTACAGGAGAGTCGTCTACAGCCGCCTAACGCCTTGAGAGGCGTTGACTTTCGCTCACGCTTCCGTGATGGACGATGACGCGTCGAACGGGCCGGTGCATATAGCAGGCACGTCAGTCCCCGTCTCGACGATCATCAGGAGCGCCTCCATGCCCGTCCGTCCCCTCGCCCTCGCCGCCCTTCTCGCAACCGGCCTCGCCGCGCCCGCCGCCCTAGCCGAACCGAAGCCCTACGAGCTGGACAAGTCGCACACCGCCGTGACCTTCAAGGTCGACCACCTCGGCTATTCGATGACCCACGGCTTCTTCACGCAGTTCGACGCCGATATCCTGTACGACCCCGAGGCGCCCGAGGATTCCTCGGTGACCTTCACCATCGACGCGGCCTCGATCAACACGCTGTGGGAAGCGCGCGACAAGCATCTGCGCGGGGGCGATTTCCTCGATGTGGAGAGCCACGCCGACATCGTGTTCAAGTCCAAGAGCATCGAGATGACGGGCGACGATACCGCGACGCTCACCGGCGACCTGACCATCCTCGGCAACACGAACGAGGAGACCTTCGAGGTGACGATGCGCAAGTCCGCGCCCTCGCCCCTGCCCCAGCTCAATGGCAAGGTCGTGACCGGCTTCGTCATCGAGGGCGAGATCGACCGCACCGAATACGGGGTGACCTACGCCAAGGGCGCGATCGGCAACATCATGCCGGTGCGCATCGACCTCGAAATCTTCCCCGCCTCTTAATGGGGCTGAAGAACACCCGCGCGCGTTGGGGGTGGCCCGCCAAGGTCTTTCACTGGACCATGGCGGCGCTCATCCTCGCGCTCGCGGTCGTCGGCACGTACATGGCGAACTTCCTGGACGACATGTTCCTCCAGATCGAGCTGACGCAGACGCACAAGTCCTTCGGCTTCGTCGTCTTCGTCCTCGCCGGGCTGCGGCTGCTGTGGCGCTGGATCAACCCGGCGGTGCCGGACCTGCCGGGCGCGCCGTCGGCGATCGAGAGGGCGGGGGTCAAGGCGGCTCATGTCGCGCTCTACGCGCTGATGTTCGTCATTCCGCTCAGCGGCTGGCTCATGTCCTCTGCCTCGCCGCTCAACGACGTGGACGCCTATCCGGCGCAGATGAAGAACATGGTCTTCGGCCTGTTCGAGATGCCCGACCCGATCCAGCCGGGCGACGACCGCCTGACTGAGATCTTCCACACGGTCCACTGGGTCAGCGTCTACCTGCTCGCGGCCATCCTGGCGGTGCACGTCGCGGCCGCGCTCAAGCACCATTTCGTCGACCGGGACGAGGTATTGCGGCGGATGCTGCCCGGCGGACGGAAGTAGGCGGGGTCCGCACGTGGCGGCCCCGCTTCGGATGCGGGGCCTGGCCGTCCTATTCCTCGACCGCCTCCCGTCGCGCGGCACCGTCGCGCCGCCGCGCCCGGGCGACGGCGACGGCACGCATGTCCCGGGCCTCGTCCTGCTCGTCCACGATCTCGACGCCGAGCAGGGTCTCCAGCACATCCTCCATCGTCACGATGCCCGCCGTGCCGCCGTACTCGTCCTGCACCAGCGCGATATGCGCCTCCGCGTCCATGAACAGGTCGAACATGGCATCGAGGTCGGTATCCTCGGGCACGCGCAGCAGGTCGCGCGCCAGTTCCCCGATCGTCCGCTCCCCCTGCCCGCCCAGCGCCGCCACGAGCAGGTCGCGCGTCAGGACGAAGCCGCTCACCTCGTCGACGGACTCCCCCGTCACGGGCAGGCGCGAATAGGGGAAGGTGTCCCGCCCCGCGACCACCTCGCCCACGGTGCCTGCGGCGGACAGGTGCTCGATTACGGTGCGGGGGGTCATCACCTCGCGGACGGTAGTCTCGGGCAGGCTGAACAGGTTCGAGATGAAGCGCGTCTCGTCCTCCTCGACCACGCCGATGCGCTGGCCGGCGGTGGTCAGGGCGGCGATCTCCTCGCGGGATACCTCGTCGCCCTTGTCCCCGCCCGTCAGGATCCGCGTGATGGCCTGGCTCATCCAGACGAGCGGCAGCTGCGCGACGATGAGCCAAGGCAGAACCCGGACGGCGAAGGGGGCCAACCCGCGCCAGTAGGTCGCCCCCAGCGTCTTCGGCACGATCTCCGACAGGACGAGGATGCCGAGCGTCAGGACGGCGGAGAAGATGCCCACCCCGGTATCGTCGAACACCACCGCCGCCTGCGCCCCGGCCCCGGTCGCGCCGACGGTGTGGGCGATGGTGTTGAGCGACAGGATCGCGGCGAGGGGGCGCTCGATATCCGCGCGCAGGCCGCGCAGCTTTCCGGCCAGCTCGGGCCGCTCGGCCTCGGCCCCCTCCACGAAGGACGGAGTGATCGACAGCAGCACGGCTTCGAGGATCGAGCACAGGAACGACACGCCGATGGCGAGAACGACGAAGAGGATGAGCAGGGTCATGGGCGGCCTCGGATGCGGATCATCTGCGGATGGTCCTGCATCTAGGGCAAGATTCGCTCATGCCGAATCCGGGAGGTGGACAATGATTCGACCGACAGGTCCACCCCGTTACCGGCAAGGACCGGGGGCCTCTCTCGGTAAAGCTCTCCGCTCGAACAGGCCCCGGACCAGCCTTACGTCATGTCACGCCGCAAGGCATCCGGGGTAGCGCAAGACGGCGAGCGTCCGCTCGCGTCGGTATAGCGGCCCTACCCCTGCCGCACCAGCGAGCGCAGGAAGCCGCGCGCCGCGTCGCCGTCCCAGTCGACGAGGCCCCAGACCCGGGCGACGACCTCGCCCTTCTTGTCCACGATGAAGCTGGTGGGCGTGGCGATGGACCAGCGGCCGAAATGCTCGATGGACAGCAGCGAGCCGTTGATCTTCTCCAGATCCATGACCGGCTCGATGGCGTCGTACTCGTGCCCGTCGAGGTAGCGGGTGATGAGGCCCATGTCCTGATCGAGGCCCAGCGCCACGACCCGCACGCCCTCGCCGGCCATCTCGGCGGAGAGGCGGTTGAGGACCGGCATCTCCTTGCGGCAGTAGGGGCAATGCTCCTGCCACAGCGTCACCACCAGCACCTCGCCCGCATAGTCGGCCAGCGAGCCGGTGCGCCCGTCCTCGTAGCGGATCTCGGAGGTGGGGATGGAGATGCCCGGCTCCGTCTGCTGCACGTTGGCGGCGAAGATCGGGTCGCCCGGCTCGGCGAGGGCCGCTCCCGTGAGCGACAGCGTGGCGGCGAGGGCGGCGGCAAGGAGGGCGGCGGGGCGCATGGGCATGTCTCCGTCGGGGATCAGAAATTGGCGAGGTAGTTGCGGGCGATGTCCGCGAAGGGCGGCTCGGACCAGCGCAGCGGCCCGAACAGGACGTCCGTCACCTTGCCGTCGCTGTCGATCATCAGGTGCGAGGGCGTGGCGACGAGGCAGCTGGCGTTGAACAGCGCGTTGTCGGGATCGTAGTTGCCCTTCACCGCGTCGTAGCCCTTGCCGTCGAGATAGTCCTTCACCTCGGCGAGATCGACGCTGCGGTTGCGGGGGCCTTCGTTCAGCGTCTCGATGGAGATCTGCACGAACTGGTCGGGGTCGATGCCGGGGGCGTTCTCAAGATGGCTGTCGAGACGCGGCAGGTCGATCTTGCAGCCCGCACAGTCGGGATGCCAGAAGGTCACGATCAGCGCCTTGCCCGCGTGATCGGCCAGCGTCCGGCGCGTGCCGCTCTCGTCGACATACGAGAAGTCGGGGAAGGCGATGGGTACCGGCTCCGAATAGCTGCGCTCGCCCCCGACGATGACGGCGCGGTACAGGTCGTCCATGCCGGGGCGGTTGCAGGCGAAGGCGGGGGTGGCCGTCGCGGCGACGAGGGCGGCGGCGATAATCTTCCTGAACATGCGCGTTCTCCTGACTGTTCGAACCGGACCGGCTTGCCGCGTGCAGGGTCGGATTGTCCAGTCCCGGCGCTTCACGTTTCGCGGAGGGAAATGGACAAAGTCCTAACGGTGCGATCACGGCTGCGCTAGGGTCGGGGCGAGGGCGCATAGACCGCGCGAACGAGGCGAGAGCATGGCAGGACCAGACGGGGACGAGGAACGGCGGCGCGATGCGCAGGCGCGGCTGGACCGGATGCGCCACGAGGCGGGCGGCGCGCTGACCGGGCGCGAGGCGCGCGACCGCGCGGGTCTCGACCCCGACGAGGCGCAGGACGACCCGCCCCTCGACTGGCGCATGACCCCGCTCAACGTCACGCTCCAAGCGCTGGCCATCGCGGCCTTCCTCGCCGTGGTCTGGTTCGTCGTCACCGCCTTCACGGGCGGCATGGGGGAGGTGCTGTCTCGATGAGCGCGCCCCTGCGTCCCCGCTTCTGGGAAAGGGTGCCCCTCGCCGAGATGACCGGCCCGGAATGGGAGGCGCTGTGCGACGGCTGCGGCAAGTGCTGCATGCTGAAGATGGAGGACGAGGAGCCGCCCCACGAGATCGCCTTCACCACCATCGCCTGCCGCCTGTTCGACGAGAAGACCTGCCGCTGCACCAGCTACGCCCTACGCTCGACCCTCGTGCCGACCTGCATCCGCCTGACCCCCGAGAGCATCGTGGAATCGCGCCACTGGATGCCCTCGACCTGCGCCTATCGCCTGCTCGCCGACGGGGACAGGCTGCCGGACTGGCACCCGCTGTTGACCGGGGACGCGAATTCCGTACACGGATCGGGCAATTCGATGCAGGACAGGACTGTCCCCGAATACGAGGTGGACGAGGACGACTGGTACGACTACGTCGTCGAGGAAGGGCACTGATGAATTTCACCAGCGACAACAGCGACGGCGCGGCACCCGAGATCATCGAGGCGATGGCGGCGGCCAACAAGGGCGTGCTCGGCTCCTACGGTACCGACCCGCTCGCCGCCCGGGTTGAGGAGCGCCTCGCCGAGATCTTCGAGACGGACCTGCGCGTCTTCCTCGTCACCACCGGCACCGCGGCCAACGCCCTGGCGCTGGCCAGCGTCTCGCCGCCCTGGGGCACGGTCTTCTGCCACCGCGAGGCGCATATCGCCGAGGACGAATGCGGCGCGCCCGAGTTCTTCGGCGGCGGGCTGAGCCTGCGTCACCTGCCCGGCAGGCACGCGAGGATCGACCCGGACGCGCTGGTCGAGGCCATCGCCGAATGCGGGGCGCGCGGCGTGCACCAGACCCAGCCCGCCGCCCTGAGCCTGACCAACCTGACCGAACGCGGCGCGCTCTACCGCCCGGACCGGATCGCCGTCCTCACCGCGACGGCCCGGACGGGCGGCTGCGCGGTGCACATGGACGGCACGCGCTTCGCCAACGCCGTGATGGCGGGGGGCGAATCCCCGGCGGACCTGTCCTGGCGGGCGGGGGTCGATATCCTGTGCCTCGGCGCGACGAAGAACGGCGCATTGGCCGCCGAGGCGGTCATCTACTTCGACCCCGCGCGTCAGGCGGCGGCCATCTCCTCCTTCGAGTTCCGGCGCAAGCGCGGCGGGCACCTCGTCTCGAAGGGCCGGCTGCTCTCCGCGCAGATGGACGCTTGGCTGCGCGACGATTTCTGGCTCGACCGCGCCGCGCGCTCCAACACCATGGGCCAGCGCCTCGCCGCGGGCCTGCGCGAGATCGCCGATGTCGAGATCGAGAACGATCCGGCAGCGAACATGATCTTCGCGCGCCTGCCGCTCGCCATGCACCGCCGCCTGCGCGCCGCCGGCGCGGCCTACTACCTCGAACCGGCATCCCAGACCGAGGATGGCGACGGGATCAGCGTGGGCATCCGCCTTGTTTGCGCCCCATCGACCACCGAAGAGGACGTGGACGCCTTCCTCGACCTATGCTCGGACCTCCAGCCCGCCTATGCCTGATATCAGACGCCTCGGACGCCTCCTCCTCGTCCTGCTCGCCTTCGCCCTCGCCTCCCCCGCCCCGACCCTCGCCCAGTCGACCGGGGCCGCGGGCGGCGTGACCGTCGTCTCGATCGACAATGCCGATACGCTCTTCCTCAGATGGGAGCAGCAGGCGGCGACGATCGAGAAGCGGCTCCAGGAGGAGGAGATCACGACGGAGGTGCTCGCCTCCATCCGCGAGGCGCTCGACCCCCAGCGCGTGAACGCGCGGACCCTGGCCGCCCAGGCCCGGGACCAGCTCGCCCCCCTCCTCGCCCAGCTCGACTCGCTCGGCCCGGCCCCGGCGGAAGGCGAGACCGAGAGCGCGGAGGTCAAGTCGGAGCGCGACGACCTCAACCGCCGCATCGCCACCCTGCGCGGGGTCGTCAGCAAGGCCGATCTCGCCTTCACCCGGGCCGACCGCCTCATCGACGTCGCCTCGGCGGCCCAGCGCGCGCGCTTCACCGACGCCCTGCTCCAGCAGGGACCGGCCCCCATCGACCCGCGCCACTGGCTGACAGCCGGGACGCGGCTCGCCGCCGTGACGGCCGAGGCGGTGACCGAGGCCACCTCCGGCGAGGCGGCGGAGCGGCGGCGCGAGGTGTGGCGGGATTCGGGCCTGACGGCGATCGCCGCGCTGACCTTCGCCTTCGTGATGCTGGTGGTGGTGCGCCGCTACGCCATGCGCAGGCTATTCCTGGCCATCCGGCCCACGGGGCGGGCCGAGGCCGTCGCGGAAACCGACGCATCCCCCGAGGCGGCCGCGGTCACGCCCGCCGCCGACGGGCAGGGGCCGAGGCCGGGCCGCGTCCGCCGCCTCCTGATCGGCACGGGCATGGCGCTGACCCGGCTCATCATGCCCATCGCCGCCATCCTCGCGGCGCGCTACGCCCTGCGCCTGCTCGACGTGCTCGGGCCGACGGGGCGGGTGCTCATGGACGGGGTCTTCACCGGCCTCGCCTTCATCGTGGTGGCCTCGGCGCTCATCTCGACGCTCTTCTCCCCCCGCATCCCGGAGTTGCGGCTGTCGGACATGGCGGATGCGACGGCGCGGCAGACGGCGTTCTACACGATGGTCGTGGCCATCGCGCTGGCCTTCAACATCGGCCTCGTCGGCGCGGGCGAGGCGCTCGACATGCCCGCCGCCGCGCTGGCCGTCTACAACCTCGTGACCGTGCTGCTCGCCTCCTGGGGGCTGTGGCGCGTGGCCGGCGTCTGGTCGGGGCGACGCCGCGCGCCGGTCGTGGCGGTCGAGGGCGAGGAGGCCCCCCAGGCCGACGAAAACTGGCTGACGGAGAACCTCGTCCGGGGCTTGCGGCGCGGGGCCTACCTCCTGGCGGTGGTCACGCCGCTCGCGGCGGTGGCGGGGTACTACGCCCTGTCGCGCTACATCCTCCAGAGCGGCATCCTGAGCGCGGTGGTCATCGGCGGCGTCGTCATCCTGTTCCTCATCGCCAACGAGGCGTCCCAGGCGCTCTACGAGGCGGGGCGCGAGAACCGCGAGGCCAAGGGCGAGGCGGATCGCGGCGAGGCGGGGGTGGGCCTGTTCCCGGTCTTCATCGGCTTCGTCCTGTGCCTCGCCGCCATCCCGGTCCTCGCCCTCGTCTGGGGCGCGACGACCGGCGACCTGCGCGAGGCCTATTTCGGCATCACCCAGGGCTTCAGCATCGGCGAGACGCGGTTCCGCCCCGGCGACCTGCTCATCGCCGCCCTCGTCTTCGGCTTCGGCCTGTTCCTGACGCGGCTGCTGCAGGCCATCATGCGCCGGGCGGTCATGCCGCGCACCAAGCTCGACGTGGGCGCGCGCTCGTCCATCGTCTCGGGGCTGGGCTATCTCGGCTTCTTCGTCGCGGCGCTGTCGGCCATCTCCATCGGCGGGATCGACCTGACGAACCTCGCCTTCCTCGGCGCGGCACTGGGCGTCGGCATCGGCTTCGGCCTCCAGAACATCGTCAACAACTTCGTCTCGGGCATCATCCTGCTGATCGAGCGGCCCATCAAGGTCGGCGACTGGATCGAGGTGGCCAGCACCCACGGCACCGTGCGCAAGATCAACGTGCGCTCGACCGAGATCAAGACCTTCGACAAGGCCAGCTACATCGTCCCCAACTCGGAACTGATCTCCGGCGCGGTGACGAACTACACCCACGAGGACGTGATGGGCCGGGTCATCTGTCCGGTCGGGGTCGCCTACGGCACGGACGTGCGCCTCGTCGAGCGCATCCTGCTGGAGATCGCCCGCGCGCATCCCATGGTCCTGCGCCGCCCGCCGCCCGCCGTGATCTTCCAGGGCTTCGGCGCCTCGTCCCTCGATTTCGAGCTGCGCGCCTTCCTGCGCGACGTGAACTGGGTGCTCGCCACCCGCTCGGACGTCAACTTCGAGATCGAGCGCCGCTTCGCCGAGGAGAATATCGAGGTGCCGTTCGGCCAGACCGACGTGACCGTCAAGAACGCCGGCGAGATGATCGAGCTGATGTCGCGCGCCGCCGCCCACGCCCCCCGCCCCGCCCCGACCGACGAAGAAGGAAAGACCGCATGACCGAGCTTCTGTTCCGCGAGGACGCCGCCCTCGACCAGTGCGAGGCCACCGTCGTCGAGGTGACCCCCGCGGGCGGGGTCGTGCTCGACCGGACGGTGTTCTACCCCGCCGGCGGTGGCCAGCCGGGCGATACCGGCACGCTCGACGGCGCGGTCGTCCACGACACCGTGAAGGGCGAGGACGGCGCGGTGCTGCACCTGTGCCAGGGCGAATTGCCGGTGGTGGGCGAGACGGTGACGGCGGCGCTCGACTGGGAGCGGCGCTTCACGCACATGCGGATGCACACCGCCCTGCACCTCCTCTCCGTCGCCATCCCCCTGCCCGTCTCCGGCGGGGCCATCGGGGCGGAGAAGTCCCGCCTCGACTTCGACATGCCCGAGGCGCCCGAGGACCGGGACGCCATCGAGGCGGCGCTGAACGCCATGATCGAGGCCGACCATCCGGTGACCGACGAATGGATCACGGATGCGGAGCTGGAGGCCAATCCCGGCCTCGTGAAGACCATGTCCGTCAAGCCGCCCATGGGCCAGGGCCGGGTGCGCCTCGTGCGGATCGGGGATGTCGACCTCCAGCCCTGCGGCGGCACCCACGTCGCCTCGACCGCGCTGATCGGCCCCGTCCGCCTCGGTAAGATCGAGAAGAAGGGGCGGCAGAACCGCCGCGTCTCGCTGCATCTGGCCTGATCGCATGGCCGCGATTGTGCGGCACACTATGATTGGGAAAAACGCTCTGTCATGAAAAGGACCGCCCCCATGCTCGACGGAAAGATCGCCATCGTCACCGGCTCGACCAGCGGCATCGGCCTCGGCATCGCCCGGGTGCTGGCGGGCAAGGGGGCCTCGGTCGTGCTGAACGACCACACCCATTCCGACGAGTCCCGCGCCATCGCCGCCGACCTGGCCAAGGAGACGGGCGCGGACGTGCGCTACATCGGGGCCGACATGTCGAAGGGCGAGGCCTGCGCGCGGCTCGTCGAGGAGGCCGAGGCCGCCTTCGGGCGGGTCGACATCCTCGTCAACAACGCGGGCATCCAGCATGTCGAGAAGATCGAGGACTTCCCCACCGGCAAGTGGGACGCCATCCTCGCCATCAACCTCTCCTCCGCCTTCCACACCACCCGCGCCGCCATGGCCGGGATGAAGGCGCGCGGGCACGGGCGCATCGTCAACATCGCATCCGCCCACGGCCTGACCGCCTCGCCGTATAAAAGCGCCTACGTCGCGGCCAAGCACGGGGTGGTCGGCCTGTCGAAGGTCGTGGCATTGGAGGCGGCCGAGGCGCGGGTGGACGTGACCTGCAACGCGGTCTGCCCCGGCTACGTCTGGACGCCGCTGGTGGAGGCGCAACTGGCGGACCAGATGCGCGCCAACGACATGACCAAGGACGAGGTGATCGACAAGGTCATGCTCACCCGCACCCCCACCCGCGAATTCGCCACCGTCGAGCAGATCGGCGAGACGACGGCGTTCCTGTGCTCCGACGCGGCGGTCCAGATCACGGGGACGACGATTTCGGTGGATGGGGGGTGGACGGCTTTGTGACTGATTACTTAAATCAGTCTTATAATTTTAACTTATATACTGACAGTATATTTAGGAGCCGCTCCACTTATATTTAGCCCAAATGAAGAAATCATATCAGTAAGTGTTTTGTATCCAAGACGTCTGTGCACTTTTCCTTTTCCAGGAAAAATTTGGGAGCACTTTACACCTAAGTAAGCTAAACTGATATTATCATCATTCATTTTTATTATTTCGTAAACTTTTTCGCGAACAAAAAATTCGATATCAATTACCACTCCAGGAACACTATTTTTTTCGACTATATCAACTCCAGCTATTGCATCAATCATATCAGAATACTTTGCGAAACCAAGCTCTCTGGGAATGGACCTTTGATTTTGGAACTGAAGTCGCGCATGGTGTCCAAATTCTGTCAAGGGAAGAAACCCATCATATCGCTGGTTTTGAATCACCCTAATTAACCACTCCTTCACAGTCTTTATGTTGATTTGATCAGCACTTAGATCATCATAAATTTGATATGCACTTCTATTACTTAATCTTTTAGTTTCTGGTGGACCAGTATTTATCGCAAGAGCTTCTGAATACTCCAACAGTCTTTGCTTCGGAACACCAATTTCTTCAAGAATTGCTCTTTCAGAGCCAGGTGCTGATTGCAAAAAATATGTTATTTCTGAAACACTAATTGAAAGCGGTGGGGAGTCTACTTTGCTGGATTCTATCTTGTATATGAGATCATCAGCTGGTCGTACCACAATAGCATCCACATCGAGAGTAGCTTCTTTTGAATTGCTATTAGCTTGAAGGCCAATCTCAACAAGATGTGTTAAAAGAATATTGAATGCTTCACGCCTGGCTCTAGATTCGTTAGAACCCTTCCTAAGAAAACGATATATTTGTTCCCAGATTGGTCCATCATGATCCAAAGGAATAGGATCTACTAGCTTTATCCAATCTTCACGAACTCTTACTTTAGCCAAGATACCTGAGTCACTGTTGAGCTTAGGCAATACATACCATCCAACATATTCTGATATTATTTTACCGTTTAGTGGTTTAGAATTCTTTCCTAAACTTGCGATCTGCAAAGTTCGATCATTCAATCTGTGTATCTGGTACCAAGATTCAATTTTTTTAGGAGCTAATCCTTCAGTGCTTCGCTCATAATCTATATTAGCTACATTTTGTATTAAACTTCCTGAACTAACTTTCCACCTTGTTTTCACCTCCCTACTATCTACTTCATCTAAAGACTCGGGCGGAAAAGGCTCTTCTATATCAAATTTGGGAGTGAAAGTGGCATCAATTTCACAGTTTACTGCATCTATTGTTAATTCAGCTTTATAAATTTCAAATTTGAAGCTAATCTCCTCATCACCAATTTTTAAATTAACTCTTTCGCTTCCGAAATAAGCCGAAATACCGACACCATAGCCATCAGTTGGATTATTGGTATTTGCACGCAAATTTATCGCACAAATATGCTCATCGAAAGCAGGAAGTGACTTTATACCACTTTCTACTGCCAGCTCTTTGCTTGCCGCACTCATGCACTGCTCTCATATATAAACCAACAATATATATTTTACTTTTATGTATTTTTTTCAAACATTCAACAACAAATGCTCCCGCTCCCACGGGCTGATCACCTGTAGGAATTC
>JAHDDY010000157.1 GCA_020629115.1 Paracoccaceae bacterium | reverse complement strand
CGGAGCCGCGCCATGACCCCCGACGCCCTCAAGGCCACCCTGTCCGACTTCCGCGCCGCGACGGCGAGCTACGACCCCGCGCCGGTGCAGAGGGTGGCCGAGGGGCTGTTCGCGCGCGATGCGGTCGTGAGGATGTGCCATCCGTTCGGGGCGGTGCGCGATTTCGTCGGCGAGTGCCTCTCGCCGCTCCACGCCGCCATGCCCGACCTGGAGCGGCGGGACATGATCCTCATGGCCGGGACGACGCCCGAGGGGGAGGATTGGATCGGGTGCATGGGCAGCTACATGGGTACCTTTCTCGCGCCCTTCCTCGACATTCCGCCAACGGGGCACCTGGCGCATATGCGCTATCACGAGTTCTTCCGCATCGAGGACGGGCGGGTGACGGAGATGCAGGCGATCTGGGACATTCCCGAGCTGATGATGCTCGCGAACGCCTGGCCCATGGCTCCGCAGCTCGGCATGTTCCTCAACACCCCCGCGCCGATGTCGGGCGACGGGCTGGCGGTGTCGGGCGACGGGTCGGTCGCCTTGCGGCACGTGATCGACATGCTCACCGACCTGTGCAAGTTCCCCGGCGATCCCGACCCGGCGGTGATGAACCTCGAAAAGTACTGGCATCCGCGCGTCAACTGGTACGGCCCGGCGGGCATCGGCACCTGCCGCGGCATCGCGGGGTTCCGGCACTGGCACCAGGGGCCGTTCCTGCGCGGGATGCCCGACCGCAAGCTCGACGCGATGGGCGACCTGATGTCGAACTGGGTCGGGGAGGGGGACTACGTCTGCGAGACCGGCTGGCCCAACATGCGCCTGACCCTCTCCGGCGACGGCTGGATGGGCATCGCCCCGTCGGACCGGGAGATCCTGCTCTCCAGCCTCGATTTCTGGCGGCTGGAGGACGGTCTCATCCGCGAGAACTGGGTGCTGGTCGACCTCCTCGACGCCTATCGCCAGCTCGGCGTCGACGTGCTGGGCCGGATGCGCGAGTTCAACAAGGCGCGCGTGCCGGGGTCGGTGGTGCCGCTGGACTGGCGGGCGGGGTGAGGCGTCAGCGCGTCTCGGCGTGGCGCCGGAAGATCGGTTCGAGCCGTTCGGCGGTGTTCGGCCCGTGCAGAATCGCCTGACGCTCGCCCCGCGCGTCGAAGAGCAGGAGCGTGATCTTGCCGACGCCGTTGCGAATGGCCAGATCGCGCCCGTCGGGCTTGTCGAGGCTGGCGATGGCGTATTGCAGCTCGTCCTCGCCGAACGCCTTCATCGCCTTGCGCACCTGCTTCTGGAGCGACAGGCAGGTGGGGCACATCGGATCGTGGACCTGCACGACCATCGGCACCCCTTGCCCGATGCGGCCCAGATCGTGCTCGCGGATATCGGCCTGCACCGTGCGCGTCAGCAGCAGCCCGGCCCCGCCGCCGACCACGGCGATTCCCAGCCCCGTCTTCGCCCAGCCCGACAGCACTTGCCGCCGGGACGGAACGGGCGCGGAGCTTCTGGAAGGGACGGTGGCGTTCTTCTTACGCCTGGTAGGGCGAGACGAGTTTTTCGAGCGTTTCATGGCGAACCCTTCCGGTCGGGAAAGGTCCTTGGTGCCTCACGCGCGGTACGAAAGCGGTTAACGAAACGTCATCCTCACGCAAGGGTGAGAAATCGGCCCCTCAGCCCTTCTTCTTGAACGGCGCCATCCCCTCGCGCGCCAGTTCGTCCGCGCGCTCGTTCTCCGGGTGGCCGGCATGGCCCTTGACCCATTCCCAGCGGACGTCGTGGCGGGCGACGGCCTCGTCGAGGCGCTTCCACAGCTCCTCGTTCTTCACCGGCTTCTTCGAGGCGGTCTTCCAGCCGTTGCGCTTCCAGTTGTGCATCCATTTGGTCAGGCCGTCCTTCACGTAGACCGAATCCGTGACCATGGTGACCTCGCTCGCCCGTTCCAGCGCCTCCAGCGCGGAGATGGCGGCCATCAGCTCCATGCGGTTGTTCGTGGTCTCGTGCGCCCCGCCCGAGAGCGTGCGCTCCTTGAGCACCTTTTCCCCCTCGCGCGCGATCAGCAGCGCGCCCCAGCCGCCGGGGCCGGGATTGCCGCTGCACGCGCCGTCGGTATAGGCGAAAATCTGGGGCATGGGGGCGTCTCCGCTGGCATCGTCCGGGCAAGGGACGTATGCCGTATGGGCGAGACGCGCAAGGGGGAGGGCGATCCATGGCGACGATGTCGGTCGATGCGGTTCTGGCGCTGGCGGAGGGCACGCTGCGGCGCTTCGGGGCGGACGAGGCGAATGCCGGGGCGGTGGCGCGGACCATCGCGGGGGCCGAGCGGGACGGGTCGGCGTCGCACGGCCTGTTCCGCCTGCCCGGCTACGTGAAGGCGCTCCGGAGCGGGCGGGTGAAGGGCGACGCGGCCCCGGCGGCGCACGCGCTCGCCCCCGGCATCCTGCGCGTGGACGGCGACGACGGCTTCGCCCCGCTGGCGCTGGAGGTGATGCACGATCCCTTGGTCGCGATGGCCCGCAAGCAGGGCATCGCCATGGCGGGCGTGATCCGCACGCACCATTTCGCCGCGCTCTGGCCGGAGGTCGAGCGGCTGGCGGAGGCGGGGCTGGTCGGGATGGCGATGACCCAGGCCATGCCCTACGTCGCCCCCGCCGGGGGGCGCGAGGCGCTGTTCGGCACCAATCCGCAGGCCTTCGCCTGGCCGCGCCCGGACGGCAAGCCGCCGCTGGCCTTCGATCAGGCGGCGTCCACCATGGCGCGGGGCGACGTGATGATCCATGCCCGCGACGGCGAGCCGGTGCCCCATGGCGTCGGGATCGACCGGGACGGCAACGACACGACCGATCCGGCGGCCATCCTCGACGGGGGCGTGCAGCTCGCCTTCGGCGGCTACAAGGGCAGCGCCATCGCGCTCATGGTCGAGTTGATGGCCTCCTCGCTCATCGGCGAGCGGTTCAGCCACGAGGCGAGGGCGGCCCATAACGGCGACGGCGGCCCGCCCGTGGGGGGCGAGTTCGTCCTCGCCATCGACCCGGGCGCGGCCTCGGGGGGCGACGGCTGGGCCGCGCACGGGGAGTCGATCCTCGCCCGGATCGAGGGGATGGAGGGCACCCGCCTGCCCGGTGCCCGTCGCCATGCCAACCGCGCGACGGGCGGGCCGGTCGAGGTGGCCGATGCCGTGCTGGCCGAGATCGAGGCGCTCTGACCGCATGGCGGGATGCCGCGCTCCCCGTCCACGGTGCCGGAGCGCGGGCGCATGACCGCCCCGCTCGCCTATCTCCCCCGCATCCGCGCCTACTACGCCGCCCTCGGCTATCCGGAGCCGTATCGGTGGGCGCGCTTCGGGACCGTTCCCTTCGCGCCCCTCGCCGTGCCCTTGCGCCGGGCGAGGATCGCCCTCGTCACGACGGCCGTGCGCCACGATCCCGCCAGGGGAGAGCAGGGGCCGGGGGCGGCCTATAACGGCGCGGCGAAGTTCTTCGAGGTCTATTCGGAGAGCACCGCGACCGAACCGGACCTGCGCATCGCGCATGTCGCCTACGACCGCGACCATTCCCCGGCGACCGACGCGAACGCCTGGTTTCCCCTCGCCGCCCTGCGCAGGCTGGTCGCCGCGGGGGAGGTGGGCGGCGTGGCCGCGCGGTTCCACGGCCTGCCGACCAACCGCTCCCGGCGCGTCACCACCGGGACCGATGCGCCGGAGATCGTCGCGCGGTGCCGGGCCGACGGGGTGGACGGGGCGGTGCTGGTGCCGAACTGCCCCGTCTGCCACCAGTCCTGCGCCATCGCCGCCCATGCGCTGGAGGCGGCAGGCATCGCGACCGTCGTCATGGGGTGCGCGCTGGATCTGACCGAGCATGTCGGCGTCCCGCGCCTGCTGTTCAGCGACTTTCCCCTGGGCAACGGCGCGGGCCTGCCGCACGCGCCGGGCGCGCAGCTTGCCAGCCTGCGCATGGCGCTGATGCTGCTGAGCGTCGCCCGCGCCCCGCGCACGACCTGGCGCAATCCGCAGGTCTGGCCGGGGCCGCCGGACTGGCGGGAGGATTATTCGAACGCGGACAGGCTCTCCCCGGAGGAGATCGCCGCCCGCCGCGCCGCCTTCGACGCGGCCAAGCGGGCGGCGCGGTTTCCGGCGGGGTGAGGAAGGAGGATCGACGGTGACCGCACTCGTCAGAGGGGAGCGACAGAACGGCCACCGCCGGGCGCACTACAGAGGGACTACGTGCGTCACCCTTGGCTAGAGGCCGGTTGCGGCAGGATCGGGACGGAATATGGTGAACCCGGCCTTAATCCGGGGTCTCCCGGTCACGGATGCGTTATACCAA
>JAHDDY010000032.1:29594-35104 GCA_020629115.1 Paracoccaceae bacterium | reverse complement strand
GACCGACGGCCCTACCCGCTCGACTTGACCGCGAAGCAGGCGATTCCCCGGCGGGACAGGGAGCGGCAGGCGTTCTCCGCCTCGACGCGGGCGAGGCCGTGGAAGCGGGCGCGGTAGATGGGCCGCCCGCCGGCATTGCGGCGGCTGACCACCGGCGCGGCGCTGGCGAGCTGCGGAGAGCGCAGGGATTTCGCCTTCTCCAGGATATCCTCCGCCTGGCGCAGGTTGCGGTACGCCCCGATCTGCACGGCCCATTCGCCCTGGGGCTTGGCGGGCCGCTCGTCGGGGGGCGCGATCATGCGCTGGAGGGCGAGCAGGCCGTTGGCGACCGCCCAGGGGTCGGTCTTGGAGCGCATGGCCATGATGGCCTTGGGCGCGGTCTTGGGCAGGGCCGCGACCAGCGCCTCGCTCTGCACCTCGACGCCGGGCAGGGGCTTGGGGCGCGGCAGGGGCATGGCCATGATCGGCCCGTCATAGGTCGGCACGATGAGGCGCTTGGGCAGCTTGGCGAAGCCCTCGTCGAGGATCTTGCGCATGTGGCTGTTGCGGCTCGCGCTGGAGCGCCCGCCGAAGACGACGCCGATGATGCGCCGCCCGTCGCGCTCCGCGGAGGCGACGAGGTTGAAGCCCGAGGCGCGGGTGTAGCCGGTCTTGATCCCGTCCGCGCCCTCGTACCGGCCGAGCAGCTTGTTGGTCGCGCGGTGGGTGCGCGCGCCGTACTTGAACCGCTTGCGCTCGAACATGTGGTAGAATTGCGGGAAGTCTTCGAAGAGCCGGCGGCCGAGGATCGACATGTCGCGCGCCGTGGAGAGCTGTCCCCGCGCCGTGAGGCCGTGGGGGTTCTTGAAGGTGGTCTTGCGCATCCCGAGCTGGCGCGCCTTCGCGGTCATGATCTTGGCGAAGTTTTCCTTCGATCCGCCCAGCGCCTCGGCGAGGACGGTCGCGGCGTCGTTGGCGGACTTGGTCGCATTCGCCTGGATCGCGTCGCCCATCGTGATCGTGCTGCCCCGGCGCAGGCCCAGCTTGGAGGCCGGCTCGGCGGCGGCGGCGCGCGACACCTTGAGCGGCGAATCGAGCGTGAAGCGCCCCTCCTCGATCGCCTCGAAGGCGAGGTAGAGCGTCATCATCTTGGTCAGTGAGGCCGGATAGAGCCGCTTGTCGGCATTGCGCTGGCGCAGCACCTGCCCCGTATGCACGTCGATGACGATCGACGCGTATTTCGGATTCGCCGCCGCCTGCGGCGCGCTCGTCAGGACCCCGGCGACGACGATCACGCAGATCATCGCCAGCGCGCGCGCCATTCTGGACACAACTGTCATCTTCACCCCTGCTGACCGCTCGACACCGACACGTCTTCTTGTTTAGGCCCTTGCATACCATACGCATCGCCTGTTCGGGTAGATGCCGATTGCCGCGCGGCCGCGATTTTTACCGTGTCGGGCGTACGTTCCTTGCCCGCACGCCTTCACACTGCCCGAACGGCGTCTATATTCACCCTTAAAGGTAACGATGGAATTGACGACCATGGATCGAACCGTGACCCTGCCCGACAACCGCAGGTCGAGCGCTGCCGCGCCCGTCCGGACCCGGTCGATGGCGCAGGATGACGACCGGGACACGTCCGTCATCACCCGCACCAAGCCGAAGACGAAGGCCAAGCGGCCCTCGATGTACAAGGTCATCATCCTGAACGATGACTACACCCCGATGGAATTCGTCGTCCAGGTCCTGGAGCGCGTCTTCCATCTCAGCCACGAGAAGGCCTTCGAGATCATGCTGACCGTTCACCTCAAGGGCGCGGCGGTCGTCGGGGTCTTCACCTTCGAGGTGGCCGAGACCAAGGTTTCGGCGGTCATGGAGATCGCCCGCCGGAACGAGCATCCCCTCCAGTGCAGGATGGAGAAGGACTGAGGACCTTCGCGCCATGGCCTGTCCGTCATGCGGCGGGTTGAGAAACCCGCCCCGACGCTGGCGCGAAGGGCCAAGCCGACCGCCCGGACGGCATCCGATCCGGGACGCATGGCGAAAACCGCGTGACGCAGCGCGGATGCCGTGTTGATACTTGGGAAAGGACCCGCAGGTGATCGTGATGTCACCGGGTCCGGGAAGCTCCGATCCACCGGGTCTTCCTGTCACGACAAGAGGAGAGTGGCCGTGCCATCATTCACGAAATCACTCGAAGAGGCCCTCCACCGCGCGCTCGCGGGGGCCAACGAACGCAGACACGAACTCGCAACGCTCGAGCATCTCCTCCTCGCGCTTGTGGACGAACCCGACGCCGCGCAGGTGATGCGCGCCTGCGGCGTCGATCTGGAGGAGCTGCGCGGGGCGCTGACCGCCTATGTCGACGAGCAGCTCACGAACCTGGTCTCCGACGAGGAGGGGACCGAGGCGACGCCCACCACCGGCTTCCACCGCGTGATCCAGCGGGCGGCGGCACACGTGCAGTCCTCCGGGCGTTCGGAGGTGACGGGGGCCAACATCCTGGTGGCGATCTTCCACGAGCGGGAGAGCTACGCCGTCTACTTTCTCCAGGAACAGGACATGAGCCGCTACGACGCGAAGAACTTCATCGCGCACGGCGTGGCCAAGGACCCGGCGATGAACGAGCCGCGTCCCGTGCTGGGTACCGATCCCGAGGACGGCGCGCCGTCCGACGGCGATGGCGGCGAGGGGCAGAAGCAGGAAAGCGCGCTCGACAAGTACTGCGTCGATCTGAACGAGAAGGCCGAGGAAGGCGACGTCGATCCGCTCATCGGGCGGACGCACGAGGTCGACCGCTGCATCCAGGTGCTCTGCCGCCGGCGCAAGAACAACCCGCTGCTGGTCGGCGATCCGGGCGTCGGCAAGACGGCCATCGCCGAGGGGCTGGCCCGCAAGATCGTCGAGGGGCAGACGCCCGAGGTGCTGTCGGGCGCGACCATCTTCTCGCTCGACATGGGCGCGCTGCTGGCCGGCACCCGCTACCGCGGCGATTTCGAGGAGCGGCTCAAGGCGGTGATGACCGAGCTGGAGGAGCACGAGGACGCCATCCTCTTCATCGACGAGATCCACACCGTCATCGGCGCGGGGGCGACCTCGGGCGGGGCGATGGACGCGTCGAACCTGCTGAAGCCCGCGCTCCAGTCGGGCAAGCTGCGCTGCATGGGGTCCACGACCTACAAGGAGTACCGCCAGCACTTCGAGAAGGACCGCGCGCTGAGCCGCCGGTTCCAGAAGATCGACGTGACCGAGCCGTCGGTGGAGGACGCGATCAAGATCCTCAAGGGCGTGAAGCCCTATTTCGAGGAGCATCACGGCGTCACCTACACGTCGGACGCGATCAAGTCGGCGGTGGAGCTGTCGGCGCGCTACATCCACGACCGCAAGCTGCCGGACAAGGCGATCGACGTGATCGACGAGGTGGGCGCGGCGCAGATGCTGGTGCCCGAATCCAAGCGGCGCAAGAAGATGACATCGAAGGAGATCGAGGCCGTCGTGGCGAAGATCGCCCGCATCCCGCCGAAATCCGTCTCCCGCGACGATCAGGAGGTGCTGAAGGACCTCGACGCCAACCTCAAGCGCGTCGTCTTCGGCCAGGATGCCGCCATCGAGGCGCTGGCCGACGCGATCAAGCTGGCCCGCGCGGGCCTGCGCGAGCCGCAGAAGCCCATCGGCTGCTACGTCTTCACCGGCCCGACCGGGGTGGGCAAGACCGAGGTGGCCAACCAGCTCGCCGATACGCTGGGCGTCGAGATGCTGCGCTTCGACATGTCCGAGTACATGGAGCGCCATTCCGTCAGCCGCCTGATCGGCGCGCCTCCCGGCTATGTCGGCTTCGATCAGGGGGGCCTCCTGACCGACGGCGTCGACCAGCATCCGCATTGCGTGCTGCTGCTCGACGAGATCGAGAAGGCGCATCCGGACGTGTTCAACATCCTGCTGCAGGTGATGGACAACGGCAAGCTGACCGACCACAGCGGCAAGACCACCGATTTCCGCAACGTGATCCTCATCATGACCACGAATGCGGGCGCGGCGGATGCCTCGAAGCCGCCCATCGGCTTCGGTCGCGACCGGCGCGAGGGGGAGGATACCGAGGCGGTCGAGAAGCTGTTCACGCCCGAGTTCCGCAACCGCCTGGATGCCACCATCGCCTTCGCCCCGCTGGCGCCGGACACGGTCATCAAGGTGGTCGAGAAGTTCGTGCTCCAGCTCGAAGGCCAGCTGTCGGACCGCAACGTCAGCTTCGAGCTGACGCCGGAAGCGGCGGAATGGCTGTCGAAGAAGGGCTACGACGAGAAGATGGGCGCGCGGCCCCTGTCGCGCGTGATCCAGCAGCACATCAAGAAGCCGCTGGCCGAGGAACTGCTCTTCGGCAAGCTGGCCAAGGGCGGCGTGGTGCGCGTCGGGATCAAGAAGGGCAAGCTGGACCTCCAGATCCTGCCGCCCGATCCGCCCCGCATCGGCGGCAAGAAGACACCGCTGTTGACCGCCGGTTAACCATAGCGCGCCGACACTGCGCCCATGGAGAACCGTGCGACGAGACAGACGACGATGGCGGCCCTGCTCTGCGGGGCCGCCTTCTGCATGGCCGCGGCCGGCCCCGCCGCCGCCATCGAGCTGGGGATGCCCCTCGACTGCGTCATCGGCGAGGATTGCCTCGTCCAGAACTACGTCGATGCCGAGCCGGGGCCGGAGGCGCGCGACTTCGAATGCGGGCCGCTGGCCTATGACGGCCATCAGGGAACGGATTTCCGCCTGCGCAACCGGGCCGAACTGGCCAAGGGCTACGCCGTCCTCGCCGCCGCGCCGGGGCGGGTGATCAGCGTCATCGACGATCAGCCCGACCACGGCTTCGCGCGCGCGCAGGACGACCCCTTCGGGTGCGGCAACGCGGTGATGATCGACCACGGCGCGGGCTGGGTCTCGCAATACTGCCATCTCGCGCGGGGCACGGCGCGCGTGCGCACGGGACAGACGGTGAGCGAGGGCGAGCGGCTGGCCCTGCTCGGCTCCTCCGGCGGCACGGATTTTCCGCATCTGCACTACGCGATCCGCCGCTTCGGGGCGACGGTGAACCCCTTCACCGGGGTCAGCCCCACGGGCTGCGAGGCCCCCGCCGCCTCGCCGCTCTGGCGGGAGGATACGGGGCTGGACTACCGGCCCAGCGCCGTGATCGGCCTCGGGGTCAGCGGCGTCTTCCCGTCGCTCGACCGGGTGAAGCAGGACCACGCCCTCCTCACGCCCCCTGCGGGCGAGGCCGCGCCGGTCTACATCTGGCTGCACCTGATGGGGGTGCGCGAGGGCGACGCGGTGCGGCTGATGGCCTTCGACCCGGACGGGCGGCCCTTCGCGAACGAGCTGTTCACCGCCTCGGAGGACCGCACCATCTACCTCGCCAATATCGGCATCGAGCCGTCGGACCTGGACGCGGCGCGCTGGCCGGAAGGCACCTACACCGCGCGCCTGTCCTATTTCGTGGACGGGGGCGAGGCGATGCGCGAGGAACTGGAATTCGACCTGCCGGG
>JAHDDY010000032.1:27451-29494 GCA_020629115.1 Paracoccaceae bacterium | reverse complement strand
CCAGCCGCCCCTCGATGGCATCCCAGATCATCCCGGGCACGTCGATGCCGTCGAAGCGGCTCAGTTCCTGTATCCCGGTCGGCGAGGTGACGTTGATCTCGGTGAGGTAGTCGCCGATGACGTCGATGCCGACGAAGATCTGCCCCTTCTCGCGCAGGAGCGGGCCGATGCGGGCGCAGATCTCGCGGTCGCGGTCGGTCAGGGCCGCTTTCTCGGGCCGCCCGCCGACATGCATGTTCGAGCGGGTCTCCCCTTTGGCGGGCACGCGGTTGATGGCCCCCACCGGCTCCCCGTCCACGAGGATCACGCGCTTGTCGCCCTGTCGCACGTCCGGCACGAAGGCCTGCGCGATGATCGGCTCGGCGCTGCGCTCGGTGAACATCTCGTGCAGGCTCGTGAGGTTCTTCAGGTCCGCGTCGAGCTTGAACACCCCCGCCCCGCCGTTGCCGTAGAGCGGCTTGAGGATCATCCCGCCGTGCTCCTGCCCGAAGGCGCGGATATCGGCGAGGTTGCGGGTGATGAGGGTGGCGGGGGTCAGGTCCGTGAACTTGGTGACGAGGATCTTCTCGGGGTAGTTCCGCACCCAGGTCGGATCGTTCACCACCAGCGTCTGCGGGTGCACCCGCTCCAGCAGGTGCGTCGTCGTGATGTAGCCCATGTGGAAGGGCGGATCCTGGCGCAGGAGTATTACATTGAGATCGGCAAGGTCGCGCGTATCGCGTGGTCCAGCGCTGAAATGAGCGCCCTTTTTCCGGTCGAGATTCAAATCATGGCCATGTGCGTAGACCCGCCCGTCCCGCATCCCCAGGTCGCCGGGCAGGTAGTAGAAGAGGCCGTGCCCCCTGTTCTGCGCTTCCAGCGCAAGGGCGAAGGTCGAATCGGCGTCGATGTCGATGCGGTCGACGGGGTCCATCTGGACGCCCACCGTCAGCGACTTGGCGGCAAGGGGCATGGCGGCGCTCCGGGAGGGCCGGGGCGCGGGGGCCTCCGGCTACTGGTAGGTGTACGGCGTGATCGTCGAGGCGTGGCGGGGCCGGCCCAGACGGCGCGGATCATCGGCGAGAAGCGCGTGGCTGACAACCCGTTTCACCCCCGCGATGGTGGCGGCGAGATAGGCGACGTGCTCCAGCTCCTGCTTCGTGCTGGCGATGCCGAGGATGTAGAGCGTGCCGTTCACGGTCTCGATATCGTAGTTGCGGGCGGTGACGCTCTGGGCGGTCAGCAGGCGCAGGCGCATCTGGTTCGAGATGCGCGCGTCGCCGGCATAGGCGAGCGCGCTCTGGGGCTGGCTGACCTCCAGCTCGTTCACCACGTCGCGCACGCCCCGTATCTGCCAGGCGATGTTGGACGCCTGCACCCGCTGCTCGGGCGTCGCGACGGTGCCGACGATCAGGACGCGCCCCTCGCGGACCTCCGTGCCCACCGTGCGGACGAAGCCGGGGAGGCCGCGCTGCATGTCGCGGTTGAGGGCGAGCTGGATGGAGGTGTCGTCGAGGGTCGCGCCGACGGTGCGGTTCGCGTGGACGGCCTTGGGCGGCTGGGTCGCACAGGCGGAGAGCGCCATGAGGGCGGCGGCGAGGGCGAGGGGGAGGCGTCTGGACATGGGGGCGGCCTGTGCTGGGGCGGGCGGGCCGCTCAGAAGGCGTCGAACCCGCGCGCGTTTTCGATCCACCGGGCATGGCCGTCGCGGTCGACGAGAACGACGTCGAATCGCAGGTCCGGTCCGATGGTGCTGACCGGATCATCGTCGCGGATCGTTTGCGCATGGTTAACGGCCGCGTAGTGGAGCGCCCCGGCCTCCAGCCGCGCCCATTGCCGCGCCGTGATCGAGAGGGCCGCCTCGTCCGTCGTCCGCCGGGCCTTGACCTCGATGAAGACGATCAGGCCGGCGGCGGCACCGGGGTCGGCGGCGATCAGGTCGATCTCCCCGTGCGGCGAGCGCCAGCGCCGTTCCAGCACCGTCAGCCCCCGCGCCTCGGCCATCCGCGCGGCGGTCTCCTCGGCGGCGAGACCCGCGCGATGGGCGGCGGCCCCGCGTCTCGC
>JAHDDY010000032.1:0-27351 GCA_020629115.1 Paracoccaceae bacterium | reverse complement strand
CTGCGGCCCATGTTCAGTCATCGCGCAGCGCCAGCGCCCGCTCGTAGGCGGCCTTGCGGGGGATGCCGAGGGTGGCGGCGACGGCGCGGGCGGCGTCCTTGACGGTCATGGTGGCGAGGGCCGCGCGCAGGGCGGCGTCGATGTCGGCATCGGCCACCGGGCCGGGGGGCGGGGGCGGCGCGACGACGACGACCACCTCACCCTTCGGCGCGCCGTCCGCCGCGTAGGCCTCGGCGAGCGCGCCCAGGCTGTCCCGGCGCACCTCCTCGAACATCTTGGTCAGCTCCCGCGCCACCGCCGCCTCGCGGTCCGGGCCGAACACCGTCGCCATGTCCGCGAGGGAGGCGGCGAGGCGTCTGGGGGATTCGTAGAGGATCAGCGTCGCCGGAAAGGCGGCCATCTCGGCCAGGAACCCCCGCCGCGCCGTGCTCTTGGTGGGCAGAAACCCGGCAAAGGTGAAGCGGTCGGAGGGCAGGCCCGAGAGCGTGAGCGCCATGATGGCCGCGCAGGGACCGGGCGTCGCTGAGAGGGGAATGCCCTCGGCCACCGCCTCCCGCGCCAGCCGATAGCCCGGATCGGCGATCATCGGCGTGCCCGCATCCGACAGGAACACGACCCGCGCCCCCTCCCGCAGCCGCGCCATCAGCTTCGGCAGGGCCTGCGCGGCATTGTGATCGTGATAGGCGACGAGGGGCCGCCCCCCCAGCGCGACGCCGTGGATGTCCATCAGGCGGCGCGCCACCCGCGTATCCTCGCAGGCGAGCACCTCGGCCTCGCGCAGGGCATCGAGCGCGCGCAGCGTGATGTCGCCCGCATTGCCGATGGGGGTGGCGACGAGGGTGAGGCCGGGGCGAAGCTGCGAACGGGTCACGGGAACCTTTCGGGAAAGGGGGCGATGGAGGAAAAGGTCGCCGCGCGTTAACCCTGTTCTAAAACCCCGCGCGCCACAAGGGCATGGACCCGTAGCGGATTTTCCGCGATACGGTAGAGCGAACAGTAAACGAACGAGTGGAGGCAGGTATGGACCGTCTTTCCGGCTGGATGCGTGGCATGGGTATCGCGGCGCTGCTGGTGCTGAGCACCGGAGCCTGCGCCCAGCGGGTCACGCCCCCGCCCCAGACCGTCGCCCCGCCGCCACCACCGCCCGTCGCGCAGCGCGTCGCGCCGCCCGCCGCCCCGGCCCCGGTGCCCGCCCCGCGCGCCGCACCCGCCCCCGCACCGCAGGCCCAGCGTCAGGCGGCGGCCCCGCCCCCCGCTCCCGCGGCGCCGCGCCCGCCCGCCGCGGCACCCCGCGCCATAACGCCGCGCGTCGCGCCGCAGGTCCGGCCGACCCCCCCGCGCCAGCCGGGCGGACAGTACCGCGTGGCCGAGGTGGCGAGCGACGATTACGGTTCGGCCGTCGCGGAGAACCCCACGCCCGATGCCGCCCCCGACCTCGCCGCGCTCACCGCCGGCGAGAGGCCCCCGGCCCCGGCCCCCGCGCGCACCCCGCCGGAGCCGCGCGGCGACACCCTCGCCGCCCTGTCGACCCTCTTCGGGAACGAGCCGGATACCGCCCCCGCCCTCGAAGACGCGCCCGAGCCGGAGGAGGAGGAAAGCTACGACACCGCGCAGCTGGTGCAGCCGCAATACCAGCCGTTCCCGCCCCAGCCCGTCCAGCCCCCCCAGCCCCGATACAACGCGCAGCCGCAGTTCCAGACCCAGCCCGCCCAGCCGGGCTTCGGGGCCGCTCCGGCCCCCTTCCCCGCCCCGGCCTTCGACCCGAACGGTCCCGTTACCGTCGCGGTGCTGACCCCCGACAGCGATACCCGCCCGTCGATCCGCGCGCTGGCCGAGGGGCTGGCCCAGGCCGCGACGCTCTCGGCGCGCACGCTGAACGATCCGCAGCTCACCCTGCGCGGCTACGATACCGGCGGTACGCCCGAGAAGGCGCAGCTCGCCGCGCGGCAGGCCATCTCGGACGGGGCGCAGCTCATCATCGGGCCGCTCTTCTCCGGTTCGGCGGCGGCGGTCGCCTCCGTGGCCCAGGGCGCGGGCGTGCCCGTCATCGCCTTCACCACCGACCGGACCGTGCTGCGGCGCGGGGTCTACAGCGTCGGCTACCTGCCCGATGCGGAGGTCGAGCGCATGCTCTCCTTCGCGGCGGAGCGGGGCATCGGCAAGATCGGCCTCCTCTCGCCCGACACGCCCTATGGCGGCATCGTCTACGGCACCGTGCAGAACGCGGCCCCGGCCTACGGCGTGAACGTGGCGACCGTCCAGCCCATCAGCCCCGACTTCGCCAAGGCCGCCGAGACGGGACAGCGGTTCGCGGAGTTCTACAGGGCCGCCCCCGATACGCGCGGCGTGCTCATCGCGACCAACGGCAAGCCGCTCCAGGCCATCGCCGCCTATCTCGCCTATAACGACGTGCTGCCCTCGAAGGTGCAATACATGGGCCTCGGCACGTGGGACGACCCCGAGACCTTCCGCGAGGCGACGCTGCGGGGCGGGTGGTTCCCCGGCCTCGATCCGGCGCTGAAGGCCGATTTCGAGGGGCGCTACCGCGACGCCTACGGCCAGGCCCCTCCCGCCGTCGCCGCGCTGGCCTATGACGGCGTGGCCATCGCGGGCCGCCTCATCGCCCAGGCCCGGGCGAGCGGGCAGGCCCCGTTCACGGCGCAGGCGCTGGAGAACCCGGAGGGCTTTCGCGGCATGAGCGGCCTGTTCCGCCTGCTGCCGGACGGACGCAACCAGCGGCTCCTGTCGATCCTCAAGGTCGGGCGGCGCGAATTCGAGATGCTCGATCCCGCGCCCAGCACCTTCGGCCAGCGCCTGAGCAGCATCGGCGGATTCGCGCAGTGACGACCGCCGCCGGGGTGCGCACCGGGATGCCGGAAGCCATCGCCGGCGCGCCGTTCCCGACCAGCCCCGCACCGGAGGATATCGCCGCCTGCGAGGAGGCGCTCGCCGCCGGCGCGCCCCCGCACAAGGCCCTGTCGGATCTGCTGCAATCGGGACGGGCGCGCATCCGCGCCGCCTTCGAGGCCCTGCCCATGGCCGGGGTGGAGGCCGGGCGCAGCCTCGCCGATCTCCAGGATCACGTCGTCTCGACCCTCTTCGCGGAGGGCCTCGGCACCTTTCCCCTGCCCCATCCCACGTCGTCCGAGCGCATCGCCGTCGTGGCGGTGGGCGGGTACGGGCGCGGGGTGCTCGCGCCCGGCTCGGATATCGACCTGCTGTTCCTCACTCCCTACAAGCGCACCGGCTGGACCGAATCCATGGTCGAGACGGTGCTCTACGGGTTGTGGGACCTGAAGCAGAAGGTCGGGCAGGCGACCCGCTCGACCGACGAATGCATCCGCCTCGCCAAGAGCGACATGACCATCCGCACCTCGCTGATGGAAACGCGCCTCGTCTGCGGCGACCGCGCGCTCTACGACGAGATGCACCAGCGCCTGCGCGACGAGCTGTTCGCCGGGACCGGCCCCGAATTCGCCGCCGCGAAGCTCGACGAGCGCAGGAAGCGCCACGAGCGGGTCGGCGGCACGCGCTACATGCTGGAGCCGAACATCAAGGAGGGCAAGGGCGCGCTGCGCGACCTGCACTCGCTCTTCTGGATCGGCAAGTATCTCTACCAGGTCGAGAACAGCGCCGACCTCGTCGATCACGGCGTCTTCACCGGCATCGAGCACGCCCGCTTCCGCGATGCCGAACGGTTCCTGTGGACGGTCCGGTTCTGGCTGCACTACCTCGCGGGCAGGGCGCAGGAGCAGCTTTCCTTCGACAAGCAGATCGAGATCGCGCGGGAGATGGGGTATGCGGGCGATGCGGGCCTGAGCGATGTCGAGCGCTTCATGGGCGACTACTTCACCATCGCCAAGGAGGTCGGCGACCTCACCCGCATCTTCTGCGCCGCGCTGGAGGCGCAGCAGATCACCCCGAACCGGCGCAAGGGCCGGGGCCTGTTCGGCCTGTTCGGAAAGGACGACGGCGAGGACGAGACGCTGCGGCTGGAGCACGGGCGGCTGCTGATCGGCGATCCGGCGGTCTTCCGCGAGCGGCCCATCGAGATGCTGCGCGTCTTCCGCAAGGCAGTCGAGAGCAACGGCACCATCCACCCCGTCACGCTCAAGCTGATCCGCCGCAACCTGCACCTGCTCGACACCCTGCGCGACGACCCGGACGCCGCCGCGCTCTTCCTCGACATGCTCTGCGACGGGGCCGACCCCGAGCGCGCCCTGCGCCTGATGAACGAGGCGGACGTGCTGGGCCGGTTCATGCCCGAATTCGGGCGCATCGTCTGCATGATGCAATTCAACATGTACCACCACTACACGGTGGACGAGCATACCATCCGCGCCGTGGGCGCGCTCGCCCGGGTCGAGCGGGGGGAGATGACGGACGAGATGCCGATGATCTCCCGCATCGTCGGCGCGCCCTTCAACCGCCGGGTCCTCTACGTCGCTGTCCTGCTGCACGATATCGGCAAGGGCCTGCCGGAGGATCATTCCATCGTCGGCGCGCGCATCGCCGCCGAGATCTGCCCCCGGCTGGGATTGTCCGAGGCGGAGACCGACAGCGTGGTCTGGCTGGTGCGCCATCACCTGCTCGCCTCGGATACCGCGCAGAAGCGCGACCTCGCCGATGCCAAGACCATCCGAGACTTCGCCGGGACGATGCAGAGCCGTGAGCGGCTCAACATGCTGTGCGTGCTGACAGCCTGCGACATCCACGCGGTCGGGCCGGGCGTGTGGAACAACTGGAAGGCGCAGCTCCTGCGCACGCTCTATACCGAGACGCTCGCCGTCCTGACCGCCGGGCACGGCGCGCTGTCCGAGAGCCGCCGCGCGCGCATCGACCAGGCCAAGGAGGCCTTGCGCGAGCGCCTCGGCGGGTGGGACGACGTTTGGCTCGACGGCTTCATGGAGCGGCACTACCCCCCCTACTGGCTCGGCCTCGACGCGGCCGTCCACGAGGTCCATGCCCGCATCCTGCGCGACAAGCCCGAGGACGCGCCCGCCATCGACGTGTCGGGCGACACCGACCGGGCGGTCACGCGGCTGTCGATGGCCATGGGCGACCATCCGGGCCTCTTCTCGCGCATCGCGGGGGCGATCTCGCTGGTGGGCGGGTCCATCGTGGACGCGCGCACCTTCACCACGACGGACGGCACGGCGCTGGCCACCTTCTGGCTCCAGGACCGGGACGGGGAGGCCTATGACGACCCCGACCGGCTCGCGCGCCTCCAGACCACCATCCTCAAGGTGCTCGAAGGCGATATCCGCCCCTACATCGCGCTCCAGGCGCGGGAGGAGGCGGCGCTGTCGGCGCCCGAGCGCAACTTCCACGTCGAGCCGCAGGTCGGCTTCGACAACACCGCCTCCGAGCTGTTCACCATCGTCGAGGTCACGGGCCGCGACCGGCTCGGCCTCGTCCACGACCTGGCCCATGCCATCACGAACCAGCGCCTGAGCATCTTCTCGGCGGTCATCGCCACCTACGGCGAGCGGGCGGTGGACACCTTCTACGTGAAGGACATGTTCGGCCTGAAGGTGACGAGCGAGGCCCGCCAGAAGACCATCGCCGTCGCCCTGACCGAGGTCCTGAAGGACGACCGGGGGTGATGACGCCGTACTCCGGGGCCGCCATCATCCCGAACCTGCGTCCATGAGCCTCGGACGCGGGTTCCTCACGGTCGGCGGAATGACGCTGATCTCGCGGATGCTCGGCCTCGTGCGGGAGATCATCATCGCGGCGAGCCTCGGAGCGACGGACGCGGCGGACGCCTTCTACGCCGCCTTCCGCATGCCCAACCTCTTCCGCCGCATCTTCGCCGAGGGCGCGTTCGGCATCGCCTTCGTCCCTCTCTTCACCAAGAGCCTGGAGGACGGCGACGAGAAGGCGCGGCGCTTCGGGGAGGAGGCGCTGGCGATGCTGGCCAGTGCCCTGTTCGTCGTGACGCTGGTCGCGACGGTGGCGATGCCGGTGCTGATGCTGGCCCTCGCCGCCGGCTTCACTCAGGAGCCGGAGAAATACGACCTGACGGTCACGCTCGCGCGGATCATGTTCCCCTACCTCGCCCTCGTCTCGCTGACGGCGCTGTTCAGCGCGGTGCTGAACGCGCTGGGGCGGTTTGCGGTGGCCGCCGGTGCGCCGATCCTGCTGAACCTGTTCATGATCGCCTTCTCGGGCGGGGCCTTGCTGCTGGGCTGGCAGGTGGAGATATGGCTCGCCGTCGGGGTCGCGCTGTCGGGTATCGCGCAGCTCTGGCTGGTGGCGAGCGCCGCGCGGCGGGCGGGGATGCGCTTCGGCTTTCGCCGTCCCCGCCTGACGCCCGACATGCGCCGCCTGCTGAGGCTCGCGGCCCCGGCGGCCATCGCGGGCGGGGCGATGCAGATCAACCTCATGGTCGGCTCGGTCATCGCCTCCTTCTTCGACGGGGCGGTCGCGTGGCTGACCTATGCGGATCGCCTGTACCAGCTTCCCCTCGGCGTTGTCGGGGTGGCGGTTGGCATCGTGCTGATGCCGGAGCTTGCCCGGCGCATGAAGCGGGGCGACGCGGCGGGGGCGGGGCATTCGCTGAACCGCTCCGCCGAGTTCGCCCTCGCGCTGACCCTGCCTGCCACGGTCGCGCTGACCGTCGTTCCGGTAGAGATCGCGCGCGCCATCTTCGAGCGCGGGGCCTACACCGCCTTCGATGCGCGCCAGACGGGCCTCGCCGCCGCCCTGTTCGCGACCGGCCTGCCCGCCTTCGTGCTGAACAAGACGCTGACCCCGGCCTTCTTCGCCGCCGAGGACAGCCGCACGCCCCTACGCCTGTCGCTCTGGGCGATGGGGATCAACACGGTGCTGGCGCTGGCCGGGGCGATGACGGTCGGCTGGCTGGCCATCCCCGTCGCCACCGCCGTCGCGGCGTGGATCAATGCCGGGTGGCTGTGGCTCATCCTGCGGCGGCGCGGCTACGCGATGGACGGCCGCCTCGCCCGCCGCCTGCCGCGCATGGCGCTGGCGAGCCTCGTCATGGGGGGCGTGCTCTGGGTCGCCGCCGGGGCGGTCGCCCCTTGGTTCGAGGATGGATGGATGCGCCTGCCCGGCCTCCTGCTGCTCGTCGCGCTGGGGATGGGAACCTACGCCCTCGCCGCCCGGGCGATGGGGGCCTTCACCATGGCCGAGCTGAAGGCAGGGTTGCGCCGCGCTTGACGCCCTCGCCCTTTGCGACAGGTGAAGGGCAATCCTGCATCCATCCGAAAGGCCCCGCCATGCTTCGCCTCGCCCTCGCCTTCGCGCTCCTGCCCGCCGTCGCCATCGCGCAGTCGGCCACCGTGCCGCAGGTGCCGGTACCGCCCCAGACGACCGAGGAACTGATCCGGTCCATGCCCGACGACATCGACCCGTCGATCTTCATCGGCGCGCCGCTCCTGTCGAACGAGGAGAAGTACGAGCTGACCAAGGCGCCCGAGTTCCAGTTCCAGCCCAGCGACTACCTCGTCATCGAAGGCGGGGACATCAAGGCGACGGGGGCGTGGTCCGCCGCCGACACCGCCGCCTGCGAGGCATCGGGCGGCGAGGTGCTGCCCCTGCCCGCAGGGCGGCAGATGTGCTTCCGGTTCTGAGAAAGACGCCTTCCTAGGAGCGCACCCCCCGTCCCCGGCGAAGATGCCTACCGCAGGTACGGGGACCTCGCGGGTCGAGACGCTGATCCGCGAGGCTCCCGCCCTACTCCGTACTCGCCACCTCCCGGTCCTCGGCGGCCTTGGCGAGGCCGTCGAAATGGGCGCGCAGGTGCTTCTCGATGATGGCGGCGGTGGTGCCGTCCTCGTCCATCAGCCTCAGCTCGCGGTCGACCTTGCCCATCGTGCCCCGGCTGCGAGGGTCGAACTTGGGATAGACGATGTGCAGCGGGCGGATGGCCAGCGGCGTGTCGGCCACCTCGATCTCTTCGTCCAGGCCCAGCTTGACGATCTCGGCATTGCCGACCATGGCAGAGAAGGACACCACGTCTACATCCCCCTCGACCAGCATCTCGAAGCAGTTGGCCGGCGTCTCGGGCGCGGTGCGGATGATCTGCCCGCCCTCGACCTTCTCGCGGATATCGTCGTCGAAGTAGCCCGCAGGGCGGCAGAGGTTCAGCCCGTCGAGATCGTCGATCTCCTCGAACACCAGAGGCGCGCCGGTCTTGTGGTAGACGACGATCAGCACCTCGTAGACGGGACGCGAATACCATAACGCCGCCCGGCGATCGTTCGTATCGTACCACGGGAAACTCGCCTTGAAAGTGCCCTTCTGCGTCGCGCGCATGGCGTAGTCCCAGGGCAGGAACTCGATTTCCGGATCGTAGCCCGCCCGGTTCATCGCCGTGCGCACCAAATCCGTGAACATGCCCCCGTCGGGCAGATCCTGATCGGTGAAGGGCGCGTAGTCGTTGCCGGTGACGATCGAGAGGGCGGGCGTGCCCTCTTCCACCACGACCTGCTCCACCTGCGGCGCGCTCGCGTCCAGGTTGGGGATGACGAGCCGCGTGCCGGGGAAGATGAGCCGTCCGCCGCGTTGTATCTTGTCGGCGTTGGCATTGAGGATCGGCTGCCACAGCACCGAATTGCCGTAGAAGCGCCGCGCGATCCGTGACAGCGAATCGCCCCGCTTGACCACGTAGGTCTGCACGTCCGCGTCCTGCGCATCGCTGTCGAAGGATGGCTGCGGCGCAGGGCTGGTGGCGGCGGTCTCGGTTTCCTCGCCCGGAGCGGGCTGAGCATGGATAGGGCCGATCCCTAGCCCGAAAGTCAGAAGGCCGGCGAGGATGAAGGGTTTGACGGTCACACCTGTTCTCCCATTATGAGATGATTTTGTTTGATTCCGTTAATATATTCACACAAACCCCCCGGTTGAGCAAACGCCATATAAACAATTATCGGTACAAGGAATTTCCGTATGGCGTATGTTGTCCCTTATTGCAACGTATAGGTGTATATTTGTTTACTTTTCGTGTTCCGGTGAGGACGCACTAGATGTATTGTCATGAGCTTCCGCCTGACCCTCGCCAACCTCTACCTGCGCCGCGTCGTGCGCCCCGCCCTCGCGAAGCTCGCCGATCCGGAGGCAGCGCGGCGGAACATGGAGCGATCCGCCGCGCTCATCCCCGGGGTCCCGCGCGAGGCGCGGTACGTCGCCGACAGCGTGCCGGGGCCGGGGGGCGCTATTCCGGTGGAATGGGTGAGCTGCGGGCGCGCGGCGCGGCGGCGGATCGTGCTGTACCTGCACGGCGGGGCCTACGTGATGGGGTCGCCGAAGACCCACCGCTCGATCACGGCCATGCTCGCCCGGCTGACCGGGATGCGCGTCATGGTGCCCGACTACCGCCTCGCCCCGGAGCATCCGGCCCCGGCGGCGGTGGAGGATTGCCTCGCCGCCTATGCCATCCTGCTGGCCCAGGGCTACGACGCACGCGACATCGCCGTCGCGGGTGAGAGCGCGGGGGGCGGGCTGGTCTTCGCCCTCGTGCTGCTGGCGCAGGAGAAGGGCTACCCCCTCCCCGCCTGCCTCGTCGCCCTGTCCCCGTGGGTCGACCTCGCGCATACCGGCGACAGCATCGGCGAGAACGCCGCCTGCGAGGCGATGCTGCCCGCCGAGCGCGTGGATGAGGTGGCCGCCTTCTACATCGGCGGCGGGAACCCGCGCGATCCGCTGATCTCGCCGCTCTACGGCACCTATGCCGACCCGCCGCCCACCTTCATCACCGTCGGCGAGCCGGAGATCCTGCGCGACGACGCGAGGCGCATGGCCGAGCGGCTGCGCGCGGCGGGGGGCGAGGTGGTGCTGCACGGCATCCCGGACGTACCCCATGCGTGGCAGTTCTTCGGCCCCCACCTGCCCGAGGCGCGCGCGTCCATGGAGGAGGCGGCGGCCTTCATCCGCGTCCGGCTCGACCGGGCGCGCGATCCGGGCGCGCCGAGGCGGCTGAAAAACGGTACGACGTAAGGGGCCGCCATGCGCCGAGGGCGTTGCAATCCGTTAAGAAATGCGCAAGTTTTTGCGGGTGCAACGGGAGTGCCGTCCGCGTGACATCGCCGGTCATCGAAATCCGCGACCTCCACAAGGCCTACGGCGCGCTGGAGGTTCTCAAGGGCGTGGACATCACGGCCCCCGCCGGTTCCGTCACCTCGCTCATCGGCTCTTCAGGATCGGGCAAGTCCACCCTGCTGCGTTGCGCCAACCTCCTGGAGAACAGCCAGCGCGGCGACGTGCTGTTCTGCGGCGAGCCGGTGGTCTGGAAGGGCACGGGCCACGACCGCCGCCCCGGCGACCGGGCACAGCTCATCCGCATCCGCACCAACCTCAGCATGGTGTTCCAGCAGTTCAACCTCTGGGCGCACATGACCATCCTGCAGAACGTCATGGAGGCCCCCGTCACCGTGCTGGGCCGCCCGCGCGGCGAAGTCGAGGAAGCCGCGCGCGGCTATCTCGCCAAGGTCGGCATCGGCGACAAGTGCGACGTGTACCCGGCCATGCTTTCGGGCGGACAGCAGCAGCGCGCGGCCATCGCCCGGGCGCTGTGCATGGAGCCGAAAGCCCTCCTGTTCGACGAACCGACCAGCGCCCTCGACCCGGAGCTGGAGCAGGAGGTCGTGCGCGTCATCAAGGGGCTGGCCGAGGAGGGCCGGACCATGATCATCGTCACCCACGACATGCGCCTCGCCCACGACGTGAGCGACCATGTCGTCTTCCTGCACCAGGGCAGGATCGAGGAGGAGGGGGCGCCCGCCGCCCTCTTCGGCAATCCGGGGACGGAGCGGCTGCGAGGCTTCCTCTCGGCCACCGTCCCCGCATGAACAACCACCACCGGGAGAGACCATCCATGAAGACCATCATCCTTGCCGCCACGATGCTCGCCTTCGGCACGGGCGCGGCGCTGGCCGACGGCCACGACAAGACCGTGCGCCTCGGCACCGAAGGGGCCTATGCCCCCTACAACTTCATCAACGACGACGGCGAGGTCGACGGGTTCGAGCGCGCGCTGGGTGACGAACTGTGCGAGCGGGCCGAGCTGACCTGCGAATGGGTCACGAACGACTGGGACAGCATCATCCCCAACCTCGTCTCCGGCAACTACGACGTGATCATGGCGGGCATGTCGATCACCGACGAGCGCAAGGAAGTCATCGACTTTTCCGAGAACTACACCCAGCCCGACCCCTCGGCCTTCCTCGCCGCCTCCGACGATGCCGATCTGGAGACCGGCGTCATCGCGGCCCAGTCGAGCACCATCCAGGCGAGCCACATCGCCGAGATGGACGGCGCGACCCTCTTGGAATTCGCCACTCCCGAGGAGACGGTCGCCGCCGTGCGCAACGGCGAGGCGGACGCGGTGCTGGCCGACAAGGCGTATCTCCTGCCCCTTGCCGAGGCCGAGAGCGAGCTGTCGATCGTCGGCGACGACATCCTGATCGGCGGCGGCATAGGCGCGGGCGTGCGTCAGAGCGACACGGAGCTGCGCGACAAGCTGACCGCCGCGATCCAGTCGATGAAGGAGGACGGCTCGCTCAACGCGCTGATCAAGGAATGGCTGCCGGATTCGGCGACGTTCTGATAAATTGGCCCTGCCCCGGATGCCGCGCAGCACGAAGTGATGCGCTGCTGGTCCGGGGCCTTTTCGAGTGAGGCGCTTCGTTGCGGTAGGCCCCGGATCAGCGCGGTAACACGGCGTGTTGCAGTGCATCCGGGGCAGCAGATCCCCCCCCTTTCATCCGAAAGGCCCGCCCCATCTTCGATTTCTGCACCGACCCCGCCACGCTCGACACGACGCGCTGGTTCGCCTGCTACCTGACCACGGGCAAGCACATGAACCTATACTACGCCGTCGGGGTCGTGCTGCTGCTGCTGGCCGTCACCGCGCCCGCCGCGCTGCTGTTCGGCTATGGCGGGGCGATGGCGGCGCGCAGCCGGATCGCGCCGCTGCGCTGGTTCGGCAAGGGCTACACCGCCATCGTGCGGGGCGTGCCGGACATCGCGTTCTTCCTCTTCTTCGTCATCGCGCTGGATCAGGGGTTCGAATACCTGCGCCATCAGGTGCTGTGCCCCGACTGGGAGGAGCCGATCCGGCAGGGAAACGACTTCGTCGTCTGCCAGGCCGCCAAACTGCCGCTGAACAGCGCGCCGCAATGGCAGCACGAGACCTACGGCTTCATGCTCGCCGTCCTGACCTTCGCCATCGTCTTCGGGGCCTTCGCCGCGAACGTGCTCTACGGCGCGATGCGGGCGGTGCCGAAAGCCCAGCTTGAAACGGCGGAAGCCTACGGCATGACACAGCGACAGGTGACGCGCCGCGTGCTGGTGCCGCAGATGTGGGTCTACGCCCTGCCCGGCCTGTCGAACCTGTGGATGGTGCTCATCAAGGCGACGCCGCTTCTGTTCCTGCTCGGGGTCGAGGATATCGTCTACTGGGCGCGGGAGCTGGGCGGGACGAAGACGCCGCGCTTCACCGACTACCCCCACGGCGACTGGCGCATGTGGTACTTCCTCGCCCTGCTGGTCTTCTACCTCGCCTTCACGAAGGTCTCCGAGGTGGTGCTAAGCCGCGTCATGGCCCGGCTGAACCGCGGACAGGCCACGGCGGCGGGCGAAGCGCAGCGGAAGGCGGCGGCGTGAGGAGGTGGGAAAAGCGCTCTGCCCCGGACTTGATCCGGGGCCTGTATGAATTGAGCGCCCTACTTCGACAGGCCCCGGATCTGGGTCCGGGGCAGAGCATTATCTTCAACGTCCCGAGACACATTCCATGAGCTGCGCCCAGACCATCGCCGACTACGCCTTCCGCGCCATCGGCTACGGCGAGCGGCTGCTGCCGCGTTCGGATTTCACGCTGTGCCAGCAGTTCACCCTCATCGGCTCGGGGATGATCTGGAACATCTATTTCGGTGTGCTGGCGCTCCTGGGCGGGTTCGTGCTGGCGACCGCGCTGGCGCTGGGAAAGGCATCAGGCAATCCGCTCCTGCGTAAGCCCGCCGAGTGGTTCGTCTTCGTCTTCCGCGGCTCGCCGCTCTTCATCCAGTTCTTCTTCGCCTACTTCCTGTTCCTGTCGCTGAAGGGCGTCTCGCCCGTCTTCGACCCGCTGACCTCGGCGGTCTGGGGCGCGCTGATCGTCCTGTTCCTGAACACGGCGGCCTATTCGGCGGAGATCTTCCACGGCGCGCTGCAATCAATCCCGAAGGGCGATACGGAGGCAGCGGATGCCTACGGCCTGTCCGGCTGGTCCCGGTTCCGGCGCGTCGTCTGGCCGACCATGCTGCGTCTGGGCTGGCCCGCCTACACGAACGAGGCGATCTTCCTGTTCCATGCGACGACGCTGGTGTTCTTCGCGGGGTTCCCGGCGCGGCAGCAGCGGGGGGACGCGCTCTACTACGCGAACTACTTCGCGGACAAGACGTTCAACCCCTTCATCCCCTACCCCATCCTCGCGGGGTACTTCATCCTGCTGACGCTCGCGGTGATCGGATGCTTCGGTCTCGTCAACCGCCGCCTGAACCGCCACCTGCCGCAGGAGGCCCGGCGCGGCATCCGCTACCGGCCCCAGCTCCTGCGCTAGCTTTCCGGCAGGTCCTCGATCAGCGTCGCGTCGTTGAAGAACAGCGCCTGGCTGACGGCGGCCTGCACGTTGCGGCGCTTGAAGGGCTTCGTGATCAGGAAGGCCGGCTCGGGCCGCTCGCCGGTCAGGAACCGCTCGGGATAGGCGGTGATGAAGATGACCGGCACGGAGATATCGGCCAGGATATCGCGCACGGCGTCGATGCCGGAGGAGTTGTCGGCGAGCTGGATATCCGACAGCACCAGGTCGGGCGGGGTCTCCCGCGCCATCCGCACGGCGGCGTCGCGCGTATCGGCGATGCCGGTGCATTCGTGGCCCAGCTCCTCGACGATGGACTTGATATCCATGGCGATGATCGGCTCGTCCTCGATGACGAGCACGCGCGCGTGGGTGTTCTCGCGGATGGTGGACAGGCCCGCGTCGTAGAGCGCCTGCGCCTCGTCGGTCGTCGTGCCGAGGACGGAGGCGATATCGTCGGTGCCGAAATCCTCCAGCGCGCCGAGCAGGAAGGCCTGGCGCGCATCGGGGGCGATCTGGTCGAGGCGCTTGCGCGTCGCCCCTTCGAGGGGCGATTCGATGTCGGGGTTTCCGTCGACCTCGAACCAGACCGAACGGAACGTCTTGAACAGGGCCACCTTGGGCGCGAGGTCGAGATCGAAGGCGCTGGCATCGGCCAGCACCGCCTCCAGCGTCATCACGGTGAACAGGTCGCCCCGCTTCTGGTTGCCCGACAGGGCGCGCGCGTAGCGGCGCAGCATCGGCAGGTGCGGCGCGATGGCCGAATGAAGATCGGGGGAGGGGTCGTTTGTCATCGGGATCGGCCGTGCCTCTGGGGGATGTCTCTCGTGACGTTCTAATGCCAAAACGGCCTCCGGGTCCATCACGGGATGGAACCTTTCGGCGTCAGGCCTACTTCGGTATGTCACAGGACATATTTCTCTTTCTGGCGAGCGCAAGATGGATCATGATCGCCATACCGGAAAAGGCTACGGCCGGTCGGACGACGGGCGGGACGAAATCTCGCGCAGCATCAAGCGCGTCTACGATCAGGTGGTCGACGAGCCGATCCCGGATTCGCTGCAGTCGCTGCTGGACAGACTGAAACAGGAGGGGCGGCGAGGATGATGGACCATGATCTCCGACAGGAGGAACTGGTCAGCCATATTCCCGCCCTCAGGGCCTTCGCGCGCAGCCTGGCCAACGATGCGTCCCATGCCGACGACCTCGTCCAGGAGACCGTCCTGAAGGGATGGAGCAACCTGGGAAGCTACACCGCCGGAACAAACATGCGGGCCTGGCTGTTCACCATCCTCCGGAACACCTTCTATTCTGAGTTCCGCAAGTTCCGCCGCGAGGTGGAGGATGTCGATGGCAAGATCGCCGCGCAGGTCCCCGACCGCGCGGCCCAGGACGGGGTGATGGACATGCGCGACTTCGAGAAGGCCTTCGCGCAGCTCCCCGCCGACCAGCGCGAGGCGCTGACCCTCGTGGGGGCGTCGGGGCTGACCTACGACGAGGCGGCGCAGATCTGCGGCTGTGCCGTGGGCACCGTCAAGAGCCGCGTCAACCGCGCCCGCGCGCGCCTGTCCGAGATCCTCGGAACGAACGAGAGAACGGACGGGCCGGCCGCGGCGACCCCCGTCTGACCATGCAGGGCGCACGCCACGATACGGCCCCGCCGGAGGGCGGCGGGCGTTCGCTCAGCCTGCGGCTTCAGGTCGCCCTCCTCCTCGCCTTCGCCACCCTGCCCGTCGGAGTACTCGCCGTGGCCCAGGGCTATGCCGTCTTCTCCGACACGAAGGAGCTGCGCCGCTCCACCCTGGCCAATGCCGCCATCAAGGAGACGCTGCGCGAGCAGGGGTTGATCCGGGAAGCCTTCGGCGCCCTCGACGTGCTGAGCAGGCAGGTCGGCCCGCTCATGCCGATTGAGGAATGCACGGAGGGGCTTCGGCGTATCGTCTCCTCCGACGACAGGATCAGCTTCGGCGGCGTCGCGGGGCAGGACGGGTTCATGCGCTGCGGCTATCCGCTGCGACAGCCGTTCGACCTGCGCCCGACGCCCGAATACCAGAGATTCGTCGCCGACCCGCGCCGCATGGTCACGGTGTACCAGGACGGCCCGATCTCGAAGAAGCCGGTGGTCGTGGTGAGCACCCCCCTCTTCCGGGGCGAGGAGCTTGTCGGCTCGATCGCGCTGTCGCTGCCGAGCGTCTACATCGACTGGGCCTCCGCCCCCGAGCGCAACGACGAATCGCGCTTCGCCATCATCGACGGGAGCGGCCTCGCCGTGGCCCGGCCCATGGACGAATCGGACACCACCTGGCTGCCGGCGCGCGGGACCTTGCGCGCGATGCTCGACGACCCGCCCGGCCCGCGCCTCGGCACCGCCAGCACCGGGGAGGAGCGCATCTACGCCATCGCGCCGCTGTTCGAGCGCGACGTCTACGCCGTGTCGAGCTGGCCCGAGAACCACGCGACCGGCGCGCTGACGCTGCCGCAGCTCCTGGCGCTGCTGCTGCCGCTCGTCATGTGGGGCATGGCTGTGCTGGTGGGCTATTTCGCCGTGGACCGCTTCGCCCTGCGCCACGTGATCTATCTCGACCGCCTCGTCAGCGCCTACGCCCGCAGCGGTCGCAGCCTGCGCGCGAGCGGCATGCGCGAGGCGCCGCTGGAGCTGGCCGCGCTGGGCGACAGCTTCGACCGCATGGCCCAGGAGATCGAGGAGCGCGAGGACGCGCTGCGCCATTCGCTGGACGAGAAGGACGCGCTCCTCAAGGAGGTCTACCACCGCGTCCGCAACAACCTCCAGATGATCGTCAGCCTGACGAACCTGCAACTGCGCACCGCCGATGACGAGCGCGAGCGCGAGAGCCTGCAGCGGCTCCAGGACCGCATCCTCGGCCTCGCCGCCGTCCACAAGCGCCTGTCCGAGGCCGAGCGGGTGAACGCCATCCGCATCGACGCCCTCCTGCGCGAGATCGTGGAGAACGCCCGCGAATCGCGCGAGCGCGACGGCGGGGACGTGGCGCTGAAATTCGACATGATCGCCCATACCGAAGGCCCCGACCGCGCCCTGCCGCTCGCCCTCTTCACGGCGGAAGCGGTCGCCAACGCCTTCAAGCACGGGCTGGGCCGGGGCGGCAAGCGCGCCCTCCGGCTCACCCTGCGCGAGTCCGGGCCGCAGACGCTCGACCTGACCATCGTGAACGCGCACAAGAGCATGGATGCCGACGCGACCGCCGCGGGCCTCGGCACCCAGTTGATCGACAGCTTCGCGCGGCAGCTGCGCGGCCATGTCCGCCGCACCGTCACCCCGGAGCGCTACACCCTGCGCCTGACCTTCCCGCGCGAGGCCGCGCCGGTGCCGGAGGGTGGGCCGGCCCCGTGACGCGCGGCGGGACGCGGCATCAGTTCACCGACGGATTGCCCCCGGCGGTGTCGGCCTGCCCTCCCGCCTTCTCCTGGGCGCGCCGGGTGACCTCGCGCCGGTAGAGCGCGACGAAATCGACCGGGTCGAGCATCAGCGGCGCATAGCCGCCGTCGCGGGTGACGTCGGCGATGATCCGGCGGGTGAAGGGGAACAGGATGCGCGGGCATTCGATGAGGAGCAGCGGCTCCAGCATGTTGGCCTCGTAGTTGGTGATCTGGAAGACCCCCGCGTAATCGAGCGACACGTCGTAGAATTCCTGCGTCTCGGTCTTCGAGGCCGCCTCGATGCGTAGGCCGACCATGAATTCCGTCTCGGACCGCTTGCCCGCGTCGACGTTGATGTTGACGGTCACGCTCGGCTGTCCGTCGGGCGACTGGAGCGCGCCGGCGTTGCGGAAGGTGAGCGAGCGGACGAGCTGGGCGCTGATGCTGATGGAGGGGGGGCTGGGCTGCCGGGTCGCGGCGCCTTCGGGGTTTTCTGCCATGGGAGACCTATCCTTCTGGAGCGGGTTGGGGCTTCGGCTACCATGCGGCATCGGGGCTTGCAACGCATCAACCCCCTACCGCTTGGCGACGGTTGCCCCTATATTGCCCTTCGAGGTTATCGAAAGGTATCGCGCACAGCGCCGCGCGCGCCTTTTCCAGCAAGCGTTATGGGAACTCCATGGTTGAAATCATCGTCCTCGCCGCCGTCGCCGGGTTCCTGTTCCTGCGCCTGCGCGACGCCCTGGGTACCAAGACGGGGCACGAGAATACCGAGGAGTGGTTCGGCGGCAAGAACGGCGGCGACGCCCCCGCCCGGGAGGAGGCCGACACGGTCGTCCAGTTCCCGGGCCGCGACCCGGGGGCGCAACCCCTGCCGGACGATCACAGCGACGTCTCCACCGTCGCCGATCTCGAAAGCCCCCTCGGGCGCACGCTGATCGCCGCCAAGGGCATCGAGCCGGGCTTCAACGCCGTGCGCTTCATCGAGGGGGCGCGCGCGGCCTACGAGATGATCCTGATGGCCTTCGAGACCGGCGACAAGGACACGCTGCGCCCCCTCCTCGCCCCCGACGTGATGGAGAGCTTCGAGGCAGCCATCGACGCGCGCCGGGAGCAGGGCCTGTCGGTCGATGCCCGCTTCATCGGCCTGCGCAGCTCGAAAATCGTGGACGCCCGGCTCGACGAGGCGACGAACGCCATGCAGGTCGAGATGCGCTTCGATGCCGAGATGATCGTGGCCGTGCGCGACGCGAACGGCGAGATCGTCGAGGGCGACCCGGAGATGGTGCGACGGATGAACGACCTGTGGACCTTCGAGCGCACGCTCGGGACGGACGATCCCGCCTGGATACTCGTCGAGACCGGCGACTGATCCGATGCGTGCCGCCGGTCCCGCCGCCCGCCGCCTCGCCGCCTGCGCCGTGCTCCTGTCGCTGCTGGGCGGCTGCGCGGCGCGAACGGCCACCGGGCCGGGCGATATCGCCACCGCCGATCGCCCCCTGCCGACGACCGTTCCCCTGACGCCGGGGGCGAGGCCGTCCCCATCCCCGTCCGCCGCCCCGCGCCCGGCCCCCGTTCCCGACGTGCCGGAGGATACGGTGCAGGCGGTCTCGTTCGATGCGCTGGAAGGCTGGTCCACGGGCGACCACCAGCCCGCCCTCGCCGCCCTGCGCGATGCCTGCGAGAAGATCACCGACAAGCCCGCCGATTCCGGTATCGGGGGGCAGAAGATGGGCGGTGCGCCGCTTTTCGGCACCGGCGCGGACTGGGCCGCCCCCTGCCGCGACGCGGCGAATGCGCGCGACGCCACCGCCTTCTTCGAGAAGCATTTCACCCCCGTCGCCCTGGGCGGCGCAGAAGGCGGCACCGCCCTCTTCACCGCCTATTACGAGCCGGAACTGCGCGGATCGCGTACGCGGGGCGGGCCGTACCGCTTCCCGCTCTATGCCAAACCGGACGACCTGGGCGACCGGACCCCCTATTTCGACCGCGCCGCCATCGACGCGGGCGCGCTGGACGGACGGGGGCTGGAACTGTTCTGGCTCGACAACCCGGTCGAGAGCTTCTTCCTGCACATCCAGGGATCGGGCCGCATCCGCCTGCAGGACGGCTCCGTCGCGCGGGTCGGCTATGCCGGTAAGAACGGGCATCCCTACAAGGCCATCGGCCGCACCCTGGTCGAGTGGGAGGCGATGGAACTGGATCAGGTCTCGAAGGAAAGCATCGAGGCGTGGATAGCGGCCAATCCCGACCGGCGCGACGAACTGCTCGGCACGAACCCGTCCTATGTCTTCTTCGTCGAGCGCGAGGAGCTGAACGCCGACCCGACGCTCGGCCCCATCGGCTCCTTCGGTCAGCCCCTGCCCTCCCAGCGCGCCATCGCCATCGACCCGCGCTACTACGCCCTCGGCATCCCCATGTGGGTCGAGCTGGACACCCCGGTCGGGCCGATGCGCCGCCTGACCCTCGCGCTCGATACCGGGGGCGCGATCAAGGGGTCGCGGCGGGCCGACTTCTTCTTCGGTTCGGGCGACGGGGCGGGCAAGGCGGCGGGTTCGACCCGGGATCGCGGCGGCACCCTCGTCGCCCTGACCCCGCGCGCGGCATACGAGCGGATCTTCGGCCCCGCGTCATGAGCCGCCGGGACAGGCGCGACCGGCGCGCGACCGAGCAGGAACTCGCGCTCTGGAAGGCCGTGAACTCGGATACGGTTCTCTCGCGGATGCGCGATGCTCTTCAGCCGCCCGACCATCCCGACGGCAGGCCCGGCCCCCTGCCCCGCATCGAGCAGGCCCCCGTGGCCGAGCCGCCGCGCCCCTTCGCCCGCCCGCCCCCGCCCGTGCTGACCCGGTTCAGCCCCCGCCCCCCAGATGTGGAGCCGCTGCGCGACATCACCCCCGGCCTCGACCGCCGCACCGCCCGCGCCCTGCGCCGGGGCGAGCGCGCGCCCGATGCCCGGCTGGACCTGCACGGCATGACCGCCGACCGCGCCCATTCGGCGCTCACCCGGTTCATCCTCGATTCGCGGGCGAGGGGGCTGCGCTGCGTCCTCGTCATCACCGGCAAGGGCCGCCGCTACACGGCCCCGTCCGAGAGCGGCTTCTCGATGGAGCGGTCCGAGGGCGTGCTGCGCCGCGACGTGCCCCGCTGGCTCGGCCAGCCGCCCCTCGCCGGGGCCATCGTCGGCCTGTACCAGGCCCATCGCCGCCACGGGGGGGACGGGGCGTTCTACGTCTATCTCCGCAAGGCGGGATGATCGACGCGCGGCTCCTGCGGCACCGATGGCTGCCCCGGGGCCTGTTCGGGCGGGCGCTGCTGATCCTCCTGATCCCCGTGATCCTGATCCAGATCACGGTCACGCTCGTCTTCCTGGAGCGCCATCTCGACGGCGTGACCCGGCAGATGAGCGCCACCATCGCGCGCGAACTGCGCAGCTTCGCCTCGGTGGTCGAGGCCCAGACCGACCGCGACACCGTCGCGCGCACGGTGTCGGAGCTGTCGACCGGCATCGGCTACCCGCTGTCCTTCGAGGCGGACGCCTTCATCCCGCCCCAGCCGGAGCGCCCCTTCTACCGCATCGTGGACCGCGCCATCGTCGCGACCCTGCGCGAGGATACGGGCTATCCCGTCAGCATCGACACCGCCCGCGAACACCGCAAGGTGCATGTCGCGATCCAGGTCTCCGGGGGCGTGGTGCGCGCCATCGTGCCCGAGCGCCGCCTGACCACCCGCAACCCGCATTTCCTGCTGGTCTGGATGGGCGCGGTGTCGATCTTCCTGATCGTCGTCGCCATCGCCTTCCTGCGCAACCAGGTGCGCCCCATCAGCCAGCTGGTCCGCGCGGCCGAGGCGTTCGGGAAGGGCCAGCCCGCCCCGGCCGACTTCCGCCCGTCCGGCGCGGAGGAGGTGCGCCGCGCCTCCCACGCCTTCCTGACCATGCGCTCGCGCATCGAGCGCCAGATCGCCCAGCGCACGCTGATGCTGTCGGGGGTCAGCCACGACCTGCGCACCCCGCTGACCCGGATGCGCCTGTCGCTGGCCATGCTCGACGACGAGGAGGAGGCCGCGCGGCTGCTGCGCGACGTGGACGAGATGGAGCGCATGGTCGAGGGCTTCCTCGACTTCGCGCGGGGCGAGACCGGCGAGGTGCCGGAGCCGGTCGACCTGCGCGCCCTGCTGGAGGAGATCGTCGCCGACGAGCGCCGGCACGGGCGCACGGTCCGTCTCGCCCTGCCGCCGGAGGGCGAGGACGAGGGGGCGATCCTGACCCTGCGGCCCGACGGCGTGCGCCGATGCCTGCGCAACGTGATCGAGAATGCGGGCAAGTACGGGGGCGGCGGGGTCTGGGTGACCCTGCGGGCGGAGGCGCGGCGCGTCTCCATCGTCGTGGAGGATGACGGCCCCGGCGTCCCCGCCGAGCGGCGCGAGGAGATGCTGCGCCCCTTCGTCCGGGGCGATGCCGCCCGCAACCAGGATCGCGGCGGCGGCACGGGCCTGGGCCTCTCCATCGCCCGCGATGCGGCCCGTGTGCATGGCGGCGACCTGATCCTCGGCGACAGCGACCGGGGCGGCCTCGCGGTGACGGTCAGCTTCCCGCGCTGATGCCCACGGGCGGAACGGGATGGGGGGCGCGGCATTGACCTGTCGCGCCCTTCAATCGTTTTCATCGAATCGGAAGCCCATGACCCGCCGCGAGAGCCTTGCCCTGACCCTGCTCATCTGGGTCTGCGTCTATCCGTCCGTCCTCCTGATCTCCTACGGGTTCCAGTGGCTCGACATCGACTGGCCGAAATGGGCGGTGATTCTCGTCTCGACCGCCTGCACCGTCCCGCTCATCGAGTGGATCGTCGCGCCCCGGGTGCAGAAGCTCATCGCCGCCGCCCGCGACGACACCCGCGCCGAACTGCTCCAGGACAAGGCCGAGGACGCGGACGGCCCCGCGCGCTGAGGGGCCACGGTCTCGAAAGGCTGGACGAAACGGGTTTCGTTAACGTATCGTATACCCAAGGGTCGCAAAGACTTGTCCAGAAGCCGGGCGCATCGACGCCGGGCCGAACGAGCAGAAGATACATGATACCGCGCAGGTTCTCCGATCTGCCCGAATACGCCTTTCCGCGTCTGCGGGCCTTGCTCGATCGCCACCCGCCGGGGGGCGAGCCAGTTGCCATGTCCATCGGCGAGCCGCGCCATCCGATGCCGGACCTCCTGCACGAATCCCTCGCCCGGCACGGGGCGGGATACGCGAAGTATCCGCCCATCGACGGCACGCCGGGCTTTCGCGCGGCGGTGGGCGACTGGCTCGCCGCGCGCTATGCCCTGCCCGAGGGCACGCTCGACCCGGATCGCAGCATCCTGCCGCTCAACGGCACGCGCGAGGGGCTGTTCATGGCCGTCATGGCCCTGGCCCCCTCCACGAAGAACGGCGAGCGCGCCGCCGTCCTGATTCCGAATCCGTTCTACCAGTGCTACGCCGCCGCCGCGCTGGCCGTGGGGGCCGAACCGGTCTTCGTGCCGGCGCTGGCGGAGAACGGCTGGCTCCCCGATTACGCCAGCCTCCCCGAGGACCTCCTCGCCCGCACGGCCTTCGCCTTCTACTGCTCCCCGTCCAACCCGCAGGGAGCGGTGGCGAGCCGGGAGCGGCTGGGCGGCATCGCGGCGCTGGCGGAGCAGTACGACTTCATCGTCGGCTTCGACGAATGCTATTCCGAGATATACCCCGACGGCCCGCCCCCGCCCGGGGGGCTGGAGGCGGCGGTGGCCGAGGGGGTCTCGCTCGACCATGTGCTGGTGTTCAATTCCCTGTCGAAGCGGTCGAACGCGCCGGGCCTGCGCAGCGGCTTTGTCGCCGGGGGCGAGGGGCCGATACAGGCGATGAAGCGCCTGCGCGCCTATGCCGGGGCACCCTCGCCCCTGCCCGTGCTGCACACGGCGGAGGCGCTGTGGCGGGACGAGGCGCATGTGACGGCGAGCCGGGCGCTCTACCGCGAGAAGTTCGCGCTGGCGGACGACATGCTCGGCGGCCTGCCCGGCTACACGGCCCCGCGCGGAGGATTCTTCCTATGGCTGGACGTGGGCGACGGGGAAGCGACGACCGTGACGCTCTGGCGCGAGCGCGGCGTCCGGGTTCTGCCGGGGGCGTATCTGGGCCGGGGCGACCCGCGCTTCATCGACGGAACGAACCCCGGCAGCCGTTTCATCCGCGCGGCGTTGGTGGAGCCGCCCGATACCTTGCGGCCCGGCTTGGCGGCCATCGCGGACATCCTGGGGGCACAGGCACGGCACAGCGTGGAGGCGACAGCGTGACCATGACGACCGATACCTCGTCCGAGACGACGGGCGGCACACCGCTCTTCGGCGGCATGACAAACCGGGTCTGCGCCGGGATACTGGGCGCGGTGGCGCTCCTGCTGTTCGTGACGCTGCTGACCTACTCGCCCCGGGACCCCAGCTTCCTGAACGCGACCTCCGCCCCGGCGTCCAACTGGCTTGGCGGGGCCGGGGCGCAGCTCGCGGCGCTGCTGCTGCTGACCGTCGGGCGCACGGCGGCGCTGGTGCCGGTGGTGCTGGGCATCTGGTCCATCCGGCTGTGGACGGGGTCGTGGGACCGCATGGTCATCGTGCCCCTGCGCCTGGTCGGGGCGGGCTTCGCCGCCGTGGTCGCCACAAGCGCCTTTCTCTCCGCCCTGCCGGGGCGGATCGACGGGCTGCTGGGGCATGGCGGCTGGCTCGGCGACTTCGTCATCCGGCCCTTCGCGCGCGGTCTCGCGGCCCTCGATTTCGGCGCGCCGTTCCAGATTCCGGGCCTGATCTTCTGCCTGCTGTCCATCGCCGCCATTGCCCTCGCCTGCGGGGTCACGCGGGAGGAGGCGGACTGGTTCAAGCGGCACATCCTCGATTCCTACCGGCAGGTCTTCTCCCGCGAGAACCGCGCGGCCCTGACCGAGACCACGCTCAGCCGCAGCCGGGATCTGACCCGCAAGCTGCGCCCCGTGGCGGTGGCCGAGAATCCGCCGACCCTCGAAGGCGTCGCCCCGCCCTCGGCCACGCGCCGCCGCAAGGCCGCGCCCGCGCCTATCATCGCCGCCGAGCCGGTGGAGGAGCCGGTCGCCGCCCCGCCACTCAAGGCCGATCCGCCCGTGCCGTCGGAGAAGGCCGCCCCCGGCGCGCGCAAGCGCAAGGCCGCCATGAAGCGGCGCAAGGAGGCCGGCACCGGCATCCTGCCCCCCCTCGACCTGCTCGCCCAGCCCCAGCGCAGCATCCGCCCGGCGACGGAGCAGGAACTGCGCGTCGAATCGGGCGAGCTGCTGAAGGTGCTCGACGATTACGGCGTGAAGGGCGAGATCGTGGATGCCCGGCAAGGCCCGGTCGTTACCCTCCACGAACTGGAACCCGCTGCCGGGACGAAGGCAGCGCGGGTGGTGGGCCTGTCGGACGATATCGCCCGCTCCATGAGCGCGCTCTCGGCGCGCGTCGCCCCGGTGCGGGGTCGCTCCGTCATCGGCATCGAGATGCCGAACGAGAAGCGCGAGATGGTGAACCTGCGCGAGATCCTCGAAAGGCTGGTCGATTCGGACATGAACCTGCCGCTGGCCCTCGGCAAGGAGATCGACGGCTCGATCAAGTTCGAATCCCTCGCCAAGATGCCGCATCTGCTGGTCGCCGGGACGACCGGGGCGGGCAAGTCGGTGGCGATCAACTCGATGATCCTGTCGCTGCTCTACCGGCACACGCCCGAGGAATGCCGCCTCATCATGATCGACCCGAAGATGCTGGAGCTGAGCGTCTACGACGGCATCCCGCATCTGCTGTCCCCGGTCGTGACCGACCCGAAGAAGGCCGTGATGGCCCTGAAATGGGTCGTGCGCGAGATGGAGAGCCGCTACCAGAAGATGGCGCAGATGAACGTGCGTGGCATCGAGGGCTACAATCTCAAGATGCGCGCGGCGATGCAGGCGGGCGAGCAGCTCAGCCGCGAGGGCGTCGACGAGATGGGCAATGTCATCACGGAGACCTACGACCCCGAGACCCTGCCCTTCATCGTCGTCGTGGTGGACGAGATGGCCGACCTGATGATGGTCGCGGGCAAGGAGATCGAGGCCTGCATCCAGCGCCTCGCCCAGATGGCGCGCGCGTCGGGCATCCACATCATCATGGCGACCCAGCGCCCTTCCGTCGATGTGATCACCGGCACGATCAAGGCCAACTTCCCCACCCGGATCAGCTTTCAGGTCACCTCGAAGATCGACAGCCGCACCATCCTCGGCGAGCAGGGGGCCGAGCAGCTCCTCGGCCAGGGGGACATGCTGTTCATGGCGGGCGGCGGGCGCATTACGCGCGTCCACGGCCCCTTCGTCTCGGACGAGGAGGTCGAGCGCGTGGCCGCCGACCTGCGCGCGCATGGCGAGGCGACGGACCAGGTCGCCTTCGAGGAAGAGGGCGGGGACAGCGCGGAGCTAGACCAGCTCCTGGGCCTCGGCGGCGGCGAGACCGACGACCAGACGCTCTACGACCAGGCCGTCGCCATCGTCGCCCACGACCGCCGCGCGACCATCAGCTACATCCAGCGCCGCCTCCAGATCGGCTACAACCGCGCCGCGCGGCTGATCGAGCAGATGGAGGAGCAAGGCGTCGTCACCCCGGCCAACAATGCCGGCAAGCGCGAAATCCTCATCGAGGCCCGATAATCGCCCCACTCGCTCTATAGGACACTTCCATGGAACGCAGAACCCTCCTCCTCGGTGCCGCCGCGACCCTCGCGACCGGCTCCCTCGCCGCCCCCGCCGTCCACGCGCAGGGCTACGACCGGCAGACGGTCGCCGCGCTGAACCAGTACCTGAATGGCATCAGCACGATGCAGGGCGATTTCGTGCAGGTCTACGGTGACGGGCGCACGCAGCAGGGGGTGTTCTACATGCGCCGCCCGGGCCGCCTGCGCTTCGAGTATTTCGACCCCTCCCCCATCACCGTCATCGCGGACGGCACCTGGGCCGCCGTGCTGAACCGGGAGCTGAAGACCACCGACCGCATCCCGCTCAGCCGCACGCCGCTGAACATGCTGCTCAAGCGCAACGTGAACCTCGGCGCGGAAGGGGCGATCCAGTCGGTCGAGCGCGCGCCCGGCGTGGTGCGCGTCCAGGCCGTCGATCCGCGCAATCCGGGCGATGGCTCGATCACCATGATCTTCTCGTCCAACCCCATCGGCCTGCAGCAGTGGATCACCACCGACGCGCGCAACCAGACGAGCATCATCCGGTTGCAGAACGTGCGCCGCGGCCTCTACATCGACCCGCGCAAGTTCTTCATCACGGATCTCAGCTCGCAGCGATAGCCGCGCCGTCCCCCGCCCGGTCGATGCGGCAATGGTAGCAGGTGTTCGACGCCGACCGGACGTGGACGAAGGCGATATCGGGACGGGCGAGCAGCGCCGTCCCGCGCGCGACGATATCCGCACGCGCCACCGCCCTGCCCGTCCCGTAGACGATCCGCTCGTCCGGGCCGTAACCGCGCAGGATGTAGGACGGGCTGTCGAGGAACGGCGGCAGGTCCGGGCCGCCCCCGGGCGCGCAGTCCGTCGCGCACAGGAAGATCGGCCCCGTCTCGGCATAGGGATGCAGCCCCGCGAAGGGGCGATGGGCGCAGATCAGATACGGCTCCCCTTCCGGCACGAAATCGAGGCAGTGGCGGCAGGGAACGCCATCCCCGTCCGAAAGATGACGTTCCGGCGCCAGTCCGTAGGCATCCGCAGCCGAGGCGCGCAGGGCGCGGACGGTGGCGGTGTCGAGCGGTGTGAAGACGATGGCCATGGTGGTTCCTCCCGCCTTGTCCATACGGCGACGGAGTCCCGGGCGGCCACCCGGATCGTGCGGTGCGGACGCTATTCCGCGCCGCCCTCCGCCACCAGGTCGAGCGGCAGGCCCGGCGCGGTCTTGCCCGCGCGGACGACGAGTTGCGTGCGCACGCTCGCCACGTTGGGCGCGGCGGTCAGCTCGTCGGTCAGGAAGCGCTGGAAGCTCGACAGGTCGGGCGCGACGCAGCGCAGCAGGAAATCCACCTCGCCGTTGAGCATGTAGCAGTCGCGCACCAGCGGCCAGTCCGCCACCTGCTCCTCGAAGGCGATGAGATCGGCCCCCGCCTGGCTGCGCAGGCCGACCTGGGCGAAGACCATCACGTCGAAGCCCAGCGCCCGCGCATCCAGATCGGCATGGTAGCCGCGCACCAGCCCCGCCTCCTCCAGCGCGCGCACCCGGCGCAGGCAGGGCGGCGCGGAGATGCCGACCCGCCGCGACAGCTCGACATTGGTGATTCGCCCGTCCGCCTGGAGTTCGGCGAGGATGTGCCGGTCGATCGTATCGAGTTTCAGCGCGGGCATGGCCCCTCCG
>JAHDDY010000031.1:14535-35368 GCA_020629115.1 Paracoccaceae bacterium | reverse complement strand
GCCTCCGTGCACAGCCACACCATCGCCCGCGCGACCCATTCCGCCGGGATATGCTTGTCCCAATCCAGCTTGCTCACCGGATTGACGCCCGAATCCCGGATCGCCACCTGCATGTCGGTGGCCACCGTCCCCGGCGACAGGCCCACGACCCGGACCCCCTGATCCGCCCATTCCCTGTGGCCGCATTTCGTCAGCGACAGCACTCCCGCCTTCGACGCGCAGTAATGGCTCCAGCCTTCCAGCGCCCCCGTCGCCGCTCCCGACGAGATGTTCACGATGACCCCGCCGCCCCGCGCCGCCATCGTCCCGTGCGCGGCGTGCATCGCGTGGAAGACGCCCTTGAGGTTCACATCGATCACCTGCCCCCAAGCCGCTGGGTCCGCCGCCTCCAGCCGCGCGATCGGCTCGATGGTCCCCGCGTTGTTGACGAGGATGTCCAGCCCCCCGAACGCCGCGACCGCCGTATCCACCGCCGCCGCGACCGACCCGTAATCCGCCACGTCGCAGACCACCGCCCGCGCCCGCGCCCCGATCTCCCCGGCCAGCGCCTCGATCTCGCCGCCCGAGCGCGCCGCGAGCACCACGGATGCCCCCGCCTCGGCGAAGGCCCGCGCCCCCGCCGCCCCGATACCCCGGCTCGCTCCCGTGATCAGCGCCGTCTTCCCGCTCAGATCGAAATCCATCCCGTTCCCTCCCATGTTGCCGGGGCCAAGCTAGCCTGCCCGCCCCTGCCGTCACCATGCCCCAGCCACCGATGCACGGAAAGATGGACGCGGACCCGGGTATCGTGCACGGTTCGCACGAATGACCCTCGCCGACCTGCACCTCTTCCTCGACATCGCCCGCAGCGGCTCCCTCGCCGCCGCGGCGCGCGCGCACGGTCTCGACCCCTCCGCCGTCTCCCGCCGCCTCGCCGCGCTGGAAGCGGCCCTCGGCGCACGCCTCTTCGACCGCACCACCCGCCGCCTCGTCCTCACCGATGCCGGCCAGACCGTCCTCGACGCCGCCCCGGCCCCCCTCGCCGAGCTGCACGCCCTGCGCGAGCGCCTGCACGACGGCGCGTCCCGTCCCCGTGGCCGCCTGCGTCTCACCGCCTCCATCGCCTTCGCCGAGCGCTGGCTCGTCCCCCGCCTCGCCCGGTTCCGCGCCCTGCATCCCGACATCACCTACGACCTTGTCCTCTCGGACGCTCCCGTCGATCTCATGGCCGAGGGCATCGACCTCGCCCTGCGCCTCGGTCCCGAACCGTACGGCCCATGGCGGACGCGCAAGGTGATGGAGACGGCGTATCGCGTCGTCGCCAGCCCCGCCTTCCTCGACGCGCACCCGATCCGCACTCCCGAGACCCTGAGCCATGCACCCTGCATCGCCTTCCCGTTCCCGGGCTACCGCTCCCGCTGGGTCCTCACGGCCCCCGACGGCACCGACATCGCCGTCCCCGTCGCGCCCGCCTTTACCGTCTCGAACGCCCTCGCCATCCGCGCCGCCGCCCTGAACGGCCTCGGCCCCGCGCTCCTGCCCGACTGGTTGACCGAGGAGGACCGCGCGCAGGGCCTCCTGCACGATCTCTTCCCCGGCCATGCTGCCCGCGCGAGCGACGACCGCACCGCCGCGTGGCTCCTCGTCCCCATCCGCCCCTACGTCCCGGCCCGCACCCGCGCCTTCGCCGACTGGATCGTCGCGGCGGTCTGACCCCTTGGCCGTGTTCCCGCCCCCGGGGGCGCACCCGTGGGGTGTTTTCCGCCGGTCCCGACCACGATTAACCTCACGAAACGTTGAAAACAGCATCGCCTTTACCATGTTGAAGGCGCAAACGATGCCCGGAGGCCCCGGTTTCCGGCATCCCCCTCAGCGACGGAGAGACGAACATGAGCATGGTATCCACATTGGCCAAGGTCGCCGCAGGCGCCCTCGTGGCGCGCGGCGTCGGCAAGATGATGCAGACGCGCGGCGGCGCGGGCGGTGCCGGCGGCATCGGCGGGATGCTGGGCGGCATGCTCGGTAACCAGGGCGGCGTCGGCAGCGGCGGCGGCGGTGGCCTCGGAGACATGCTCGGCGGCATGCTCGGCGGGGGAACGCAGGCCCAGCCCGGCGCGCAGCAGAGCGGCGGCATGGGCGGCATGGGTGGTATGCTCGGCGGAGCCGGAGCGGGCGGCCTCGGCGGTCTCGTCGGCGGGATGCTCGCGGGCAAGGGTCAGCAGGGCGGCGGCATCGGCGGCCTCCTCGATTCCCTCGGCGGCGGGGCCTCCCCCGCCGAGGTCCAGGGCCAGCCCCCCCAGCCCGCCTCCGGCTCCATGGGGTCCACCCTCAACTCCGCCTTCGAGAATTTCGGCGAGCCGGAGCAGCCCCCCACCTCCGCCCAGGAGGATCAGGCTCGTCTGTTCCTGCGCGCGATGATCGCGGCGGCCAAGGCCGACGGCCATATCGACGCCCAGGAAAAGCAGAAGATCCTCGGCGAGCTGGGCGAAGTCAGCGCCGATGACGTCGCCTTCGTTCAGAGCGAGCTGGCCGCGCCCCTCGATGTGGACGCTCTGATCCGCGACGTGCCCAATGGCATGGAGCAGCAGGTCTACCTCATGTCTCTCATGGGCATCGACCTCGACAACGCCGCCGAGGCCCGCCACCTCGACGCGCTCGCTAAGGGCATGGGTCTCTCGCCCGAGATCTGCAACGCCATCCACGACAAGCTCGGCGCGCCGAAGCTCTACACCTGACCCGTCCCGCCCCGGCCCCGCCGGGGCGGCTCCACCGACGATCATGCGCGAAACCGACCTCTACGCCCCCATCAAGGCCCTGCTCGAAGCGCAGGGCTACACCGTCAAGGGCGAGGTCGGTTCCGCCGACGTCGTCGCCCTCCGGGACGGCGACCCGCCCGTCATCGTCGAGCTGAAGACCGGCTTCTCCCTCGCCCTCCTGCACCAGGCCATCGCCCGCCAGACCGTCACCGATGCGGTCTACGTCGCCGTTCCCCGGCGCAAGGGGCGCGCATCTTGGGCCGCGCTCAAGAACAACCGCACCCTCTGCCGCCGCCTCGGCCTCGGCCTCATTACCGTGCGCCCGGAGGACGGCTTCACCGAGATCCTCTGCGATCCCGTCCCCTACCGCCCCCGCCAGAACGTCCGCCGCAAGGCCCGCCTCCTGCGCGAGTTCGCCCGGCTCGACGGCGACCCCAATACCGGCGGCTCCACCCGCCGCACCCTCGTCACAGCCTATCGCCAGGACGCCCTGCGCATCGCCGCCCATCTCGCCGCCCACGGCCCGGCCAAGGCCAGCCACGTCGCTTCGGCGACCGGCGTCGAGGGCGCGCGCCTCGTCATGGCCGCGAATCATTACGGATGGTTCGTGCGCGTCGAGCGCGGCATCTACGCCCTGACCGAGACCGGACGCACCGCTATCTGACGCCGTCCCACGTCGCCTCGTCATAAGGGCGGCTTAGGAAGTTCAGCGATCCGCCGACCGGCTGGACCACCGCCGCCTTCTGCACGGCGAGCCATTCCGGTTCCGGCTCGTCCCGCATCAGGCTGACGAAGGCGACCGCGCCCAGGGCCAGCACGAGGATATCGGCAATCTTCATCTGTCCGATCATATCGGTTCCGCCCCCGGTTTCAATCGACACAAGCACCCTCGGCGACGCGCGTTCGACGCTGCGGCGACCTTGCCCTGAATGCGCGACCGCCGATCCCGTTCCGTCCCGACGCGGGGCCGGGCGATTTTCGCCCGCCCCGCCGTGACCCCATTCCCACGAAAGACCTGCCCATGACCCCCACCCTGGAGACCAAGTTCGCCCCCCTCGCCCTGACCGCGCCCCCGGACCGCGACGGCCGCGTCGAGGGCTACGCCGCCCTGTTCGGCGAGCCGGATCGCGGCGGCGACATCGTCGCCCCCGGTGCCTTCGCCGAGACCCTGCGCGAGCGCCCCGCATCGGTGAAGTTCCTCTGGCAGCACGACCCCGCCCAGCCCATCGGCATCTGGGATTCCGTGCGCGAGGATGCCCGCGGCCTGCACGTCCGGGGCCGCCTCCTCACGGCCCTGCGCCGGGGCGAGGAGGCCGCGACCCTGCTCGCCGCCGGGGCGCTCGACGGCCTGTCCATCGGCTTTCGCACCGTCTCGGCCGAGCGCGCCGGTGCCCATCGCCGCCTCACCCGCATCGAGCTGTGGGAGATCAGCCTCGTGACCTTCCCCATGGCCGACCGCGCCCGCCTCGCCCCCGCATCCGACCCCGCCCTTCAGGACGACGCGGCCACCCTCGCCGAGGCGATTCGCGACGCGGCGGCGGCTTTCGCGTAGACCCGGCGGCGCGATGCCCTAACTCCCGTCTCCTGCAACGGAGACATCCATGGACATACTCATCGCCTGCATCGCCACGGCCGTCGTGTTCCTCGGCCTCGACGCCATCTGGCTCAAGACCTTCATCGGTCCCTTCTTCCGCGAGCGCATCGGCCACATCATGCGCGACGACCCCCTGCTCGGCGTCGCCGGGGGGTTCTATCTCATCTACGCCCTCGGCATCGTCTACTTCGCCGTCATGCCCGCCTTGGAGATCGGGTCCGTCGGCCCGGCGCTCCTCAACGGCGCGTTCCTCGGCCTTCTCGGCTACGGCACCTACGAGGCGACCTCCATGTCGATCATGAAGGACTGGCGCTGGTCGATGCTCGCCGCCGACATCGCCTGGGGCATCGTCGTCAGCGCCGTCAGCGCGGCGGCGGGCTTCTACGCGGTGGGCCTTCTCTCCTGAGACCCTACCCGAAGCGCCGCACGTCCTCGCCGGGCATGCGCGCCTCGCTGAAGCCGAGATTCGCCCGCACCTGCTCCCGCCTGTCCGGGGGCAGGGCGGTGCCTTCCAGCAGCGCCCGGTTCAGCGCGACCGCGTCCACATCGCGCCCCGCCCAGTAGGCCGCCACCGCCGCCTCCATCGCCGCGCGCCAGGCGTAGACGTCCTCCTCCACGAACAAGAGCGCATCCTCGGGCCGCGCCAACCCCGCCGCCCGGCTCAGGAACAGCCACGCCGAGGCCCATTCCTTCCGCGCCGCGCAGGCCATCCCGATCTCGTAGAGCGGCTCCGCCCGCCGGGGCATCCGTTCGTGCGCCGCCAGATACGCCGCGAGGCACTCGCCCCAGGGCTTCCCCTCCAGCGCCGTCATCCGCGCCGCCTGGAAGAGGGCGTAGTCCGCCTCCTCCTCCCAGCCGCCCATCGTCGCCCGACGCCGGTAATGTCGCCCCGCCAGCGCGTATTCCCCCGCGTCGCGATAGGATTGCGCAAGATAGAACACCGCCCGCGCATCGTCCGGATTCTCCAGCAGCGCCTCCTCCAGCATCAGCGCATCGCGCCGGTACGTCATCGGATCGTAGGCCCGCGCGCCTTCGCGCGGCGACAGGATCTCGATCCCGTCCAGCGGGTGCCGCTCGACCGGATGGGGGCTCTCCAGATGCTCGTGCACCGCCCCGCTCCAGAACCAGTCCAGCCCGTCGCGCACCACCGCCATCACCCGATACGCCCGCGTCCCGCGCCGCTTCGTCACCATGGCTGCGTCCCCGCGCAGGCCCGACCACGTAAAATTCTTGTCCCGGTCCAGCGTCTCGTCCGCATCCACCGTCAGGATCCAGTCCGCCCGCCCCGCCGCCAGCGCGATGGCCTCCGAGCGGTTATGGCCGAAATTCCTCCAGGGCCGTTCGTACAGATCCCCCGGTATCCCCGTCATCGTCGTCCGGACGATATCCTGCGTCCCGTCCGTACTGCCCGTATCCACGATGCACCATGCGTCGATCAGCGAGCGCACGTTCGCGAGGCACCGCTCGATCACGTGCGCCTCGTCCTTCACGATCATGTTGAGACAGACTGTCGGATAAATGCCGCCTGTTGCCATCGCTCGCCCCCGCAAATTGTTTCATCGCGGGAAAGCATAAATCGTGCCGTTCGGCTCGATCAAGATGGCCGAGGCCTGAACGCCATAAGAATAAAACACCGTCCCCGGCAAAGACCGGGGACCTCGACGGGCGAGGCTTACCCCGCCAGCTCCGCCCGGTGCGCCGCCACCATCGCCGCCATGCTGTCGAAGCGTGCATCCACGCGCGGCATGTCCCCCGGATGCATCGTCGCCCCGAAACCCGGCCTGTCGTGCCGGCGATAGATGTGACAGGACGCCAGCCCATGCCGGTTCGCCGGCGCGTGGTCGTGGAACATGCTTTCCGCCGTGTGCAGGATATCGCCCTTGCCGATTCCCATCCGTTCCAGACGCCGCAGCATGTACCCGAAGTTCCGATCGTCCGGCTTGTACGCCCCCACGTCCTCCGCCGTGCAGACCACGTGAAAGGGCCGCCCCAGCCGCGCATCAGAAGCGTCGAAGCTCGCATTGTCCACGTTCGACAGCACGACGAGCGCGTAATGCGCCCGCAGGTAGGCGAGCGCCTCGGCGCTGTCCCCGAAGGCCGGCCAGTCCGCTACCGACGCGCCATAGGCCGCCGCCTCGGCCCACGTCGCGGCCACCCCCCATTCCTCCGCGAGCCGCCGGTACACCAGCGCCAGCACGTCCGGATACCGCTTTCCCGGCGTCTGCGCCTGGGCCGTCGATTCGTGGAAGGCATGCGCTTCGAGGATGTCGTCCCGCGACAGGGAACGCGACACCCGCTCCGTCAGCGGGGCCAGCCCCGCCACCATCCCGCTCTCCCAGTCGATCAGCGTGCCGTACACGTCGAAGGTCAGCGCCTTGTAGTCCGTCAGTCTCATCGCCCGTCCCGCCATGGCAAAAGCCGACCCTATCGGCGTCGCCCCCGCGCCTGTCAACCTGTCCGCCCCGCCCTAACTCGCCGCCATGGCCCGCAAAACCTACCCCCGCACCCCCGACGGTCGCTACTTCGTCGCGAAGGGCCTCCTATGGCGCTGCACGAACCCGGCCCTGCCCGAGCCGGAGCGAAAGGCGCTGGTGAAGGCGCTCATGCGCGGCAGGCTCGGCGTGCGCAACGCCTCGACCGAGGAGGAAACCCGCGCCGCCCGCGCCGAGGTCGACGCCGCCAAGCGCGCCCTGGGCGAGCGCGGCCCGGTCTGGTGGGACGACGGAATGGAGCCGGTGGACCGGAAGAAGCCGAAGAACACACCCTATGCCGCCTGGTGGGACGCCCTGCCGGACGAGGAAAGGGCGGCGGGGGAATGATCCCCCGCCGCCCCGTCGATACCTCCGCGGTGCCGCCCCTTACGAGGTCGGCATCAGCACGCTGTCGATGACGTGGATCACGCCGTTCGAGGTCACGATATCCGCCTGCACGACGTTGGCGTTGTCGACCATCACGCCGCTGGTGGCATTGATCGTCACGGGCGTGCCCTGCACGGTCTCCGTGGTGAAGAGCTGGCCGGTGAGCTGATCCGAGGTCACCTTGCCCGGCACGACGTGATACGTCAGGATCGAGCGAAGCTGATTGATGTTCTCGGGCAGCAGCAGGCTCTCGACCGTGCCGGCGGGCAGGGCGGCGAACGCCGCGTCGGACGGGGCGAACACGGTGAACGGACCGTCACCCTTCAGCGTATCCACGAGGCCGGCGGCCTGCACGGCGGCGACCAGCGTGTTGAACGAGCCTGCCGAGACGGCGGTATCCACGATGTCGGGCTTCGTCATGCCGACCGTGTGCAGCAGCGGCGAGGGCTGTGCCGGGGCGCTCATGTACTGGGTCGCCGGAACGGTCGTGTACTGCTGCGTCGTCGTGGTCGTCGCGGGCAGGACCTGCGTGACGGCGGACGGGGCGGTGATGGAGGCCTGGCCCTTGTTGGACCAGTTGCAATCGTAGGCCATCGCGGACGTGGACGCGAGGGCGACGATGCTGAATACTGCGGTAGCCTTGAGCATGATGGTCTCCTGTGTGGTGTCCCGTTTCTGATGATCGAAACGATGGAGCTACAGGTGCCTGCCCGGGGCTGAAATGGAAGGGTCGATCGGTCGCAGGATTGATGACGCATTCGTGAAGGGCATCTACGAACCCGGTTCAGCCTGAAGTTTATCAAGCCACCGCTCCACTCTCGCCTTGTTCACGCCAAGATCGCTGTGCCCAAAGCGCGATCTGCTGAAAATAGTGACAGAAGAACCGTCCTCGACCGGCGCCACGTTCACGGAAATGTAATCGGGAAATCCGAAGACCGCGCTGCGCTGCACGTACGTGACGCGTCCGTCATCTTGAACCAGCTTTTCCGTACGCGGTTCCGCCATCGCGATCCGATCGAAGCGGGCCAGCACCTCTCCGGGAGGCGCGGGCAGGGTCACCGCGTCGTAATCGGCCACCAGATAGCTGTTCGGCCTGTCCGACGGCGTCACGGCGCGCGGGTCCGCATGCCACACCGCCGGGTCGTCCGACACCGCGCGCGGCACGATCAGCGCGGCGATCAGCAGCAGCGCGGCGACGACCACAACCCATTTCAGCATCGGCGTTTCTCCAGAAGCAGCATCGTCCCGTGGCACAGCGCCCGCGGATGGGGTGGCAGGGTCACGCGCCCGATCTCGCCGAAGCCGAGCCGGTCGTAGAACCGCCGCGCGCCCCCGTTCTCCTCCCAGACGAACAGCGTCACGCGCGGGTCCTCCCGCGCCCAGGCCGCGCCGAGCACCGCCTCGACCAGCGCCCGCGCCACGCCGCCCCGGCGATAGGGTTCGAGCACGCCGAGCCTGGCGATGTGGAACGCGTCGGGCGGCATCATCGCCCCGACCGGCGCGAAATACGCCAGCCGCGCCGCCGCCTCGCCGGTATCGCTCGACGGCCGCACCAGCGAGACCGGGTAGGCCCCGATGGCCCCCACGACCTCCCCGTCCTCCTCCGCGACCCAGGACCATTCCCACGAATCCGTCCCGTCCCGCGCGTAGATCTCCGCGAGCATCGACCCCGCCGAGCGACCCTCGACCAGCCCGTCGAGCAGGAAGGTCGCGAATTCCGGCGCGGTCAGAATCTCGATGGCCGCCAGCGCGGGCGCGTCGGCGGGGGCCGCCTCCCGGACCGAAGCGCTCACGCCGCTTCCGCGGCCTGCCGTTCGCGGGCGATCTCCTCGGCCTTCTTCTCCACGAGGCCGACGATATGCTCCACCATCTTCCCGTTCTCGATCTTGTGGTCCTGAAGCCCGGACAGGTACACCATCCCCGATCCCGCGCCGCCCCCCGTGAAGCCGATATCCGTCTCGCGCGCCTCGCCGGGGCCGTTCACGACGCACCCGATGATGGACAGGGTCATCGGCGTCTTGATATGCGCCAGCCGCTCCTCCAGGATGCCCACCGTCTTGATGACGTCGAAGCCCTGCCGCGCGCAGGACGGGCAGGAGATGATCGTCACGCCCCGGTGGCGCAGGTTCAGCGACTTGAGGATCTCGTACCCGACCTTCACCTCCTCCACCGGATCGGCGGACAGCGAGACGCGGATCGTATCCCCTATCCCCGCCCAGAGCAGGCCACCCATCCCGATGGCCGACTTGATCGACCCCGAGACCGCGCCCCCCGCCTCGGTCACGCCCAGATGCAGCGGGCAGTCGATGGCCTCGGCCAGCGCCATGTAGGCCGCGCTCGTCATGAACACGTCAGACGCCTTCACGCTGATCTTGAATTCGTGGAAGTCGTTGTCCTGGAGGATGCGCGCATGATCCAGCGCGCTCTCGACCATCGCGTCGGGGCACGGCTCGCCGTACTTCTCCAGCAGATGCCGCTCCAGTGAGCCGCCATTGACCCCGATGCGCATCGAGCAGCCATGGTCGCGCGCCGCCCGGATGACCTCGCGCACCCGCTCTTCCGAGCCGATATTGCCCGGATTGATCCGCAGGCAGGCCGCCCCGGCCTCCGCCGCCTCGATCCCGCGCTTGTAGTGGAAATGGATGTCCGCGACGATGGGCACCGTCACCTCGCGCACGATCTCGCGCAGCGCGGCGGTCGATGCCTCGTCGGGGCACGAGACGCGCACGATATCGGCCCCCGCCTCGGCGCAGGCGTTCACCTGCTCGATGGTCGCCTTGGGATCGGAGGTGAGCGTGTTGGTCATCGTCTGGACGGCGATGGGCGCGTCGCCCCCCACCGGCACCGGGCCGACCATGATCCGGCGGCTCTTGCGGCGATCTATGTCGCGCCACGGGCGAACGCTCATCGTCCGGTCCTTTCGAAATCCTGCATCGCGCGCAGTATCGCCCGGCACGACGGCCCGTTCAAGTCATGCTGACATTTAAAAGTGACATCGCGCGGTGTCAGGGCTGGAAGCGTTGCGCCAGTGCCGTCCGGTCCAGGGCGATATCGCGCATCACCGCGCCGCGCTTGCCGAACGGCCCGTGCCGCTTGCCGGCCAGCTCGACCACCAGCCCGCCCGCATTGCCGACCTTGAGCAACAGCGCCTCGTCCGTCGGGATGTCGAAGCTGTCCTCCGGTCCGAGGATGCCGGAGAAGCGCACGCCGCCCGAGGCCGACCGCACCTCGATCCACGTATCCTCCAGCGCCACCAACGCCAGATCGCGCACGATCGCGGGCGAGCCGGTCGCGTCCTCCTGCGCGGCGGGCAGGGGAGCGGCCAGCGCCGCGCGGGTGAGCGCCGCGATCTCGGAGACGGGTACGGCGGGCGCGCCGGGTGTCAGGTCGAGCGGCGTCGCATCGCGCACCAGCCCGCTCACCCCCGTCATCCCGCGATGTGCGGCGAACAGCCCCGCCGTCGCCACGTCGATGGTCGAGACCGGCCCGTCCGCGTCCCGCTCGTCTTGGGGCAGCGTCCAGTAGGGCTGCGTGCCGAGGCGCGCGTAGCTCAAGTCGGCGGGCCGCTCGATGCTCGCGCCGCCACCGTCCGCGCCCATGGACTGGTCGGGGATGTTGGCGGTGAAGACAGGCGGCTCCGCATCCGTCGCGCCGATGACGCTCAGATTGTCGGGGATGATTCCCGCCTCCCGGGCAGCGTTGAACCCGTACCAGATCCCGTATCCCAGGGCCGCCAGCACGACGAGGGGCCACAGCGACGCCAGGCTGCGCCCGATCCCGGTCCCGCCCGATTCGGACCGGCGGGGCGGGTTGTATCCCGCGAGGGGGTTCCGCGCGCCGGCGGTCGGCGCGGGGGCCGGACGGGTGCGCGCAAATCCCTTGCGCGGCGCGGCCGGCGCGCTCGTCTCCCGGTCGAACCGGGCGAGCACGTCTGCGGGGTCGAGCTGGAGATAGGCGGCGTAGTTGCGCACGAAGCCGTCGACATACACCTTGTCGGGCAGGGCCGCGCGGTCGCCCGACTCGATGGCCTCAATGTAGTACGCCTTGATTCGCAGGTCCGCCTCGACGTCGGATACCGAAAGCCCCCGCGCGGCGCGGGCCGTACGCAGGTCGTCGCCGACAGACGTCCGGGTTTCCCCGGGGTGCCGAGTGGATTGGTCGATATGGGCCGTCATTGTCTGCTCGCGACGGGGTTGCCGCCTTTGGGCGGTCGCTTTCGGCCTATCGTAAGCTACAACATCCATCGATTCAACGCCCCAGTTCCGATCCGCGCACCATCGCCTCCGGCGCAGGGACCATTCCCCCTCGTCAGCCCTCTGCCACGTCGTTCACGACCCGTCGGGCATCAATGTCTCGCATCCCATGCAAGTTCCATGACGCCGGGCGCTTTGCAAGGCTTTTCCGAGGAGGGAAGCGTCAAATAGATACGACGTATACCGACGTATTCTTAATAGATGTATCGGATCTGATCGCTCCAGAACCGTTCGAGACGCTTCAGGAAGTCGCCCAGTCGCGGCAGGTCGCCCCCGCCGAGCATGTCGTCCTCCAGGACGCGGTCGATGTGCCGCGCCCACAGTTCCGAGACGATCACCCGCAGGTCGCGCCCCTTCTCCGTCAGGCTGATGCGCACGGCCCGCCGGTCGACGGAGCATCGCTCATGGCTGATATAGCCCGCCTCGACCAGCTTCTTCAGGTTGTACGAGACGTTCGACCCCTGGTAGTAGCCGCGCGATTTCAGCTCGCCGGCCGTCACCTCGTTGTCGCCGATATTGTAGAGCAGGAGGGCCTGCACGCTGTTCACGTCGATCACGTTGAGCCGCTCGAACTCGTCCTTGATCACGTCGAGGATCAGGCGGTGCAGGCGCTCGATATAGGTGAGGGTCTCGATATACTGGTTCAGTGCGCCCGACACGGCGACACCGTCCTCGTCGTCTTCCTCGACCACCTGCAACGCGGTCGACCCGGCTTGCTGAGCCATGTCCGCCCATCCTTATGCACATTCCTATGCGGCATAAAATGATCGTCTTGAGTAAAAACCCGCTTAAATTTCCAGACACTGACGATTTTTAGCGGTCGAACCCGTCCCGGATGCGGTCCATCATCGCGCGTTCGGCCGGTTCCGCATCCTCCGGGGCCGTCCCCGCGCCGGATGCCCAGAGGAAGAGTCGCTGGTCCTGCCGGTTCATGAGCGTCTCCATCGCGTCCATGTCGGCATCGGTCAGGGTCGGCCCCTCCCGGTCGACGAATCCGCCCAGGATCAGGTCCATCTCCTTCATGCCCCGCCGCCAGGCCCGCATGCGCAGGCGCTTGAGCCGGGTCTCGCGGTCGAGCGCGGTATTGTTCTCGGTCATGGCGGTCCGTCCGTCAGTCGATGGCGGCGAGGGCGTCGGCGATGCGGGCAATGCGCTTCTGGAGCGCGGCCTGCACCGCGACTGCCTCGCGCAGCTCGGCGGCCAGTTGCAGGCGCAGGGCGCGGTCGTCGAGGATCGCCTCGGCATCCTCCGGCGCGGATACGCCGTCCCCCGCGCCCGACAGCAGCCAGGCAGGCGACACGCCCAGCACGCCGGCCAGCATCGTCAGCATGTTGGCGCGCGGCTCGGCCCCGTCGCCTTCCCAGGCGTCGATGGTCCGCCGCTGCACGGCCAGCCGCGCGGCCAGCTCCCCTTCCGTCAGCCCCGCCCGGTCCCGGGCGACGCCGATGCGCTCGCCCAGGGTCGAGACGCTGTCCCCGTAATAGTCGCACTCTTCCATGGCGGTCGCCGCGCTCATCGCTCGTCTCCCCTGTATGGTAGTTTAGCTTGGACATAGCATGATGCGGTGCAGCGAAAAGGCGGCATCGCGGCGCATGGATTGATGCGAGCGACATTCTTCGCGTAGTCTGCGCCCCATGACCGCTCCCGTACGCATTATCGCCTTCTACCACTTCGCCCCGCTCGGCGCCCTGCCCGAGAAGCGCGCCCTCCTGCTCGATATCGGCCGGGCGCGGAGCGTGCGCGGCACGGTGCTGCTCGCCCCCGAGGGCGTGAACGGCACCGTCGCAGGGCCGGAGGAGGGCGTGCAGATCCTGCTCGACGCGATCCGCGCCTTCGACGGCATGGCAGCCCTCGAATGGAAGACCGGCGCGGCGGCGGAGATGCCGTTCAACCGCCTCAAGGTCCGCCTCAAGCGCGAGATCGTCACCATGGGCGAGCCGGGCGTCGACCCTGCCGCGCAGGTCGGTCGCTATGTCGATCCGGTGGACTGGAACGCACTGGTCGAGCGCGACGACGTGGTCCTGATCGACACGCGCAACGCCTACGAGGTCGGCATCGGCAGCTTCGACACCGCCCTCGACCCCGGCACCGACAGCTTCCGCGACTTCCCCGGCTGGTGGGCGCAGAACGCCGAACGGTTCGAAGGCAAGACCGTCGCCATGTTCTGCACGGGTGGTATCCGCTGCGAGAAGGCGACGAGCTGGCTGGTGGGGCAGGGCGTGCCCGACGTGGTCCACCTCAAGGGCGGCATCCTGAACTATCTCGAAAAGATTCCCGAGGAGCGCAGCCGCTGGCGCGGGGAATGCTTCGTCTTCGATCAGCGCGTCGCCGTCGGTCACGGTCTGGAACCGGGCACCCACGATATCTGCCACGCCTGCCGCCGCCCCGTCGCGTCGCGGGACAGGGAGGCCGAGGGTTTCGAGGAAGGCGTCTCCTGCCCCGCCTGCATCGACGAATTCGGTCCCGGCGACCGGGAGCGGTTCCGCGAGCGCCAGCGCCAGATCGCCCTCGCCGCCCGCCGGGGCGACCGGCACCTCGCGGGCGGCTGACCCGTCCGCTTACTTGGCGAACACGTCTTCCTTGCCGAAATGCTTCGTCAGCAGGTAGTACAGCACCGCGCGATACTTGTTGCGGTTCGACTTGCCGTAGGTGTCGATCGTCGAATACACCCCGCCCATCGCCTTTTCCCGGTCCTCGATGCCGAGCCGCTTCATCACGAAGTTGTCGCGCACCGTCTCCAGCTCGTTCGTCGCGCTGCCCGACACGGTGGAGGAGTCGCGGTTGTAGATCGACGGCCCGCAGGCGATGGTGACCGCGCGGAGCAGGTCCATGTCCGGCTCCATCTCGCATTTCGTGCGCAGATCCTCGGCGTATTTCTCGATCAGGTCGTCCCGCTTGCCCATGTCTCGCTCGCTCCCGTGGCTGGATGGTCGTCCGGTATGCGGCGAGTAAGCGCATTCCGGGCGCGAATTGCAACCCTCTCCCGGAATCGGCGTCTGGAATGCTTTCGAAGATCAGAAATGCAGGCCGTAGCGCAGGCCCGCGCTGGTCATCCCGTCATTCTCCTCGCTGCACAGGATATCGCCGTGCGAGGCGTGCGAGATGTAGGCCATGATCGAATGCCGCCCCCGCCGGTAGCCAATCCCCGCCCCCTCGCGGAACAGGACGGGGCACCCCAGATCGAGACCGTCCGAATCTTCGGGCGTGTCCGCATCGTGCACCGCGAAGCCGAGGAATCCCTCGACGAAGAGGGCCGGTGTGATGCGGTACCGGGCCGTCGCGCCCAGATAGGCCGTGTTCGTATCGCCGTTCAGGTTCACCGTCCCGCCCGCCGTCGGCAGGATCTCGATGGCCCAGTCCCGCCCGAAGAAGGGCCGCGCGCGCAGTTCGAGGTTCAGGTCCACCCCGTCCTCCTCGTCCGAGGCGATCTCGTGGGCGAAGGCGCCGACCAACACGCTGTCGAGGATGCCCGGCGACTCGCCTTGTGCGTGCGCGGGCAGGAGCGTTGCGATGCAGGACGCGGCGACGGAAAAGGCGGCAATACGTGCGAACATGGAACCCCCGAACATCGAGAGGATCGCGCCCGGCGCGAGTGCCGGAACGCTATCGGCTCTCGAAATCGTTACCCCGCCGCGGAGGCGGAATCAAATCGAAAAGCTGGTGCCGCAGCCGCAGGAACTGGTCGCGTTCGGGTTCCGGATCGCGAAATGCGCGCCGATCAGCTCGTCCTTGAAGTCGATCACCGCTCCGTCGAGGAAGGGTTGCGAGACCGGATCGACCGCGACCCGGATGCCGTCCTTCTCGATCACCACGTCGTCCTCGGCGACCGTCTCGTCCAGATCGAACGAGTACTGGAATCCCGAGCATCCGCCCCCCAGCACCGCCACGCGCAGCAGCTTGGCCTCGCCCGCCCCGTCGAGGATGGCCGCGAGCTGGCCGAAGGCGGCGTCCGTGACGCCGATCCCGCCGCTGGTCGCGGCCGCCATCGTCTCATCCATGTTTCGCTCCCGCGTGAAATCCGCCATACCCAATCTATGCATACCGGGGCCGAGTACAAGGACCGCCGCCATGATCGAGACAGAGCGCCTCGCCCGCCACGCCGTCCACCCCGCGCGCACGCGCGGTCGCGTCGTCCCGGAGGAGGAGAGCCGCCACCGCTCGCCCCACCAGCGCGACCGCGACCGCATCCTGCATTCGGCCGCCTTCCGCAAGCTGATGCACAAGACCCAGGTCTTCGTCGCCCACGAGGGCGACTACTACCGCACGCGCCTGACCCATTCCCTCGAAGTCGCCCAGATCGCCCGCTCCGCCGCCCGCTCGCTCCGCCTCAACGAGGATCTCGCCGAGGCGGTGGCCCTCGCCCACGATCTCGGCCATACGCCCTTCGGCCATGCGGGCGAGGATGCGCTGCACGCGCTGATGGCCCCCTATGACGGCTTCGACCACAATGCCCAGGCCCTGCGCATCGTCACCCGGCTGGAGCGCCGCTATGCGGGGTTCGACGGGCTGAACCTGACCTGGGAGACGCTGGAGGGCCTCGTCAAGCATAACGGCCCGCTCCTGACCGCCGGGGCCGACCCCGCCGCGCTGCCCTTCGCCCTGCGCGACGTCGACATCGACCTCGAACTCGGCACCCATGCGAGCTTGGAGGCCCAGATCGCCGCCCTGGCCGACGATATCGCCTACAACGTCCACGACCTCGACGACGGTCTCCAGGCCGCGTTCTTCACGCTGGACGAATTGCGCGATCTCCCCCTCATCGGTCCCCTCATCGCCGAGGTCGACGCCCGCCATCCCGGCACCGCACCGAAACGCCGCAAGCACGAGGCCCTGCGCCGCCTCTTCTCCGTCATGGTCGAGGACCTGATGCGCGAGACCGTCGCCCGCGTCGAGGATGCCGCCCCCGACAGCGCCGAAGCCGTCCGCCATCATCCCGCCCCGCTCGCCGCCTTCTCGGAGGGGATGACCGCCGGGATCGACGGCATCCGCGCCTTCCTCATGGCCCGGATGTACCGCCACTTCCGCGTGAACCGCATGACCGTCAAGGCCCATGCCCTCATCGACCGGATGTTCCCGCTCCTCCTCGGCACGCCCAACCTTCTGCCCGACGACTGGGCGGCGGAGGCGGCGGGCCGGGACGAAGCCACCCGCGCCCGCATCGTCGCCGACTACATCGCCGGCATGACCGACCGCTACGCCCTCGACGAACACCGCCGCCTGACGGACCCGTACGCGCGGGGATGATGCAATCCCATGGAGCGAATCGCCAATCGTATGACCTTCTCGCGCTGCCCCGGATGCGATGCGGCATGAAATGCCGCCTTGCTGGTCCGGGGCCTGTCTATACGGAGCGCGATATCCCAACGGACCCCGCCGCCGCGCGGGGCCATCCAGGTCCGGGGCAGAGCGCTACCCCTCCCGCCCCGCCGCCCGCATCGTCGTCTCCAGCCGGTCCAGGAACCGCGACCGTTCCGCCTTCCCGAACGGCTTTCCGCCCCCGCCCCCCTGCGACAGCGGGTTCGCCGCGCGCAGGTCCGCCATCAGGTCCCGCGTGGCGAGCTGGTTGCCGATATTCGCCTGCGTGAACGCCTCCCCGTCATGGCGCAGCACCCGCGCTCCCGCCTCTAGGCACTTGGCGGCGAGCGGGATGTCCCCCGTCACGCATACGTCCCCCCGCCCGATCCGCTCCGCGATCCACATGTCGGCGGCGTCCGGACCGTCCGGCACGACCACCGTATGCACCAGCGGATGCGGGCTGGGCCGGATGCCCCCGTTCGAGACGACGTAGACCGTCGCCCCGTGCCGCTCCGCCACCCGCAGGCATTCGCCCTTCACCGGGCAGGCATCCGCGTCGATGTACAACGCTGTCACAAGCGCTACTCCTGAATTGTGTTTCGGACACCCCGTGAAGCCGTCACCACCGGGCGCGGCTTCACGCGTTCATCCCCGCGACCCAGCCGCTCGACCAGGCCCACTGGAAGTTGTACCCGCCGAGCCACCCCGTCACGTCCACCGCCTCCCCGATGGCGTAGAGGCCCGGCACCGCCCGCGCCTCCATCGTCCTCGCGTCGAGGCAATCCGTGTCGATGCCCCCCAGCGTCACCTCCGCCTTCGCGTACCCCTCCGTCCCCGACGGATGGAGTACCCAGCCGTTGAGCTTCTCCCCCAGGCCGCGCAGCGCCCTGTCCGGCAGGTCCGCCATCCGCTTGCCCGGCAGGTCGGCGGCGAAGGCCCCGGCGAGGCGCGAGGGCAGGATATCCCCCAGCGCCGTCTTCGGCTCCCCCCGCCCCCGCGCCCGCTTGGCCGCCACCAGCGCCCCGGCGGCGTCGTGCCCCGGCGCGACGTCGAGCGTGATCGCGTCTCCCTCGCGCCAGTAGGACGACGCCTGGAGGATCGCCGGACCCGACAACCCCCGATGCGTCAGCAGCATCGCCTCGCGGAAGGACGCCCCGTTGCACCGCGCCTCGCAGTCCAGCGACACCCCGCTAAGCGGCTGCATCATCGCCAGCGCCTCCGCGTCGAAGGTGAAGGGCACGAGGGCGGGGCGTATCTCCGTCAGGTCCAGCCCGAACCGCCTGGCCACCCGGTGCGCGAACCCCGTCGCCCCCATCTTCGGGATCGACAGGCTCCCCGTCGCCAGCACCAGCGAATCCGCCGTCACCGCCCCCGCATCCGTCCCGATCCGGAACCGCTCGCCACGCGTGATCTCTCCGACCGTACAGCCGAGCCGCATCTCGACCCCGCCCGCCTCGCATTCCGCCCGCAGCATCGCCACGATCTCCCGCGCCGACCCGTCGCAGAAGAGCTGACCCAGCGTCTTCTCGTGCCAGGCGATGCCGTGCCGGTCGACCATCTCGATGAAATCGTATTGCGTGTAGCGCGCCAGCGCCGACTTGCAGAAATGCGGGTTCCCGCCGAGGAAGTTCTCCGGCGCGCAATGCAGGTTGGTGAAGTTGCACCGCCCCCCGCCCGAGATCAGGATCTTCTTCCCCGGTTTGTCCGCATGATCGAGCAGCAGCACGCGCCGCCCCCGCCGCCCCGCCACGGCGGCGCACATCATCCCGGCGGCCCCGGCCCCGATCACGACGATATCGTAGCTCTTCTCCATGCGCCCGACTTAAGCGAGCGGGACATGCCGCACAATCGCGAACCCCGGAAAATCGTGATGTGACAAACCGCGCCATCCGCGCAAGGCTTCGTCGCAACAGAGGGAGGGAAGACATGATCGGAAGACTTTCGGCGGCCGCCGCGACGATGCTGTGCGCGGCATCCGCCCATGCGGCCGAGGGCGAGCGCATCGACGTCACGGGCGAGTTGATCGACACGTGGTGCTATTTCTCGGGCGTGATGGGCGGGCCGGAGGCCGTGGTCGGCACCGCGCACCACACCTGCGCCATGTGGTGCGCCGCCGGGGGCATTCCGGTCGGCCTGCTCGGCGAGGACGGCGAGGTCTACATGGTCCTCAAGCTCGACGGCGACGACGCGGCCAATGGCGGCGACAGCTTCCTGACCCTCACCAACGACACCGTCGAGGCGAGCGGGATGCATTACGCCCGCGACGGCATCAACTACCTCGTCGTCTCCGAGGTCCGCTCGAACCTCGGCATCCCGAACGAGACCCACGAGGATTTCGGCGTCATCCCCGGCAACGCGATCCCCGACGCCGTGGTCGACGACGTGCTGGCGGAGGCGGAATGATGCTCAGGAAAATTCTCGTCCTCGCCTGCTGCCTCGCCCTCCCGGCCCAGGCCGAGGACGGCGCGTTCTCCGAAGGGTCGGAGGCGCGCAACTGGAACCTCACCGCCCAGGAAAACGCCCGCTTCACCGCCCGGGTCGTCGATATCCTGTGCGAGCTGACCGGCGACTGCCCCGAGAATTGCGGCGACGGTCGGCGACAGCTCGGCCTCGTCCGCGAGGCCGACGGCGCGCTCGTCCTGCCCACCAAGAACGGCCAGCCCCTCTTCACCGGCGCGGCGACCGACCTTCAGCCCTATTGCGGCGGGACGGTCGAGGTCGACGGTCTCCTGACCGGCGGCGACGCGGTCACCCCCGGCACGGCGAAGGTCTATCAGGTCCAGCGCATCCGCGAGCCGGGCGGCGAGTGGTCCCGCGCGAACCGCTGGACGAAGGAATGGGCGAAGGCCAATCCCGACGCCGCGGGCGAGGGACCGTGGTACCGCCGCGACCCGCGCATCGCGGAGGAGATCGCAAAGGACGGCTATCTCGGTCTGGGACCGGAAGCGGACAAGGCCTTCATCCTGGACTGGTACTGATGAAGAGCATCGCAGATCTGCTTCGGCGCCGTCACCCTCGGACTTGTTCCGAGGGTCCATCCCTCCGCCCAAGCAGTCATCCGGGCGCAGAGATGGATTGTCGGGACAAGCCCGACAATGACCGGCGCCATCGGTCGATGCGCGTGCGCCTTCTCGCCGCCGCGCTGGCCGCCGGCCTCGCCGCCCCCGCCGGGGCGGAGGCTCCGCCGCCGTTGCCCTTCGACATAGGCGGTCCCTTCGCCCTGATCGACCAGCACGGTACGCCCCGGACCGAAGCCGCCCTCGTCGGCACGCCCTCGCTCCTGTTCTTCGGCTACGCCCAGTGCCAGGCGATCTGCACCGTTGCCCTGCCGCGCCTCGCCGAGACGGTCGATCTTCTGACGGAGGCCGGGGTCGAGGTGCGCCCCGTCCTCGTCACCGTCGATCCGGTTCGCGACACGCCCGAGGCCCTGCGCGAGGCCGCCCCGCGCGTCCATCCGCGCCTGCTGGCCCTGACGGGCAGCGAAGCGGCCCTCGCCGCCGCCCGCAAGGCCTATCGCGTCGAGAGCGAGCTGATTGGCGAGGATATCGAAGGCCCGCTCTATTCCCACGGCAGCTTTCTCTACCTGCTCGACGACCGGGGCAATTTCCTCACCCTCCTGCCCCCGATCCTGGGGCCGGAGCGCATGGCCAAGATCGCGCGCAAGTATCTGGACGGCAGGGCAATGGGTCAGCTCGAACCCGTGGGTACGCGGTAACGGTTGAAAGCGCCGCCACTGCCCGGGTCTGACCGGGCAGTCCGGAGCAGCTACGCACCGCTCTCCGCGACCCCGGTCAACGCTGCGTGCTGCGTCGGGCGATGATGAAGCCCGTGACCGACGGTCGAACCGGCCCTCCGTCCACGGTCGCCGAGAAGGTCCTCCACCCCGGCCTGAGCCGGGGCTTCCCCCTTGGCGCGGTGTCCCGCCCTCTACCCTTCCTCGCCGATGGCCAGCGTCGTGAAGGCACCGCCCGGCGGCAGGGACGGCGCGTAGGTGCCGTCTGTCGTTCCGGGGATCGGCCCCGCCCCGTCGCCGATGCCGCCATCCGGCTCGACGGGAATCGGTCCGGTCCCGTCTTCCTCCCCGATGGCGAGCGTCGT
>JAHDDY010000031.1:0-14435 GCA_020629115.1 Paracoccaceae bacterium | reverse complement strand
CCGGCTCGACGGGAATCGGTCCGGTCCCGTCTTCCTCCCCGATGGCGAGCGTCGTCGCGAAGCCCGGATCGGTCGGCGCATAGATGCCACCATCCTCCTCCCCGATGGCCAGGGTTGTCGCCACATCGCCCGGATCGGCGGGTGCGTAGGTGCTCTCCTCCTCGCCCAGCGCCTCGGTCGTCGCGAAGCCGCCCTGATCGCCGGGCGTGTAGACCCCGCCATCTTCCTCACCAAGCGCGAGGGTCGTCGCCGTTCCGGGGATCGGCCCGGCCCCGTCACCGATGCCGCCATCCGGCTCGACGGGGATCGGCCCGGTCCCGTCCTCCTCCCCGATGGCGAGCGTCGTCACGATGCCGCCTTGATCGCCCGGCTGGTAGAATCCGCCATCCTCCTCGCCGATGGCCAGCGTGGTGGCGCCGTCGCCCGGCAGACCCGGCGTATAGACCCCGCCCCCGTCCTCTTCCCCGAGCGCCTCGGTCGTCGCGAAGGGGGGCGGTCCGGCCCCGTCGCCGATGCCGCCATCCGGCTCGACGGGGATCGGTCCCGTCCCGTCCTCCTCGCCGATGGCCAGCGTCGTCACCGTGCTCCCATAGGCGGGCGGCGCGACGATGCCTCCGCCTTCCTCCCCCAGCGCCAGCGTCGTCGCGGTGCCGTCGCCGCCCGGCGTGTAGGTCTGCGCCGCCGGGGGCGGCGGCGGATAGGTGGGGGCCGGGTCGACCGGCTTCTGGCTGCAGGCGGCGACCCCCTGCAAGGCGATGAAGCTGACACCGCCGAGCAGCGCGGTGCGCAGGGAATGCGAGGACGAAGATGACATGATGGCACCCGTTCAAATGTATGCTGACGAAGTGTTATAACATGGAACATTGTATGCCATGATCGCCCCGAAATCTAGCGAAACGATGCGATCTCCTCGCGCACGATCTCGACTCCCGCCGCGATCTTCTCGCTCTTTATGGAGGAATAGCCGAGCCGCATGTACCGCGACGGTTGCGTTCCGGCGAAGAACGGCGCGCCCGGCTCGATCAGTACCCCGCGCCCGCGCAGCCGTTCGGCCAGCCGCGCCGTGTCGATGCCGCCCGGCGTCTCGATCCAGAAGCTCGCCCCCCCGAACTGCGGCGCCCGCGCATCGCTCAGCCCCGCCGCGTCCAGCGCCTCCTCCATCACCGCCCGCCGCTGCGCCAGCGCGTTGCGGAGCCGGTTGATGAGCGCATCGTGATGCCCGAGCGCCAGGAAGTACGCCGCCGTCCGCTGCGCGTATCCCGGCGGATGGCGCAGCATCAGGAACCGCAGCGCCCGCATCTCCGCGATCACCGCCTCCGGCGCGGCCACGTAGCCGAGACGCAGCCCCGGAAACAGCGATTTCGAGAAGCTGCCGACGTAGATCACCCGGTCCGACCGATCCAGCGACTTCAGCGCGGGCGCGGGCTTGTGCAGGAATCCCAGCTCGAAATCGTAATCGTCCTCGATCACGATGAAGTCGTACCGCTCCGCCGCCGCCAGCAGCGCCCGCCGCCGCTCCAGCGGCATCGTCGCCGTCGTCGGGGCCTGATGGCTCGGCGTCACGAACACCACGTCCACATCCGCCAGCCGCGCGTCCACCACCAGCCCCCCGTCGTCGACCGGGATCAGCACGATCTCCGCCCCGAGCTGCACCAGCGTGTTGCGGAAATCGGGATAGCACGGGTCCTCGATCGCCACCCGCACCCCCCGGGCGCAGAACAGCTCGGCCAGCAGGAACAGCGCGTTCTGCGCCCCCATCGTCACCAGGATCTGCTCCGGTGCGACCATCACGCCCCGGCGGGGCAGGGTGCGCGCGCGGATGTAGTCCACCAGCAACGGGTCGTCCGCCTCCCCCTTGTCCCCCGCCATCGCCTCGAAGTTGCGCAGCCCCAGCGCCTGCCGCGCGCAATCGCGCCAGTCGGAATGGTTGAACAGGCTCGGGTCCGCCTGTCCGTACACGAAGGGATAGGCGTATTCGCGCCAGTTCAGCGGCTTCGCGATCCGGTCCAGCCCCGCCGACGAGCGCCGGAACCGCCGCTGCCAGTCCCGCGCATCGCCCGCCTCGCCCCGCGCGCCCTGTGCCTCCGCGACGGCCACCGGCGCATCGCGCCCGACATAGTACCCGCTCCGGTCCCGGCTCTCCAGATAGCCGTCCGCCACCAGCGCCTGATACGCCAGCGTCACCGTATTGCGCGATACAGACAGCTGCCCGGCCATCGCCCGGGAGGAGGGCACCATCTCCCCCGGTTGCAGCCGCCGCGACAGGATCGCCGAGACCAGCATCTCCCGCACCTGCGCCTGCAGGCCCACCCCCTCGATCGGGTCGAGATGGAACAGTGCATCCTTCACTCGCCCGCTCCCCGCGATAACTGGTCCCATCGAGAGGCCGCATTGGCCCTAACGACTGTGCGGAAAAGACGGTATCCAGGTCAATGGAAATGAACCCCGACCTTGATGTCGCGAACAGGAGGACTAAGACGATGGACGGCGCACAGCTCCAGTACGAAGCCAACTCCCTCGAAGCCCAGTGGATGCCGTTCTCCGGCAATCGCGACTTCAAGGCGTCCCCGCGCCTCGTCGTCCAGAGCGAGGGCGTCTACCTGACCGATCATAAGGGCGGCCAGGTCATCGACGGCTCCTCGGGCCTGTTCTGCGTCCCCGCCGGCCATGGCCGCCGCGAGATCGCCGACGCGGTCCACGCGCAGATGATGCTCAACGACTACTGCTCGCCCTTCCAGACCGGCCAGCCGACCTCCTTCGCCCTCGCCGAGGTCGTCGCCCGCCGCCTGCCCGAGAGCTTCAACCACGTCTTCTTCGTCAATTCCGGCTCCGAGGCCATCGACACGGCCCTGAAGATGGTCATGTCCTACCACCGCGCGAAGGGCGAGGGGCACCGCTCCCGCTACGTCAGCCGCGAGCGCGCCTATCACGGCGTCAACATCGGCGGCGTCTCCCTCGCCGGAATGGTCAAGAACCGCGAGACCTTTCCCCACGTCATGCCCAACGTCGTGACCATGCGCCATACCTGGACGGGCCAGGATACCTTCGTCCAGGGCCAGCCCGAGAACGGGCGCGAGTTGGCCGACGATCTGGCGCGCCATTGCGAGACCTACGGCGGTTCGACCATCGCGGCCTGCTTCGTCGAGCCGGTCGCCGGCTCCACCGGCACGCTCGTCCCGCCGAAGGGCTATCTCGAACGCCTGCGCGAGATCTGCGACCAGCACGGCATCCTCCTCGTCTTCGATGAGGTCATCACCGGCTTCGGCCGCATGGGCACGCCCTTCGCCACGGACAAGTTCGGCGTCGTGCCCGACATCATCACGATGGCCAAGGCGCTCACCAACGGCGCGATCCCCATGGGCGGCGTCGCCGCGACCGACGAGATCTACGAGACCGTGACCGGCACAGCCCCCGAGAACGCCATCGAGTTCTTCCACGGCTACACCTATTCCGGCCACCCCGCCGCCTGCGCCGCCGGTCTCGCCACCCAGAAGATCTACGACGACGAGGGTTTGTTCGAGCGCGTGGCCGAGAACGAGCAGTATTTTCTCGACGCCATCTGGACCCTCAAGGACCACGAGCTGGTGAAGGATTTGCGCGGCATCGGCTACATGGCCGCCGTCGACGTGCACCATGACGGTGTGCCGGGACGACGTGGCACGCAGCTTCAGAAGGACCTGTTCTGGAACGGCTGCCACATCAAGTTCACCGGCGACAACGCCATCGTCGCCCCGCAGTTCGTCGCCGAGCGCAGCCACATCGACGAGATCGTCGACAAGCTGCGCAAGACGCTGGATCAGCACCTCCACGCCTGACGGCACACCGGCACTTGGCACGGGAGATGCATCGCATCATACCGTGTCTCCAGACTGAGCAGGGGCGATCCTTCGGGATCGTCCCTTTTTTTCGGTCCGGACGGCCGATGATTTATCGTTCCCTGTAATTGATGCGAAATTAAAGACCAAAGGCGGATAATGGCGAGTAGCAAGAGGAGCCTTTATCCAGATGATCTTTCGAAACAGAGTCAACGCAGCCGATACGATTGCCGCCGCAGTCCTGCGTCGCGCTCGTTCGTTTCGAGCCGCTACGTCGGGGTCCATCGCCATCATGTCCGGCCTGCTGTTCGGGACGATCGCCTTCGCCGCTATCGGGGCGATAGAGATCGAGAATGCCATGAACGTACGCGTCAAGATGCAGAACCATCTCGACACCGCCATCCTCCAGCTCGGCCGCTCCGAGGACCGCTACGTGCCCCAGGGCATGGGTACCAAGCACCTCGGCGCGGCGATGACGGGGGGTGACCTCGACATTCCCGGCGTGGAGACGTCCTTCGTCTACGATCACGAGACCGGCGCGGTGAAGGGCCGTCTGAAATACCAGCAGCCCAGCTACCTCGCGGGCGGACTGATTCCCGCGATGACCTTCGAGCTTTTCGCCGAGGCCCTGCCGAAGACCACCGGCGCCGTCGAGGTCGCCCTCGTCCTCGATACCAGCGGCTCGATGGGATGGAGCATCGAGGGCGCACATGATGCGGCGGAGGGCCAGCGGCGGATCGACCACCTGCACCGTGCCACCGATACGCTTCTCGACGTGCTCGCCGCGAACAAGCAGATTCGCCCGCGCATCAGCATCATTCCCTATGCCACCTCGGTCGATATCAGCGACCTGTACGCCGCCATACCGCAGAACCAGCGCAACGGCTCCTTCCAGGGCGTGGATAACTGGTCGCTACAGGCCCTAGGCATCAACACCATGCGCAGGAACGATGTGAGATATCAGGATCGCAGCGACGGGCGCGGCGTCTGGGCGGCGGAGCGGTTCCGTTCCCGCATCGGTAATGGCTTCGATCTCTCGCTCGACGCGCCCGGCGGTTCGAACAAGCTTCCGGTCATCTCGCAGATGCCGTTGCAGCAATGGTGCAACTGGCAGTATATTCGCCTGTACGGCTCGCGTTGCATCGACGTCGGTTTCATCCACCATTACGGCAGCAACTACATCGACGGCCTGACCACCCAGCGCGGCGTGATGCCGCTGTCGTCGGACATGCGGTCCATTCGCGATTACGTCAAATCGCTGGAGCCGAAAGGCGGGACCGCCGGCCATCTGGGCATGATCTGGGGCCTCTACTCCCTCGCGCCCGATTGGGACAGCCTCTTCGCCCATCCCGAAGGCGCGCCGCAGCCTTTCGACGACGAAGATGCGACGAAGCTGCTCGTGATCATGACGGACGGGGACTTCAACTCGAACCATGCCCAGGCGCTCGGCGGAAGCGAGGACAGCTACGCCTATTTCCAGTCCGCCTGCGCGCTGGCCCGCGACCGGGGCGTGCGCATCTACGCCATCGGTCTCAAGGTCAGCGAGACGGCGGAGGGACAACTGGGTGCCTGCGTCGGCACGACCGGCAGGTTCTTCCCGGTCGGTTCGCAGGCGCAGCTCTCGCAAGCCTTCGAGGATATCGGCAACGCCGCCGGGGAGCTGCGTATCAGCCGGTAGATGCCCGGCCGGTTCAGGCCTCCTCGGTCGACAGCGGCTTGCCCTCCCGCGCCCGCTCGTCGAGCAGGTCCGTCAGCCAGTCGGGGTCCATCTCCGGCACCGAGGAGAGCAGCAGGTCGGTATAGGGATGGTGCGGGGGCCTGAACATCTCGTCCTTCGGCCCCTGCTCCACCACCTTCCCGTGTTGCATCACCACTACCTCGTCCGCGATGGCGCGCACCGTGGCCAGATCGTGCGTGATGAACATGTAGGCGAGGCCCAGTTCCGTCTGCAACCTGTCCAGCAGGCGTAGGATTCCCTCGGCCACCAGCTGGTCGAGCGCGCTCGTCACCTCGTCACAGATGATGAATTCCGGGTCCGCCGCCAGCGCCCGGGCGATCCCGATGCGCTGCTTCTGCCCGCCCGACAATTCGCCGGGGAAGCGATGGGCGAAGGTGTCCGGCTCCATCTCGATCAAATTCAGCAGCTCGCGTACCCGTTCGTCGCGCGCCCGGCCCTTCAGCCCGAGATAGAATTCCACCGGCCGCCCGATGATGTCGCGGATGCGCTGCTTGGGGTTCAGGGCCGTATCGGCCATCTGGTAGATCATCTGCGCCTGGCGCAGCTGATCCTTCGACCGGCGGCGAAAGTTCGGGGGCAGGGCCTTGCCGTTGAACAGCACCTCGCCCGAGGTCGGGGGCAGCAGCCCGGTGATGACCCGCGCCGCCGTCGACTTGCCCGAGCCGGACTCGCCCACCACCGCGACCGTGCGCCCCTTGTGGATGTCGAAGCTGACCCCGTGCAGCACCGGCACCGGCCCGTAGGACGCGTCGACGCCCCGCAGGCTGACCACCGGCACGGCATCCGCCGCGGGTTCGGGCTTGGCCGTCGCCTTGAAGCTGCGCACGGCCCAGAGCGACTTGGTATAGTCCTCCGTCGGCGCGCTCAGCATCGTGCGCGTCTCCGCCTCCTCCACCAGTTCGCCGTAGCGCAGGACCATGATCCGGTCCGCCATCTGCGCCACCACCGCGAGGTCGTGCGTGATGTAGATCGCCGCCGTCCCGAACTGCTCCACCGCCGAGCGGATGGCCGCCAGCACCTCGATCTGCGTCGTCACGTCGAGCGCCGTGGTCGGCTCGTCGAAGATGATCAGGTCCGGTCGGCAGGACATGGCCATCGCCGTCATTGCCCGCTGGAGCTGTCCGCCCGAGACCTGGTGCGGATAGCGGAACCCGATCTCGTCCGGATTCGGAAGCTGGAGACGGCGGTACAGGTCCGTCGCGTCCTGTTCGGCCTCGGTCTTGTTCATCACCGAATGCTTGACCGGAGCCTCGGAATACTGGTCGATCAGCCGGTGCGCCGGGTTGAAGCTCGCCGCCGCCGACTGGGCGACGTAGGCGATGCGCTTGCCGCGCAGCGCCCGGCGCTTCGCCTCGCTCGCCTTCGTCAGCTCCATCCCGTCGAACTGCACCGATCCGCCCGAGATGCGGCACCCCGCGCGCACGTAGCCCATGGCGGCGAGGCCCATGGTCGATTTGCCCGCCCCCGATTCGCCGATGAGGCCCAGCACCTCGCCGCGCCGCAGGTCGAGGTCGATGCCCTTGATGATGGGCAGCCAGTCGTCGCCGGTCTTCCCGTCGATCTTCACGCCGCGCATCTTGAGGAGGATATCGTCTGTCATGGCGCTAGTCCTTCAATCCGCTGGAGCGGTGCAGCATCCAGTCGACCACGAAGTTCACCGCCACCGTCAGCAGGGCGATGGCCCCGGCGGGGTAGAGCGGCACGGCGACGCCGAAGCTGATGAGGGTCGCGTTGTCGCGCACCATCGACCCCCAGTCGGCGGTCGGGGGCTGCACCCCGAGGCCGAGGAACGAGAGCGCCGAGATCAGCAGGAACACGAAGCAGAAGCGCAGCCCGAACTCCGCGATCAGCGGTGCGGTGGCGTTGGGCAGGATCTCCTTCCGGACGATGTAGAGCAGCCCCTCGCCCCGCAGGCGCGCGGCCTCCACGTAGTCCATGACCACGATGTTCATCGCCACCGCCCGCGTCAGGCGGAAGACGCGGGTCGAGTCGAGCACCGCCATGATGACGATGAGCGCGAGCGTGTAGAGCCAGGGCGAGGCGTTGTCCAGCGTCCCGATCCACGTGTTCGCCACCGTCAGGGCCAGCAGCGCGAAGATCAGCGAGGGGATGGACATCAGCACGTCGACGATGCGCGAGAGGATCTGGTCGGTCCACCCGCCCAGCGTCGCCGCCAGCATCCCGAGGAACCCGCCGAGCAGGAAGGCGAGGATCGTCGTGATCAGCGCGATACCGACCGTGTTCCGCGCGGCGTAGATCAGCCGCGAGAGCATGTCGCGCCCCAGGTTGTCCGTGCCGAGCAGGAACTCGGCGCTCGGCTCCTCGAACTGCGCGCCGACGATCTCCCGCTCGCCGAACGGGGCGAGCACGGGCGCGAAGACGGCGACGACGATGTAGACCGCGATGGCGATCATCCCGAACCACGCCGTCGGCGGCGCGGTGCGGAAGGCGCGGCGCGTGCGCACCCAGATCGATTCCTGCGCCACCTTCGGCGCGGCGGCATCGGCGCTCATGGCCGCCGGGTCGGTCATCTCGACCATCCTGTCCTTGGCCCCCGGCTGCGGCTCGTAGGCGTCGGAGGCGCGGTCGATGATCGTCGTCGGCTCGTTCGTGGCGTCGGTCATGGCCGCACCCTCCCGGTCTGGATATGGGTGCTCATTTGGGGTGCAGCAGGCGCGGGTTGGTGGCGATGGCCAGCACGTCCGCGAGCAGGTTGAGCAGGATGTAGGTCGCCGCGAAGATGAGGCAGCAGGCCTGGACCACCGTGATGTCGCGCTTGGTCACGCTGTCGACCATGAGCTGGCCCAGCCCCGGATAGACGAACACCACCTCGACCACCACCACCCCCGTGATGAGATAGGCGAGGTTGAGGGCGACCACGTTGATGATGGGCGCGAGCGCGTTGGGCAGGGCGTGGGTGACGATGACGCGCCAGGGGTTCATCCCCTTCAGCCGCGCCATCTCGATATAGGGCGAGGCGAGCAGGTTGATGATCGCCGCGCGGGTCATGCGCATCATGTGCGCGGTCACCACGAGCGTCAGGGTCAGCGCGGGCAGGAAGCTGCGCTCCACCCGCTCCCAGAACGGCGTCCCCGGCGCGATGTTCGAGATCGACGGGAAGGCGGTCACGCCGTCCATCTGCGGCTGCCACCAGCCGAAGACCACGTTCGCGATCAGCCCGGCCCCGACCAGGATGAAGGCCGCCGGCAGGACCGAGAAGCTGCGCCCGATCTTCTGTCCCGCCCGGAACGAGCCGAGACCCTCCATCAGGAACCACAGCCCGATCAGCCCCAGCACCCAGACCAGCCCGAACGGATAGCCCACCGCCAGCATCAGGATGAGGATGTAGGCGACGAAGAACTCCGGGAACGAGATCGAACTGAGCGTCAGCACGTTGATCATCCGGTCGAACCACGTGTTCCGGTAGAGCGCCGCCAGCAGCCCCAGCACGATGGAGATGGGCACCGACAGCACGGCGGCGAAGGAGGCGAGGAACAGCGTGTTCCCCAGCCGCGACGACATGAGGTCCGAGATTTCGCGCTTCGAGGCCAGCGAGGTGCCGAAATCCCCCTGCACCGCGCCCCCCAGCCAGTCGAAGTACCGCGTGACCGGGGGCTGGTCGAGGCCCAGCTCCTTGCGGAAGGCGGCCACCGTCTCCGGCGTCGCCGCCTGGCCCAGGATTTCCTGTGCCAGGTCCCCGGGCAGCATCTCCACCGCCGAGAAGATGATGACGGAGACGACGAGCAGCGTCAGCAGCCCCAGCCCCAGACGCTTGAGCGCCATGCTCGCGATCGGATGCATCCCGATGGTCCCCTCGGTTCGAGAAATTTGACGCACGTTAACATCACACGGACGAGCCGCAACGGTTAAGTGCGCCGCGCTACGGTTTCGCCGCGTCGTGACGCGCGATCGCGGCGGCGATCTCCCGGCGCATCTTGCGGGCGTAGTGCCGGGCGCGGAACCGGGCGAACGCGTCGCTCCAGCGCCATAGCGGCACCATGTCGAGACTGCCGAACCCGTCCACGAGGCCGGCATCGAGCCGCCCCGCCGCATCCCGGGTGAAGACGACGTTGCCCGTGTTCCGGTCGCTGATGACGAGACCCTCCCGCGCCGCGAAGGCGAGCAGCCGGTCGAGGCTCTCCACCGTCTCCTGCCGCTCGCCCCCGCGCAATTGCTCCTCGAAGGACAGGCAGGGCGTCCCGTCCGCGCTGCGCGCCAGATCCATCACGAGGCCGGGGCCGAGGTCGGTCGGGACGATGCCGTGCAGGCGCGGGATGTGCGGCTGGACCGCCCGGCCGATCCGCCGCTCCAGATGCCGGTACGTCTCCCATTCCCGCCGCTGCACGTCGTGGAACGCCAGCGGCATGATCCGCCGGTATCGCCGCCGCGTCAGCCGCCGCCGATCCTCCGGCGTCGCCCCCGGCTTGAAGACCTTCACCAGCCGCGACGGATCGTCGGGGTGCGCGTAGCACCGGCGGGTCATGCCCTCGAAGAGGGGTGCCCGTCCGCTCAGGAGAAGGGGGGTCTCGTCCATGCCGACGGCGATAGCACGACGCCCCGCGCCATGCCATACCGGGCGGGCCGACCATGCCTCCGGATGAGATGAGGGACAGATGCGCACCACCAGAACCGTCCACGTCGTTTCCTGCCATGCCGAGGGGGAGGTGGGCGACGTCATCGTCGGCGGCGTCGCCCCGCCCCCCGGCGACACCCTCTGGGAGCAGCGCACCTGGATCGCCTGCGACGGCGCCCTGCGCGACTTCATGCTCAACGAGCCGCGCGGCGGGGTCTTCCGCCACGTGAACCTCCTCGTCCCGCCGAAGCACCCCGACGCCGCCATGGGCTTCATCATCATGGAGCCGGAGGACACACCGCCCATGTCCGGCTCCAACAGCATCTGCGTCGCCACTGTCCTGCTCGACACGGGCCTCGTCCCGATGGTCGAGCCGGTGACGGAGATGGTGCTGGAGGCCCCCGCCGGTCCCGTCCGGGTGCGCGCCGACTGTTCGGACGGCAAGGCCCGCTCCATCACCGTGCGCAACGTCCCCGCCTTCGCCGCAGAGCGCGGCGCGGCGCTCGACGTGCCCGGACTGGGAACCCTGCGCGTCGACACCGCCTATGGCGGCGACAGCTTCGTCGTGGTCGACGCGCAGGCGCTGGGCTTCTCCCTCGTCGCGGGCGAGGCGAAGGCGCTGGCCGAGACGGGCGTACGCATCACCGACGCGGCCAATGCGCAACTGCGCTTTCGCCACCCCGAGAATCCCGACTGGACGCATTTCTCCTTCTGCCTCTTCGCCGGCCCCCACCGGCGCGAGGGCGGGCATGTCGAGACCGCCGCCGCCGTCGCCATCCAGCCCGGCAAGATCGACCGCTCCCCCACCGGCACCGCCGCCAGCGCCCGCATGGCGCTTCTCCACGCCGCCGGAGAGATGGCGGTGGGCGATACGCTCACCGTGCGCTCGATCGTCGGGTCGGTGTTCCACGGCCGCATTGTCGAGGAGACGCGCGTCGGCGAGCGCCCCGCCATCGTCCCCGAGATCTCGGGCCGCGCATGGATCACCGGCATCCACCAGCACATGCTCGACCCCGACGACCCCTGGCCGCGCGGCTATCGCCTGGGCGATACCTGGCCGAAGGCGTAGGCCGCAAGGCGATGTCACAGCCCGTCCAGAAAATCCCGCGTCAGCGCCAGCACCTCCTGCGGCTTCTCCGCATGGATCCAGTGCCCCGCTTCCGGCACCCGTTCGACGGTCGCGCGGGGGAACAGCGCGCGGATGGCCGCCTCGTGCTCCGGCTTTACGTAGGCCGACGCCCCGCCCGCGATGAACAGCGCCGGCCCGCCATGGGACGCGCCCTCCGGCACCTCCCACCCGACCAGCGTCTCCATCGCCCCCGCCAGCACGTCGAGATTCGAGCGGTAGGACGCGCCGTCCGGGGCGATCCGCAGGTTCTGCACCAGGAACGCCCGCATGGCCCGGTCCGGCACCGCCTCCCGCAGCGCCGCATCCGCATCCCCCCGCCGGGCGATGGCGGTCAGGTCCAGCCCCCGCAGCGCCTCGATCTCGTCCAGATGGCTGTGCGTGTAGGCGATCGGCGCGATGTCGGCGACGATCAGCCCCGCCACCCGCTCCGGCGCATCGAGCGCGAGGCGCATCGCCGCCTTGCCGCCCATCGAATGCCCGAACACGACCGCCCGGCCCCCCATCTCCCGCGCGATGTGATCCGACAGATCGTCCGCCATCGCCGCATAGGACATGGCGTCGTCCCACGGGCTGTCCCCGTGGTTGCGCATATCGACGACATGCACGTCGCGCCCCGCTGCCAGCGCCTTCGACAGCGTCCCGAAATTGCGGCCCTGCCCCAGCAAGCCATGCGCCATCAGCAAAGGCACGCCGTCCTCCGCCCCCTCGACCACCGTCGACTGCAGCCGCACCGCCATCGCGCTAGTCGCCCGTCCAGGTGCTGGCGTAGAGGTCGGGCCGCCGGTCCGCGAGGTTGCGCACCGCCCCCTCGCTCCGCGCCCGGTCGAGCAGCGCCATGTCGAGATCGGCGAGGACGATCTGCTCCGCGTTCGGCTCGGCCTCCGCCGCGATACCGTCCCGCGCGAAGGGCAGGTCACAGGGCGTGTAGATGCCGCTCCGCGCGTAGTTGATATCCAGGTTGGCCACGCCCCGCAGGGTGCCGCAGCTTCCGGCCAGCGCCATGTAGCACTGGTTCTCTACCGCCCGCGCCCGGCTGCACAGGCTCACCCGCATCGTCCCCGCCCGCGTATCGGTCTGGAAGGGCACGAGGATCAGCCGCGCGCCGCCATCGGCCAGCCGGCGCCCCAGTTCCGGAAACTCGCTGTCGTAGCAGACGAGCGTGCCGACCGTCCCGCAATCGGTCTCGACCGCGTCCAGCGCCCGCCCGCCCTCGACGCCCCAGACGCTGCGCTCGTCGGGCGTCGGGTGCAGCTTCTCCTGCGCGTGGATGCGGCCGTCGCGCAGGCACAGGTAGGCGGTGTTGCGCACCGTCCCGCCCGCATCGCGCGCGATGTGCGACCCGGCCAGCACGTTGACCCCGTGCCGCGTCGCCATCGCGGACATGCGTTTGCGAAAATCCTCCGTCTCCCCCGTCAGCGCCTCGACCGTGGCGACGGGGTCGTGCCCCGCCAGCGCGGCGAGGGGAAAGGTCATCATTTCGGGAAAGACGATGAAATCCGCCCCGTACCCGGCGGCGATGGCGACGTAATGCTCGATGGGCGCGTAGAAATCCGCGCGCCCCGAAATGTTGCGCATCGCCAATTGGACGCAGGCGACCCGGACGATGGCCTTGGCCGCGCCCATGCCGGCGTCAGGTACGGAAGATCAGCAGGAACAGGCAGACGGCGATCGCGGCGATGGCGATGTACATCGACCACTTGATGAAGCCGCCGAAGGCGTCGCGCTGGACCTCGATATCCATCTGGCCACGGACATGGTTGTCGGGGTCGTAGTTCATGCTCATCGGGCTTCTCTCCTGCCGGTTCGGGGCAGAGTATAGGAACCGGGCCTCCCCCCGGCAAGCGCCAACGCCCCGCCTATCACTTTCGTCGCATGTGCTCGTCGAGCCGGGGCATGATCTCCACGAGGTTGCAGGGCCGGTGGCGGTAGTCGAGCTGGAGCCGCAGGATCTCGTCCCACCCGTCCTTGCACGCCCCCGGCGAGCCGGGCAGGGCGAAGAGATACGTCCCCCCCGCCACTCCCGCGCAGGCCCGCGACTGCATGGTCGAGGTGCCGATCTTCCGGGCGGAGACCATGTGGAACAGCGCGGCGAAGCCCTCGACCTCCTTCTCGTACACGTCCCTGTGCGCCTCCACCGTCACGTCCCGCCCCGTCAGCCCGGTCCCCCCCGTCGAGATCACCACGTCCACCCCCGCGTCCGCGATCCATCCCCGCAGCGTCTCCGCGATCCCGGCGCGCTCGTCGGGCACGATCCGCCGGTCGGCGAGCCGGTGCCCCGCCTCCGTCACCCGCCCGGCCAGCACGTCGCCCGAGCGGTCGTCCGCCTCGGTGCGCGTGTCCGAGACGGTCAGGACGGCGATGCCGACGGGGATGAAGGCGCGGCTCTCGTCGATGCGGCTGGCGCTCATGGCAGGCTCTCGATTCGCGATTGCAGGGTCAGCAGGTCCGCCCAGGCCTTGTGCTTGTCCATCGGCTGGCGGAGCAGGTAGGCCGGATGCAGCATCGGCAGGCAGGGGCGCGTCGCGGCGGGCGTGCGCGCCTCGGCCCAGGTGCCCCGCATCCGCATGATGCCGGTGGTCGTCTCCAGCAGGGCCTTGGTCGGCGTGTTCCCCATCGCCACGATCAGGACCGGGTCGATCAGGTCGATATGCCGCCGGACGAAGGGCAGGAAGGCATCCGATTCCGCCGCCGTCGGCGTGCGGTTCTGCGCCGGCCGCCACGGCACGATATTGGTGATGTAGACCGCCCGTGCCGGGTCCTCGTCGTGCCGCGACAGCCCGATGGCCGCGAGCATCCGGTCCAGCAGCTGCCCGCCCTTGCCCACGAAGGGCCGCCCCTCGATATCCTCGTTCCGCCCCGGTGCCTCGCCCACGATCATCACCCGCGCCGCCGGGTTCCCGTCCGCGAAGACGCAGCGCCGCGCCCCGCTCTTCAGCGGATGGCCGTAGGCCTCGATGGCCGCGTGCAGCGCGGCGAGGTCGGGGCAGGTGGCCGCGATGGCCTCCGTCTCGCCTTCGCCGGGGCTGCTGAGCGTCAGCACCGGGGCGCTCTTCGCCTGCCCCTTGCCGGGCTGCGGCGTGACCTCACGGTCCGCGACCCTGCGGCCCGCAACCGTGCGATCCACGAAATCCTCCCCGAGCGCCTCGTCGGCCCCCAGTTCCACCTGCCATGCCAGCGCCG
>JAHDDY010000156.1:1567-4360 GCA_020629115.1 Paracoccaceae bacterium | reverse complement strand
GATCTGGGCGAGCAGCGCGCGCTCGGCGGGCCGTGGCGGCTGGGGCTGCACGATCCGGCGGCGGGCTACCTCGGTACGCGTACGCTGCACGGCGGCGCCATCGCCACCTCCAGCCCCGGCGCGATGGCCCTGCCCGGCGGGGGAGCGTACATCCTGCACCCCACGGCGCGCCCGCTCTGGTCGACCGTCTCGGTCGAGGCGCGGGAGGCGACGCTCGCCGATGCCCTGTCGACCGCCTTCACGATGATGTCGCGCGCGCGCATCGAAACCGCCGCGCGGGAGGCGGGGCTGGGGCGGGTAACGCTGGTGGATGGGGCGGGGGATCTGGTGACGGTCTGATCCGTCGAGGGAAGGCTCTGCCCCGGACCCCGATCCGGGGCCTGTTCGAATGACGCACACTGTTGCAGGAGGCCCCGCATCGGGTGCGGGGCAGAGGTTCCTGAAACCTACCGCTCAGGCTCCTGCCACGTCAGCCCGTACGCCTCGTAGATCGCCGGGATGCGTCCGTCCTCGATGGCGTAGCGGATGGCGTCGTCCACGGTGTAGGCGAGGGGGCGGTAGAGGAAGCTGACCGCCACCCCGAGCGTCCAGTCGCTGACGGCGAAGCCCGCGAGGGGCGGCTGGTAGATGGCGGCGCTGTCGGCGAGGCCGTGTTCGAGCTGGTTCAGCGGTCCCATCGCCGCCTTGACGTCGCCCGCGTTCAGCGCCGCGACGGCCTCGGCCATGGTCGGATAGCGGCGCACATTCGCCGTCATCTGCCCGCCCGCGAAGGAGGAGAGATAGAAATCCGAGATGGAATCGTTCTCCACCGCCACCGTGTCGAAGCGGAAATAGGCGGGGACGGGCTTCTCCTCCGGATAGCTCGCCGCGTCGTAGGCAATGGCGATGGATTCGCCCGCGTACTGCCCGGTGAAGACCACCTGCTCGACCCGGCACTTGAACGCGCTGTCATAGGGGATGCGCATCATCACGTTGGCGATGCGCCCGCCGATCAGCGCGCCCTTCCAGATGTTGTTGCGCAAGTCCGCGTCTAGGTTCTCCCCCGCCGCGACGAAGGTGAACCGGGCCTCGACGCCGATATCCTCGGCGATCAGGCGCGCGATCTCGATATCGACGCCGCGCGGCGTCCCGCCCTCCTGACAGCTGTAGGGCGGATAGTCCTCGTAGACGGCGAAGAGCATGTGCCCCTGGTCCTGGAGCGCGTCCATGTCCTGGCCCACGATGTCGCGGCCCGTGTTCTGGGGGCGCTCCTGCGGCACGTGGTCGGCGCAGGGGTCGGCGGCGAGGGCGGGCGCGGCCCCGGTCAGGGCGAGCGCGAGGCAGGCGATGCGAAGAAGCGATGCATTCATGCCGATGACCCTCGCGGTTGCCGTCCCCGCTCCCCGCGCGGAACGGTGCCGTCACGACCGCTATCTTGCGGCGGACAGGCCGATGGTCAAGGTCTCGGCGGCGGCCTTGTAGGCTTCCGGGCTGCCGTCGATGAGGTTCGCCGCGCGGAAGGCGACCGAATCCGCGACCGGCGCGCCCGACATCGTGTCGATGCCCGCGGCCATTTCGGACAGCGTGTCCCGGATCGCGTCGGCATCGGCATCCGCGTCGTCCTCGGCATAGGCGGCGAGGCGGTCGCGCATCTCCTTCAGTTCCGCCGACAGCTCCTCCATCTGGTCGGTGTCGGGCCGCGTCTCGATATAGGTGCGGATCGCCCAGCCGGCATCCTGGCCGAGCAGGTCGCCGAAGGCGGGCATCTTGGTGACGCCGTTCTGGGTGTAGCCGTTGATGTAGCGCTCCATGTACCACTCATCGCCGTATTCCCCGGCTTCGAGCATCCGCAGGTCCGGGGCCAGGCCGCCGGAGACGACCTCCAGCCCGTGGCAGCGCGTGCAGTTCTGGTTGTAGCCCGACGCCCCGATCTCGACCGCCTTGAGCCAGACCGCCTCGCCCCCCTTGTCGGCGCGGCATGGGTTCTCGATCAGCCATTCCTCGCCGGTCTCGGGCAGGCCCGCGGTGTCGACGGCCTGCGGCGCGACGTCGCCATGGGCATGGGCCAGCGTCGCCGCCCCCGCGAGGAGGCCCGCCGCCAGAACCGCCTTGAAAGCGTGATGTGCCATGATGATCCTCCCGAAGGGTTGTTGTCTCGTCCCAGCTTTGGTGGACGGTGCGGTGCAGCAGGGCTATGGGACTTTGGTTGCGGTGGACGACCGCCCCGACCAAAGTATTGGTGAATTTATTCAATGCCCTACATAGTTTCATGCCCCATGATGAACGCCCTTCTTCGCCCGCTGGCCCTTCTCGGCTGCCTCCTCGTGGCCGCGCCGTCCGCCCGGGCGGAGACGGAGACCGTGATAGGCTATCTCGGGGTCGCGGTGCCGTTGCCGCCGACCCTGTCGAACCTCGACCCCGTGCCGGAGGATGACGGCCTCGCGGGCGCGCGGACTGGCCTTTCGGACAACCGCACGACGGGCCGGTTCCTCGGCCAGAGCTACGACATGCTCGATCGCACAGTGGCCGAGGGCGACGACCCGCCCGCGGCGGCGCGGGCGATGCTGGCGGAGACGCCGTATCTCGTGATCGACGCGCCGGCGGCCGTCCTCACGGCCATCGCCGACCTTCCCGAGGCGTCGGACGCGCTGCTGTTCAACGTCACGGCGCCGGACCGCGCGCTGCGGGACGGGTCATGCCGCGCGAACCTGCTGCACACCGCCGCCTCCCTCGCCATGCGCACCGACGCGCTCGCGCAGCTTCTGGTCAGGAAGCGGTGGGGCGATCTGGCGATGATCGCGGGCACCCATCCGC
>JAHDDY010000156.1:0-1467 GCA_020629115.1 Paracoccaceae bacterium | reverse complement strand
TCCGCCGAGAAGACGTGGGAGTTCGACGCGGACATGCGGCGCAACGCACCGCAGGAAGTGCCGCTCTTCACGCAGGACCTGGGCGGGTACGACGCCCTGATCCTGGCCGACGAATTGCGCGATTTCGGGCGCTACGTCCTCTACAACACTTGGCTGCCACGTCCAGTGGTCGGCTCCGAAGGGCTGTCCGCCCTCGGCTGGGCGCCCGTAATCGAGCAATGGGGTGCGGCGCAGCTGCAATCGCGCTTCGGCAAGGAACATTCCCGCGCGATGACCGCGAACGACTACGCGGCCTGGGCGGCGGTGCGGACCCTCGGCGAGGCGGTGACGCGGACGAAGGAGACCGATCCGGCGACACTGCGCGCCTACATCCTCTCGGACGCGTTCGAGCTGGCCGGGTTCAAGGGCCGCCCGCTGACCTATCGCGGCTGGAACGGCCAGCTTCGCCAGCCCATCGCGCTGGCCCATCCGCGCGCCCTGGTGGCGCAGGCCCCGCTGGAGGGGTTCCTGCACAGGGTGAACGAGTTGGATTCGCTCGGCCTCGACGAACCCGAAAGCACCTGCGCCGCCTTCGACTGATCCCGCCGCCCCCCTCCAACCGGAGCCGCCTCCATGAAACGCCTGTGCCTCGCGACCCTCCTGCTCGCCGCTCCCGCCCATGCGGATGAAATCTGGGTGACGAACGAGAAGGACGACACCGTCTCCGTCATCTCGGTCGAGACGCTGGAGGTGGTCCGGACCTATCCGACCGGCGAGCGCCCGCGTGGGCTGACCTTCTCGAAGGACCACTCGCGCCTCTACACCTGCGCGTCCGACAGCGATGCGGTGCAGGTGATGGACCCCGAGACCGGCGAGATCCTGCACGACCTGCCCTCGGGCGAGGACCCGGAGCAGTTCGTGCTGCATCCCAACGACCGCCACCTCTACATCGCCAACGAGGACGACGCGATCACGACCGTCGTGGATACCGAGACGCGCAGGGTCATCGCGCAGATCGGCGTGGGCGTCGAGCCGGAGAGCATGGCCGTCTCCCCCGACGGCACGATCGCCATCACAACCTCCGAGACGACCAACATGGCGAACTGGATCGACACGGAGACGCAGAAGCTGTTCGCCAACACCCTGGTCGACAGTCGCCCCCGCCACGCCGAATTCGTCAAGGACGGGACGGAGCTGTGGGTCAGCTCGGAGATCGGCGGGACGATCACCGTCTTCGATACCGCCACGCAGGAGGAGAAAGCGAAGATATCCTTCGCGGTGCAGGGCGTCCACCCCGACCGCGTGCAGCCCGTCGGGTTCGAGTTCACGGCGGGCGACACCCACGCCTTCGTCGCCCTCGGCCAGTCGAACCACGTCGCGGTGGTGAATGCGGAGACCTACGCGGTCGAGGACTACATCCTCGTCGGGCGGCGCGTCTGGCACATGGACTTCAACGGCGACCGCTCGCTCCTGTTCACCACCAACGGC
>JAHDDY010000155.1 GCA_020629115.1 Paracoccaceae bacterium | reverse complement strand
GGAAGGTGGCAGGAAATAGGGGGTCTTTCTTCGCATGTCGCGCTCAAAACGTCTCTCAGATGCGGACCGCATGGAGATCGTTCGCGAAGCCGCGGAAGGCGTTTCTACTTCAGTGCTGGCGGAACGGTTTGGCGTGTCGGTGCGGGCGATCCAATACACGCTCAAAGCCGAAGCCGAGCGCCAGACGGATGCCGCAATTCCGGTCTCAGCAGTCAGTGTGAAGGTCACGGCTGCGGAGCTGGCGGCGCTTGACGAAGTGTTGGCGAAGGCGGGGATCGAGAGCCGGGCCGAGGGGTTGCGGCGGCTCATTCAGGCGGCAGGCGGGGTGTTCGTTCCGGACGCGCAGATGGCGGCCGAGATGGCGCGCTACCGCGCCTCTCTGCACGAGGTCGGCAATGGGGTCGCGCAGATCGCCAAGCAGATGACGCGGGCCAACCGGATGGGGCAGGGGGCTGATGGTGGCACGAGTGCCGAGTTCTCGGAATTGCGCCTTGCGCAGATGCGCGGGCTGGCGCGGTTCATTCTGGACTCCGCTGACGAGATCGACCTGCTCTTGCGGCGCCGTCGAGACGCGATGCAGCTGCAGGCCACGGCCGCGCTGAGGGAGTTTGCCCATGCGGCTGAATGATGCCGTCCATGCTGTCACGGGCGAGGTGTTCCGGGATGGCTGGAGCCGCGTCCGAGGCTCGATACAGGGGCTGCATGTAGCCAAGCAGAGCCAGCTTGTGCGCGCGGCAGCGGGACACCGGCCTGCGGTCTTCAAGGCGATCCGGGGCGGCGGTACACATACCAAATCGCAGCTCGCAAACCAGCTCGATTACCTCACCACCAAGTCTACCCATATCGTGGACAGTAGCGGGTTTCTGGATGGCAAGACGAAGCTCGAAGCGAAGGACATCAAGGACCTCACCGAACGCTTTGCCAAGCGGTGGGACGCGGGCTTCAAGCCCAAGCTCGGACAGACCACCCACATGCTCATGTCGTTCCCCATCGGCACGCGTGGGGAGGATGTGCGCGACATCGCGACGGATGTGGCCGAGCGGTTCTTCCAGACCGATGAGGGGCATTTCGATTACATCATCGCGGTGCATGAGGACCGCGATCACCCCCATGCGCATCTGGTGCTGAACCGCCGCTCGCAGGAAGGCGAGTTCTTCTTTCTGGGGCGCAACCATCGGTTCAACTATGACGATTTCCGCCTCGCCATGGTCGAGGAGGCGGAGAAGTACGGCGTGCGGCTGGAAGCCACGCGCCGGGTGGATCGCGGGGTTGTGCATTACCCCGCCCGGACCCGCGAGGTCTATGCGGCGAAAGAAGAGGGGCGCGCACCCCGCGAGCGGGAACGCGTGGGGGCCGACCTGACACGGACGCTCGCGGAGATCGCCAACACCAGAACCGTCTACCATTCGCTTGCCGCAGAGGCCTCCCGGGAGGCCCGGGAAGACATCGCCGCGGCACTCTTCCGCGCGGGCGAGGTGCTGGCGCGGGGCGGGCAGGTGGACCGAACAGGAGATGTGTATATGGCCGAGGATCAAAGCTTCGAGGATCTGAGAAGCCTCTATGCGGAGAAGCTCGCGCGGGTGCAGGGCATGATCGCCGAGAAGTCTGACGCGGAACGTCCCGTGCTGGAAAAACGCCTCATCGAGATCCAGACGCAGGTCCAGCACATGCAGCCGCTCGGATTGCGTTCGAGCACGCTGTCTGAGGTGCCGTCGGAGGGCGGGGTCTATTCAGAAGCAAACATCCAAGAGAGCCAGTTGGAGCGTCTCGCCGAGCCGCGCCTGCGCTCGCGCATTGACGCGGCGCTGCGGGGCACCGGGATCAGCACATCGGAAGTGGTGGCCCGGATCGAGACCGAGGCCTCTAGTGCCGCGCTGGAACAACAATGGATCGCAGATGATCTCTCCAAGGTGGCTGAGGCGCGCGATTTGAACCTCGAACGCCGCGCCGATCTGGAACAGGCCCGCGACATTCTCAATGACGTGCATGTGGAACTTGGCACGCTGCTGGAACGGGAAAACGTGCTGCGCCGAGATGGCGTCGTGGAAGCGGAACTGGCTAGCGAGCGGTTCCATTACCACGAGGACGCAGTGCGGGCGATGGAAGGGACAATCCGTCAGGAGATGCGCGCAGATGGCCTGACCGCGCAGCAGATCGAGGGCCGGGATTGGGAAGTGGTCTCAAAGGCAGAGCGTCGGATCGAGGCTGAGCAGCGCGCGTATCTCGAAGCACATCCGGAGCTGCTCGCACGCCCAAGCGATGTGATTGACCGGTCCGAGCCTTACAGGGAGACCATCACCGATGCGGCGCGTGCCAGCGAGATCACCCGCGAAGTCGACCGGATCTTGGAGGGGCGCGACCTCCGCACGCCCGTTGCGGATGCTGTCGCAGATGACTTCCGAGCGCGTTATCCGGACATGCCGGCCCATCTCGCCCGCGGGCTTGGCGCGACCTATGCGGCCGTCGTCGAAATCCGGGACACGGAGGCCATCAATCAGGTCCGCCGCGAAACCGAGTTACGAGACGGGATTAGGGTTGGCACACGCGACGAAGCTCTCGCAGCCCGCGATGAAACGGCGATGCGGTCTGATGAACGTACCGACCGCCTCGCAGACGAGATTACGCGTGTTCTGGAGCATGAGCGGGCGGGGGAGTTGTCCGCGCCCTTCGAGACCGAGGCGGAGCGGGACGCCTTCCGCGACGAGATCGCGCGGGTGCTGGACGTTCGCCAACTCGACCGGCTCACATCTGGCGATGCCGATGCGCTGGAGAAGGTTCTCGAGGACCGCCTCGACCGGCTCTATGTCGCCAAGGTCTATCTGCAATCCGATGCCGCGACGGCCAACACGGAGGCCTTGCGCCAGGTGGTCGATGAACTCGCCGACGCCGAATACGAAAAACACCGCGCGACGGACGTTGATGGCGAGACCGAGCGGGGACAGGTCCATTGAGCGCCGCCATGGGAAAGACGCGGATCGCCACCGGTGTGCTTCTCGTTACGCTGGTGACCGGGGCCATTGGCTATACCATTGCCTCGGCGGTGCTGACCTACCAGGATCTCGGCTTCGGGGCTGAGATCGACTTTGCCTATATCGCGCAGAACTATCTGGCGATCCTCGATCGCCGCCCGGAGGACGCGCAACTCATCCACCTGATCATCGGCAGCTTCGCCGCCGCTGGTATGATGCTGAGCCTTGCCCTCTCGGGCTCCGCCCTCACACGCTTTGGCCAGACCCATTGGCAGAGCGCGCGCGAGATGAAGGCCAACGGGTTTTTCGGAGCGCCCGGCACCGGATTCATTCTCGGCAAGCTCGGTACTCCAAAATCCCGCGCGAAGTACATCTGCTCGAAGGTCTTCCCCCATGCGCTGATCGTGGCCCCCACGGGTCGCGGCAAGACCACGGGCTTTGTCATTCCGAACCTGCTGACCTGGCAAGGCTCCGCCGTGACGCTCGATGTGAAGGGCGAGTGTTTCGAGGCCACGGCCCGGCACCGCGCAGCCCAGGGCGACAAGGTCTATCGCTTTGCCCCCACCGATTGGGAGGGCAAGCGCACGCATCGCTACAACCCGCTCCTGCGCATCTTTGAGCTGAAAGATCCCGCGCGCCAGCAGATGGAACTGCAGCTTCTGGCGACGCTCTTCCTGCAAAGCGACAATGACCGGGTGCAGGGCCTCCTCAAGGGCGGGATCGATCTCTTCGTCGCGGCAGGGCTCATGGCCTTCCAGCGCAAGCGTCCCACCTTGGGCGAAATCTACCGCATCGCCGCCTCGGGTGGGAACAAGCAGAAGGAATACTTCGCACGGGGGCACGAGGTCGACAACAGGGCCGCCAAGCTGATCTTCACGAGGCTCGCTTCGACCAACAACGACACCCTGACCTCCTATGTCTCGCTCCTGATGACCTCAGGGCTCGACCAATGGCAGAACCCGGCCATCGATGAAGCGACGGCGGTGTCGGACTTTGACTTCCGGACCATCCGCAAGACACCCTTTTCGGTCTACCTCGTGGTCCAGCCGCTGATGGTGAAGCCGCTCGCGCCGCTGATCCGGCTGTTCTTCTCCGATCTCCTCTCCGCCATGCAGGAAAAGGACCCCGGGCCGGATGAGCCCTGGCCGGTGATGATCATGCTCGACGAGTTCAATCGCTTGGGCAAAATGCCCATCGTGGTCGAGAGCATCGAGACCCTGCGTACCTATCGCGGCCACCTGGCCGTGGTCACCCAAACCATCCCCGCCCTCGATGAAATCTATGGCGAAAACACCCGCCGCGCCCTGCAGGGCAACGCGGGCGTGAAGCTCTACCTGACGCCCTCCGATGAAAAGACAGTTGAGGAGCTGAGCAAGGCGGTCGGCAAGACCACGATGACGGTCGTCACGCGCTCCCAATCCATCGGCAAGAACCCCTTCGAGGGCCGCAGCCAATCCA
>JAHDDY010000030.1:17544-36729 GCA_020629115.1 Paracoccaceae bacterium | reverse complement strand
CGTGTCGTAGACGACCGGAGCGGGCAGCGGCTCGTAGGTCGTCACGGTCGCGGGCCGCACGGTCGCGGACTGCACGGTCGCGGGCTGATAGACCGTCGACGCGGTGTCGTATTGGGCGAGGTTGTAGAGCGCGAAGTCGCGTATCGTGTTCAGGTTCCGGCCGGTCGTCGGATCGACGCCGATCGTCTCGCCGATGGGCGCGCTTCCGCCGAATTCCGCCGCCGCGCGATAGTAGTTCTGCGCGTCGAGGGTCTTGCCCAGACGGTGCGACGCGACGCCGAGCGACAGCAGGGTGTAGGGGTCGTTCGGGCTGGCCGCCAGCGATTGCCGCAGCAGCGCCTCCGCCCGGACGTTGTCGCCCAGCCTCAGCGCGGTGAACCCGTTGTCGAATCCGGGGGCCGCGGCGGGGCCGGAGCGGGACGCGGAGGAATCGTAGAAGGGATCGTACGATCCGAGGGGCGAGCACCCGGCGAGCAGGAGGGCGATGGCGGATGCCGAGAAGAGGCGTTTCATGGAAATGCTCCATCTTGATACAGCCCCCTCCGAGCCGTTTAGCAGGACGGGCTGCCGATGACAACCCGCGTCTTCCGTCCCCGTCCCCACGCCGATGCCATTTTTTGAGCCTCGGCGGAAAAGGGCGCTTGACCTTCCTCCGCCCCCGCAATAGGTACGTCGAACGCGGGCCGAGGCTCGCTGCGCGGTTGTAGCTCAGTTGGTTAGAGTACCGGCCTGTCACGCCGGGGGTCGCGGGTTCGAGCCCCGTCAACCGCGCCACTTCTTCTCTCCCCCCCCCCATCATCGGTTCGGAAGAAGTGGCGTCCCGTCGCCGCGTCAGATCTTCTGATCGTACGCGCCGACCTCCGGCACCGTGTCGAGATACGCGTCCATGTCGGCGAAGATGGCGCGCATGTCAGCTTCCGAATCGGGGCTTTCGCAGACGACGACGAGGTTCGGCGTGTTGGACGAGGCGCGGAGCAAGGCCCAGGCCCCGCCTTCGAGCTGCATGCGCGCGCCGTTGATGGTCACGATCTCCTCGATCCGCTTGCCCGCGATGGTGCCGCCCCGCGCGGCATGGTCCTGGAAATGGGCGACGATGCGGTCGATGACGGCGTATTTCTCGGTATCGGCGCAATAGGGCGACATGGTCGGCGTGGTCCAGACCGGGGGCAGGTCCCTGCGCAGGGCGCTCATCGACCGCCCCGCCCGGTCGATCATCAGGCACAGCTCGCGCGCGACCACCATCCCGCAGTCGTAGCCGCGCCCCAGATCCCCGGCGAGGAAGTAGTGCCCCGACTTCTCGAAGCCGGCGAGCGCGCCCAGCTCCTTGACCCGGCGCTTCATGTGGCTGTGCCCGGTCTTCCAGTAATCCGTCGTCATTCCCGCCGCGCGCAGCACGGGGTCCGAGACGAACAGTCCGGTCGACTTCACGTCGGCGACGAGGGTCGCGCCGGGGTGGCTGTCGGCCCAGGACCGGGCGAGCATCACGCCCACCTTGTCGGCGAAGATCTCCTCTCCCTCGTCGTCCACCACGCCGCAGCGGTCGCCGTCCCCGTCGAAGCCGAGGGCGAAGTCCGCGCCGTGCTCCTTCACGGCATCGGCCATGGAATGCAGCATCTCCATCGCCTCGGGGTTGGGGTTGTAGTGCGGGAAGGTGTAGTCCGGCTCCGTATGCAGCGGGATCACCTCCGCCCCGAGCCGCGCCAGCATCCGCGGCGCGACGAGGCCCGCCGTGCCGTTGCCCGTGGCGCAGACGACCCGCAGGGGCCGGGACAGGCGCGCCCCGCCCACCAGATCGTCGAGATAGCGGTCCATCGCCCCCGTCTCGCGGGTGTAGCGTCCGCCCGGCGCGCTCATCCCCTCGCCCGCCAGCGTCATCGCCTTGAGCCGGCCCATCTCCTCCGGGCCGAAGGTCAGCGGACGGTCGGCCCCGATCTTGACCCCTGTCCAGCCGTTCGGATTGTGGCTCGCCGTGACCATGGCGCAGGCGGGGATGTCCATGTCGAACTGCGCGAAGTACACCAGCGGCGAGAGCGCGACGCCGATGTCGATCACCTCGACCCCCGCCTCCATCAGCCCGACGATCAGCGCCTGCTTCACGGCCAGGGAATAGGAGCGGTAGTCGCAGCCGACCACGATCCGCCCCTTGTCCCATTCGCGCAGCATCGTGCCCAGCGACAGGCCCACATGCTGCAGTCCGACAAGGTTGATCTCCTCAGGAAAGCGCCAGCGCGCGTCGTATTCGCGAAAGCCCGTCGGCACGATCATCGCCTCGCTCAGGAAGGCGGGCGTGTTGGGGGTGACGGTGGTATGCGGGGCGGCGGGCATCGGGTGTCTCTCCTGCGGTCGGGGTCTGAGGTTCTGTGTCTAGGGACGATCCGTCCGGATGTCCCGCCGTTCGATCATCGTACCTCGATCATCCCGGCGAGCGCGCCGGCGCCGGTGCCGGACAGGAGTGCGCCCATGATCAACAGCGTCGCCGGGATGGCCCAGAGGGCGAGTACCTTGTTCATCATCGCCCTTTCGGGGGCGGCCTCGTCGTAGATCACGTCCACGCTCTGCCCGAGCCAGAAGGCGGCCGTTGAGGAACTGTAGCCGGACCGGAACGTGATGGCCCGCCCCGTGGTGTCCAGAAACCGGACGATGGGCACGAATCTGCCCGCCTCGTCCTGCCGGGAGCGCCTGTAGATGAGATCGACGATCTGCCCCTCGGTCCTGACGCCGTTCGTCACCAGGTCGAGCGAGCGTCGACCGAGATGGAGACCAAGGGCGATCATCGCCATTCCGGCCAGAAGGATGAGGTAGAGGGTCATGCCGTGTGCCTCGCGCTGCGGGGGTGATCGTGCGTTCGGCGGCGAGTGTAGACCGCAACAGGTGAGTATTTCGTATGCCCCTCCGAACCGTCCGGCCCGGGAGCGCCGCCCGGCGCGGCGTGCATTGCGCGGCGTGTCCCGTCATGCCATACCCCCGCGCGAGCCGATAGCCACCTGCCGGAGCACCCGACCCATGCCCGATCTCCTGCTCGAACTCCTGTCCGAGGAAATTCCCGCCCGGATGCAGCCCGGCGCGCGCGAGGCGCTGCGCGAGCGGGTGACGAAGGGGTTGAAGGACGCGGGCATCGTCCATGGCGAGGCCGTGGTCCATTCCACGCCCCGCCGCCTGACGCTGCACGTCGCGGGCCTGCCCGGGCGCACCCCCGATATCGAGGACGAGCGCAAGGGGCCGCGGGTCGATGCGCCGGAGAAGGCGCTGGAGGGCTTCCTGCGCTCCACCGGCCTGTCGAAGGACGAACTGGAGGTGCGCCCCGACAAGAAGGGCGACGTGTATTTCGCCGTGATCCGCAGGCCCGGCATCGCCACGGCGGACGCGGTGGCCGCGCTGGTGCCGGAGGTGATCCGCAGCTTTCCGTGGCCCAAGTCGATGCGCTGGGGGAACGGCGACCTGCGCTGGGTCCGCCCGCTGACCTCGATCCTGTGCCTGCTGGACGATGCGGTCGTGCCCGTCGAGATCGACGGCTTCCGCGCGGGCGACGAGACGCGCGGGCATCGGCTGGTGGACGGTACCCCCTTCGCCGTGGACGGCTTCGAGAGCTATCGCGCGGGCCTCGCCGCGCGCGGCGTGACGCTGGATGCCGCCGAGCGCGCCGCGACCATCGAGGCGCGGGCGAAGGCGCTCTGCGCGGAGCGGGGCGTCACCCTGCTGGACGATCCCGCGCTGTTGCAGGAGAATGCCGGCCTGACCGAGATGCCGGTCCCGCTCATCGGCGAGATCGAGGCGGCGTTCCGCGACCTGCCCGCCGAGGTGCTCCAGACCTCCATGCGCGAGCATCAGAAGTTCTTCTCCGCCGTCGAGGCCGACGGCAAGGTCACGCATTTCGTCGCCGTCGCCAATATCGAGGGCGCGGACGGGGGCGAGACCATCCTGCACGGCAATGCCAAGGTGCTGCGCGCGCGGCTGGCCGATGCGAAGTTCTTCTGGGAGAACGACCTGCGCGCCATCCGCGCCCACGGCTTCGCGGGCATGGCCGCCCCGCTGGCCTCGGTCACCTTCCACAACCAGCTCGGCACCGAGGGCGAGCGCATCGAGCGCATCGCGGCCCTCGCCCGGCAGTTCGCGGGCGTGACGGGCGCGGATGCCGATCTGGCCGCCGAGGCGGCGCGGGCGGTCAAGGCGGACCTCTCGTCGGAGATGGTGTACGAGTTTCCCGAGTTGCAGGGCCTCATGGGCCGCTACTACGCCGGGGCGGCGAACCTCGACCCGCGCATCGCCGCCGCCTGCGAGGATCACTACAAGCCCCTCGGCCCGTCCGATACCGTGCCGGAGGAGCCGGTGACGGTGGCCGTCGCGCTGGCCGACAAGGTGGACATGCTCGCCGGCTTCTGGGCCATCGAGGAGAAGCCGACCGGCTCGAAGGACCCCTACGCGCTCCGCCGCGCCGCGCTCGGCGTCATCCGGCTCGTGCTCGACAACGGCCTGCGCTTCTCGCTGTCGCGCGCGCTGGGCGTGGCCATCATGCGCCACGTCTACACCATCGAGCAGCGGGACGCCAAGGCGCTCGGCAAGACGCTGTTCGACGCCATCGAGCGCATCTCCGGCCCCGGCGACCTGGAGGCGCGGCGGGCGATGTACGATCAGCTCATCGGCCATTTCCTCAGCCCGCAATCGAGCCTGCCCCAGACCATCGACCCCGAGTTCGAGCGGTCCATCCGCGCGGCGGTGGTCGACCTGCTGGGCTTCATCGCCGACCGGCTGAAGGTCGCGCTGCGGGCCGAGGGGGTGCGGCACGACCTGATCGACGCGGTCTTCGCGCTGGGCGGCCAGGACGATCTGGTGCTGCTGGTCAAGCGGGTGCGCGCGCTGCAATCCTTCCTCGCCACCGAGGACGGGGCGAACCTGCTCGCGGGCTATCGCCGGGCGGCCAACATCCTCGCCGCCGAGGCGAAGAAAGGCACGCTCGACCTGTCCATCGCCGCCGGGGAGAGCGATTCCCAGGCCGAGACGGTCGCGCTGGCCAATGCGCTGGGCGCGGCCTCGCCGCAGATCGACGCGGCGCTGGCGGGCGAGGATTTCGAGGGGGCGATGCGCGCCATGTCGGGCCTGCGCGCGCCCATCGACGCCTTCTTCGACAACGTGACGGTCAACGCGGACGATCCGGCCCTGCGCGCCGTGCGCCTGACGCTGCTGACCACCATCCGCGACGTGGTGAACCGGGTCGCGGACTTCTCGAAGATCGAGGGGTGAGCGCGGGCGTCCACCGCTTCGGCGGCGGCCTCGCGGAGGGGGGCGTGGCGGATGCGGCCCTGCTCGGGCGCAAGGGGGCGAACCTGTGCGAGATGGCGCGGCTCGGCCTGCCCGTGCCGCCCGGCTTCGTCCTCGATACCGGCACCTTCGCCCGCTGGCGCGAGGGCGGGGGGCTGGACGAGGCGACCCGCGCGGCCATCCGCGAGGCGATGGGCTGGCTGGAGGGCGTGACGGGGCGCCGCTTCGGCGGGGGCGAGCGGCCCCTCCTCGTCTCGCTGCGCTCCGGCGCGCCGGTCTCCATGCCGGGGATGCTCGACACATTGCTCAACATCGGCCTGACCGACGCCGCCCATGCCGCGCTCGCCGCCCGCGACCCGCGCCTCGCCGAGGATTGCCGCCGCCGCCTCGTCGCCGCGCTGGCGACGACGGTGATGGAGGCGGACCCCGACGATTTCGACGATGCGGTGGACGACTGGCTCCTCGACCGCGGCATCGACCGCATCGAGACCCAGGACGCGGACACCCTCGCCGCGCTCACCGACAGGATGCTCTCCATCGCGGCGGAGGAGGGCGACGCGCCGTTCCCCGGGACCGCCGAAGGCCAGCTCCTGAAGGGTATCGAGGCCGTCATGGCGAGCTGGAACAGCCGCCGCGCCCGCCGCTACCGCGCGTCCCAGTCCCTGCCCGACGACACGGGCACCGCCGTGACGGTGCAGGCGATGGTGCTCGGCAACCTCGGCCCGACCTCGGCCACCGGCGTCGCCTTCACCCGCGATCCCTCGACGGGGAGCGCGCGGCTCTACGGCGAGTACCTGCCCGATGCCCAGGGCGACGACGTGGTCGCGGGCATCCGCACGCCCGCGCCGCTCACGGAGGCCGACGCCGCCGACAGCCGCGCCCGCGCCACCCCCATGCAGCGCGCCATGCCGGAGGCCTTCGCCGCGCTAAAGGCCCATGCCGCCACGCTGGAGGCGCATTTCCGCGCGGCGCAGGACATCGAGTTCACCGTCGAGGACGGCACGCTCTGGCTGCTCCAGACCCGCGATGCCAGGACCGCCCCCCGCGCGGGCCTGCGCATCGCCGTCGAGATGGCGGAGGCCGGGGCGATATCGCGCGACGAGGCACTGCTGCGCGTCGCCCCCGGCGATCTGGACCATCTGCTGCACCCCAAGGTCGACCCCGCCGCCCGGCGCGACGTCGTGGCGAAGGGCCTGCCCGCCAGCCCCGGCGCGATCTCGGGCGAGGTGGTCTTCACCCCCGCCGAGGCCGAGGCGCTGTCGGCGAAGGGGCGCGACGCGATCCTGGTGCGGGTCGAGACCAGCCCGGAGGATATCCACGGCATGTACGCCGCCGCCGGCGTCCTGACGGTGCGCGGCGGCATGACGAGCCATGCGGCGGTGGTCGCCCGCTCGCTGGGCCGGCCCTGCGTCTGCGGCGCGGGGGATGCGCGGGTCGACGTGATGGCGGGGGTGCTGACCGGCTCGGACGGGCGGGCCATCCGGCGCGGCGACATCCTGACCATCGACGGCACGGCGGGCGAGGCGCTGGCCGGGGCGCTGCCGATGATCGAGCCGGAGCCGGACCCCGCCCTCGCCACGCTCATGGACTGGGCCGACGCCCGCCGCCGCCTGCGCGTGCGCGCCAATGCCGACACGGCGGAGGAGGCGGCGACGGCCCGGCGGCTGGGGGCCGAGGGCATCGGCCTGTGCCGCACGGAGCACGCCTTCTTCCAGCAGGGCCGCCTCGCCGCCCTGCAACAGCTCATCCTGTCCGACACGCCCGATTCGCGCCGCCGGGCGCTCTCGCATCTGCTACCCCTGCAACGGGCCGATTTCGTCGGGGTGATGGAGGCGATGGGCGGCTGCCCGGTCTGCGTCCGCCTGCTCGACCCGCCGATCCACGAGTTCCTGCCCCGCACCGAGGCCGCGATGCGCGAGCTGGCGCGGGACATGGACATGTCCCTCGCCGACCTGCACGACCGGGTCGAGGAGCTGGGCGAGTTCAACCCGATGCTGGGCCGGCGCGGCTGCCGCGTCGGGGTGCTGTTCCCCGAGATCTACGACATGCAGGTACGCGCGATCTTCGAGGCGGCGCTGGCCGTCGAGGCGGCGGGGGGCGATCCGGTCGATTTAGAGATCATGGTTCCCTTCGTCTCCACCGACCGCGAGACCGGCTTGTTCCGCCGCCGCTTCGAGGCCATCGCCGCGACGCTGCGCCACGAGAACGGGCGCGCGCCGACCTGGCGTCTGGGCGTGATGATCGAGACGCCGCGCGCGGCGCTGCGCTGCGGGCGCATCTGCGAGGATGCCGCGTTCGTCAGCTTCGGCACCAACGACCTGACGCAGATGACCTACGGCCTGTCGCGCGATGATGCGGGCCGCTTCATCCGCGACTACGTGGCGCGCGGGGCGCTGACCCACGATCCGTTCCACCGGCTCGACGAGGACGGGGTCGGCGAACTGATCCGCCTTGGCACGGAACGGGGACGGGCGGCGCGGCCCGATCTGACGGTCGCGATCTGCGGCGAGCACGGGGGCGATGCGGTGACGATCCGGTTCTGCGAGGGGCTGGGCATGGATTACGTCTCCTGCTCCCCCTACCGCGCCCCCGCCGCCCGCCTCGCCGCCGCCCAGGCGACCGTCCGGCGCGAGCGGGAGACGTGAGCGCCGCCCCCCTCGACGCCCTGCGCGCGGGCGGCAAGCGGGCGCTGGCCGAGGCGCTGGCCCAGGCCGAGCGCGCGCGCCATGCGCCGGAGACGGTAGCCCTTCTGGACGCGGCCTTCGAGGATATCCGCGGCCTGACCGTCGGCGTCACCGGTCCGCCGGGCGTGGGCAAGTCGACCCTGCTCGACGCCCTCGTCGCGCGGCTGCGGGAGGGGGGGAGGACCGTCGCGGTCATCGCCGTCGACCCCAGCTCGACCCGCACGGGCGGGGCGCTGCTCGGCGACCGGGCGCGCTTCGCGTCCCTCGATCCGCTCGACCGGGGCGTCTTCGTGCGCTCCATGGCGACGCGGGGGCGCTTGGGCGGATTGTCCGACCTCGTCTTCCCCGCGCTCATGCTCATGCAGGCGACGCACGACGTGGTGTTGGTCGAGACGGTCGGGGTCGGCCAGTCCGAGATCGAGATCGCGGGAATCGCCGATGTCACCATGCTCTGCGTCCAGCCGGGGTCGGGCGATTCGCTCCAGTTCCTCAAATCGGGGGTCATGGAGGTCCCCGACATGATTCTCGTCACGAAATCGGATACCGGCCCGGCGGCGCGGCGGGCCGCCGCCGACCTGCGCGCGGCGCTCTCGGTGACGCAGGGGAAGGACGCGGTGGCCATCCACCTCGTCTCCGCCCGGACGGGCGCGGGAATCCCCGAAAGCCTGGCCTCCCTGCTGGCGTTCCGGGACGGCACGGGCCAGACGGACAGACGCCGCGCCGCGCGCCGCGCCCAAGCCGTCCGCTGGCACGAGGACGCCTTACTTGACGCTTTCGGAAGGTTAGGGGTTGCAAAGCTGCGCTCTTTATGCAACAGCACACCGGAAAGCGGGGTCTTTGCTGCACATGCGAAGACCGTCGCGGGATTGGCAGGCGCACTCGAAAATCTTGTTTTTTGACTGTGGACAATCACATTGGCGATCACCCGGTGCCTTCAGCACTTCGTAAGGGTATCGACCGATACAGGGGTACGGCGTAGAACAAGTGCGGCCTGCAGCGTGATCGTTCGTCGATCACCTTTGGATTTGTTACGACGGGGACTTGAATGGGAATGAAGACTCACGCGGTCATCGCGACCTTCGCGGCCATGACTGCCTTCGGTATGGATGCCCAGGCGACTCGGGACAGTAATGACGGGCGCTTCGATTCGTTCCATGCCCACGACGCCGCCGTCCAGCCCACGGTGCGCTTCGGCATCGGGGGCGACGTGGAATCCTACGCGGTCGGGGCCGCTGCCGTGCCGGCCGATCCGGCCACGCGCATCAAGTATCTCGATTCGGATGCGGAGATGGCCAGCGCCGTCTTCGGCACCCTCCAGGACGGCCCGCGCGCCATCGCGACGCCCGAGGCCCCGCGCCCGACCATCGGCTCCCAGAAGGAGCTGTCCTACTACGACCAACTCGCCGCCGGGCGCGCGAAGATCGGGCAGGAGAAGGCCGACGCGGCCAAGGACGTGGTCCTGAAATCCGCCCTCCTGCCGGGCCGGGCCGAGAACCGGATGAAGCGTGAGGGGGCCGAGCGCGAGCTGTACTGCCTCAGCGAGGCCATCTACTACGAGGCCCGCGGCGAGAGCATCGAGGGCCAGATCGCAGTGGCCGAGGTCATCATGAACCGCGTCGACAGCCGTCATTATCCCAACACCGTCTGCGGCGTCGTGCGCCAGGGCGAGGACAGGCGCAACTCCTGCCAGTTCTCCTATCGCTGCGACGGCACGCCCGAGCGGATGAGCGACAAGGACGCCGCCAGACGCGCGCGCGACGTCGCCATCCTGCTCATGAAGGGCGAGCGCCGCGATCTCACCGAGGACGCCACGCATTACCACGCGACCTACGTCAAGCCCTACTGGGCCAAGTCCCTGACCCGCACGGCACAGCACGGAACGCACGTCTTCTACCGCTGACGCCGCGCCCCGCACCGACGACCATGCCCCCGCGCCTCCGGCGACGGGGGTTTTTCGTGCGCCGGACGCTGCACCGCATCGCGAAGGGGGTTCCCGTCCCGCCCGAAACGTCATAGACAGCGCGCGTTTGCCTGTTCAGCCGAACCCCAGGGGGCCACCATGCCGAAGCGCGACGATCTCTCCTCCATCATGATCATCGGTGCCGGTCCCATCATCATCGGGCAGGCCTGCGAGTTCGACTATTCGGGCGCGCAGGCGGTCAAGGCGCTGAAGGAGGAGGGCTATCGCGTCATCCTCGTCAACTCCAACCCGGCCACCATCATGACCGACCCGGAGCTGGCCGACGCGACCTACATCGAGCCGATCACGCCCGAGGTGGTCGAGCTGATCATCGCGAAGGAGAAGCCCGACGCCATCCTGCCGACCATGGGCGGACAGACGGGGCTGAACACGGCGCTGGCGCTGGAGGAATCGGGCGCGCTCGCCAGGCACGGCGTCGAACTGATCGGCGCGAACGGGGCGTCCATCGCCAAGGCCGAGGACCGCAAGCTCTTCGCCGAGGCGATGGAGCGCATCGGGCTGGAGAACCCCCGTTCCGCCATCGCCACGACCATGGACGAGGCATGGGCGGCGTTCGAGACCCTCGGCCTGCCCGCCATCATCCGCCCTGCCTTCACGCTGGGCGGCACGGGGGGCGGCATCGCCTACAACCGCGAGGATTACGAGCGCATCTGCGCGGGCGGGCTGGATGCCTCGCCCGTCGACCAGATCCTGATCGACGAGAGCCTTCTGGGGTGGAAGGAATACGAGATGGAGGTCGTGCGCGACCGCAACGACAACGCCATCATCGTCTGCGCCATCGAGAACATCGACCCGATGGGCGTGCACACGGGCGATTCCATGACCGTCGCCCCCGCGCTGACCCTGACGGACAAGGAATACCAGATCATGCGCGACGCCAGCATCGCCGTGCTGCGCGAGATCGGGGTCGAGACGGGCGGCTCGAACGTGCAGTTCGGGCTGAACCCGAAGGACGGGCGCATGGTGGTCATCGAGATGAACCCCCGCGTCTCGCGCTCCTCCGCACTGGCGTCCAAGGCGACTGGCTTCCCCATCGCCCGCATCGCCGCCAAGCTGGCCGTGGGCTACACGCTGGACGAGCTGGACAACGACATCACCAAGGCGACGCCGGCCAGCTTCGAACCGACCATCGACTACGTGGTCACGAAGATCCCCCGCTTCGCCTTCGAGAAGTTTCCCGGCGCCGAGGACGAGCTGAATACGGCGATGAAGTCGGTCGGTGAGGCGATGGCCATCGGGCGCACCTTTCAGGAAAGCCTCCAGAAGGCCCTGCGCTCGCTGGAGACGGGGCTGGACGGCCTCGACGAGATCGCCATTCCCGGCGTCTCCGACACGACCGCCCCCGCCGACCGCCGCGCGGCGCTGGTGCGCGAGCTGGGCCGCCGCTCGCCGAACCGCCTGCGCGTCATCGCCCAGGCCCTGCGCGAGGGGATGGGCGAGGAGGAGCTGCACCGCATCACCGATTTCGACCCGTGGTTCCTGCGCCAGATCGCCGGGATCGTGGAGACGGAGGGCCAGATCGCCGAACACGGCCTGCCCGCCACGGCCCACGGCATGCGCCTGCTCAAGCAGATGGGCTTCTCCGATGCCCGCCTCGCCGCGCTGGCCGGGCGCGCGGCGGCGGACGTGACCGGGGCGCGCCGCGCCCTCGGGGTCGAGCCGGTCTACAAGCGCATCGACACCTGCGCCGCCGAGTTCGAGGCGATCACGCCCTACATGTACTCGACCTACGAGGCCGACCACGGCGGACAGGCCGAGTGCGAGGCCATGCCGTCCGACCGGCGCAAGATCGCCATTCTCGGCGGCGGGCCGAACCGCATCGGGCAGGGGATCGAGTTCGACTACTGCTGCTGCCACGCCGCCTTCGCGCTGGCGGACCGGGGGTACGAGACCATCATGGTCAACTGCAACCCCGAGACCGTCTCGACCGACTACGACACGTCCGACCGCCTGTATTTCGAGCCGCTCACCGACGAGGACGTGATATCCATCCTGCGCAGGGAGCAGGAGAACGGCGAACTGGTCGGCGTCATCGTCCAGTTCGGCGGACAGACCCCGCTCAAGCTCGCCCCCGCGCTGGAAGATGCGGGAATCCCTATTCTCGGCACCACGCCGGACGCCATCGACCTGGCCGAGGACCGCGAGCGGTTCCAGAAGCTGCTGCACGACCTGGACCTCAAGCAGCCGGCCAACGCCATCGCCAACTCGCAGGAGGAGGCGAAGGAGAAGGCGGGGGAGATCGGCTACCCGCTCGTCCTGCGCCCCTCCAACGTGCTGGGCGGGCGCGGCATGGAGATCGTGCGCGACGAGGCGCATCTGGGCCGCTACATCGCCGAGGCCATGAAGGTGTCCGACGGCCGCGCCCTCCTGCTCGACAGCTACCTGAGCGGGGCCATCGAGGTGGACGTGGACGCGCTGGCGGACGGGACGGACGTGTTCGTCGCCGGGGTCATGGAGCATATCGAGCAGGCGGGCATCCATTCGGGCGACAGCGCCTGCGCCCTGCCGCCCCATACCCTGAGCGCGGAGGTCATCGGGGAGCTGAAGCGCCAGACCGCCCTCCTGGCGGAGGGCCTGGGCGTGCGCGGGCTGATGAACGTGCAGTTCGCGATCCAGGGCGAGGAGATCTACATCCTCGAAGTCAACCCGCGCGCCTCGCGCACCGTGCCCTTCGTGGCCAAGGCCATCGGCGTGCCCATCGCCAAGATCGCCGCGCGGATCATGGCGGGCGAGACGCTCGCCGATATCGACCATGTCCCCGGTCCCATCGACCACGTGGCCGTCAAGGAGGCCGTCTTCCCCTTCGCCCGCTTCCCCGGCGTCGACACGCTGCTGGGGCCGGAGATGCGCTCGACGGGCGAGGTGATGGGTCTCGATCGCGGTTTCCGCCGCGCCTTCCTCAAGGCGCAGCTCGGTGCGAGCGTGACCCTGCCGGAGGGCGGCACGGCCTTCGTCTCCGTCAAGGATGCCGACAAGGAGGGCATCGTCCCGACCGTCGAGCGCCTCGTCGCCACCGGCTTCTCGATCCTCGCCACTGAGGGGACGGCGCGGTTCCTCGAAGGGCGCGGGGTCGCGGTGCAGCCCATCAACAAGGTGATGCAGGGCCAGCCGCACATCGTCGACCGCATGAAGGACGGCGGCGTGCAGATGGTCATCAACACGACCGAGGGCGCGGAGGCCATCCGCGACAGCTTCGACATTCGCGCCACCGCGCTCAAGCTCAAGACGCCGTACTTCACGACCGCCGCCGGCGCGGCGGCGGCGGCGGCGGCCATCGACACCCTGCGCGACGGCGCACTGGCGGTGGCCCCCCTGCAATCCTACTTCGGGACGGACGGGCGCTGATGCCGGCCCCGTGACAGGGGACATGACCATGACCGGGACCGCCACGACCGACGGCGCACAGATGCCGTATCTCGCCCTGGCCGTCGTCGGGGTCTTCGCGGCGATCCACGTCTTCGGGCACCGGATGCGCTTTCTCGACGGCACGCCGCGCTCGATCTGGCTGTCCATCGCGGGAGGCGTCGCGGTCTCCTACGTCTTCCTGCACCTCCTGCCCGAGCTGGCGCACCACGCGGAGAGCGGGGAGGGGGGCGGCTTCGCCCGCGAGCGCACGCTCTACGCCGTCTCGCTCGTGGGGCTGTGCGCGGTCTACGCCGCCGAGCGTCTGGCCATGCGCCACGAACGCCGGCACGAGGGATCGGGGGCCGAGGTCTTCGCGCTCCACGTCGGCTCCTACGCGCTCTACAGCGCGCTGATCGGTTACCTGCTGGTGCATCGGGAGGTGGATTCGCTGGTATCGCTGGCGCTCTACGCCCTCGCCATGGGCGTGCATTTCGTGGCCAACGACTGGGGCCTGCGCCAGACGCATCCCGCCCTCTACCGCCGCTACGGCCGCTGGGCGCTCGCCGCGGCCATCGCGGCGGGCTGGGCCTTGGGCATCGCGGTCGAGCTGACGGAGGAGACGACCGCGTTCCTCTTCGCCTTCCTGGCGGGCGGCATCGTGATGAACGTGATGAAGGAGGAGCTGCCCGAGGACCGCGAAAGCCGCCTCGGCGCGTTCCTCGCCGGCGCGGCGGGGTTCTCCGCGCTGCTGCTGATCGCCGAGTGAGCGAAGGGGGTTGCGGGCGGCCGGTTCCGTGCCTAATCTGTACGACCGGACCGGCGCTGCCCGCATGCGAGGCAGCGCCGCCTTAATGAGCAGATACGCCCCGCGCCGCGGGGCCGGAGCAATGACGATTATGGAAAAAGTCCCCATGACCGCCCCCGGTTACGCCCGGTTGGAGGCGGAGCACAAGCAGCTCAAGTCGGTGGATCGCCCTGAGGTCATCAAGGCCATCGCCGAGGCGCGCGAGCATGGGGACCTCTCTGAGAACGCCGAGTACCATTCCGCGCGCGAGCGGCAGAGCTTCATCGAGGGGCGCATCCTGGAGCTGGAGAGCCTGATGTCGCGCGCCGAGGTCATCGACCCGGCGACGCTCGACGGCGATACCATCAAGTTCGGCGCGAAGGTCACCATCGTCGACGAGGATACCGACGAGGAGAAGACCTACCAGATCGTCGGCGAGGCCGAGGCCAACATCGAGGCGGGCCTCCTGAACCTCAACTCCCCCCTCGCCCGTGCCCTCATCGGCAAGGAGGAGGGCGACAGCGTCGAGGTCTCGACCCCCGGCGGCGGACGCGGCTACGAGATCACGGCCATCGAGTACAGCTGAGCCGGGCAGGCTCAGGCTCGCAAGGACCCCATCCCCGTGGTACGATAGGGCATGACGATGCTGGATGCCCTGCACACCGACATGGCCGCACCGATGGACGCGGACGCGTTCGGCGCCTGGTCCGCGACCGCGGAAGGACGCTGGGAGCTTGTCGGGGGCCTGCCGCTGCGGCTGATGTCCGAGGGACGCGAGCATCGCCGCGTCAAGACCGCCCTCGTCGCCAGCCTCGCCCGCGCGCTGCCGCCCGGTGCCCCCTGTCGTCCCGAGGGGGACGGGGCCTTGCTGCGCGTTCCCGGCACGGGGGACGTGCTATCTCCGGACGAGGCGATCCAGTGCGGGGACGAGGTTTCCGGCCCCTGGCTGGCCGCGCCCGTCGCCGTTTTCGAGATCGCCGTCTCCAGCGCCGCGCGGGATCTGGGCGAGAAGCGCGTCGCCTACCTCTCCGTTCCCTCCATCGTGCATGTCGTGGTGCTGCTGCCGCTGGAGCGGCGGGCGGTGCATTTCCGGCGGGGCGTGGCGGAGCCGCGCATCCTCTCGGAAGGGACGCTCGACCTGACGCCCCTCGGCATCGGTCTCGACGTGGCCGGGTTCTGGGCGCGGCTGTAGGGGTAGGCGAGGCGGAGAACGCCGACCCTCCCCATCCGCATCTTTGGTGTCGGCGGCGTATGCCGTGGCGGACGGCCTTCCTCGACCGTTGCGCTGGCGTTACGTCGTCGAGCCTACCTACACGCATTGGTCATGGAGCTTAAGCCATTCTTTACGGGGGTGGCGTAGACTTTCGGTCGGAAGACTTTCACCTAGGAGGCTGTTTCATGACTCTTCCTGCCTATCTGCCCCCGATGCTGGCCGGCCAGAGCCAGATGTCGAGCCCGCTGGCCATCCCCGCCCTTCGAGCCGCCGACTCCACCAATCCCGACGATACCGACCGCGCCGCCCGCATGGCGCGGCGGGTGGAGGCGTCCGGGGCGGCGGATGCGTCCCTGACGCAGGACGCCCCGGACGATCTGGGCGCGTCGATCCTCGAACGGGAGGCATCGGCCCGGCGCGAGTTGACGGAGATCCGCGCGCGGATGGAGGACGGCGAGACCGTCGACCCGCCCGTCCCGGTGACGCAGATCCTGCGGATCGTCATGGGGGCGCCCGCCGATCCCGCACCGATGGCGGCGACCGGCGCGAAGGCGCTCTACGAGGGCAGCGGCGCGATATTCGCGCGGAGCCTTGCGGCAGCGTAGTCCCCGGCCCCGCCGTCAGGTCCTGAACCGCAGGTTCTCCCGCGACAGGTCCGCGACGGAGCGGCAGCCCATCAGCCGCATGTCGCGCTCGATCTCCGCCTGCATCAGGCCCAGCATCCGCTCGACCCCCGCCTGCCCGGCGGCGGCGAGCGGGTAGAGATAGGCGCGGCCCAGGCCCACCGCCTTGGCCCCCATCGACAGCGCCTTGAGCACGTGCGTGCCGCGCTGCACGCCGCCATCCATCATCACGTCGATCTCGCCGCCCACGGCGTCCACGATCTCGCCGAGCTGGTCGAAGGCCGAGCGCGAGCCGTCGAGCTGGCGGCCCCCGTGATTCGACAGGACGATCCCGGTACAGCCCACGTCCACGGCCCGGCGGGCATCCGCCGCCGACATGACGCCCTTGAGGCAGTACTGCCCGCCCCAGAACTCGACCATCTCGGCCACGTCGTCCCAATTCATCGACGGATCGAGCATCTCCGTGAAGTAGCGCCCGATGGAGAGCGCGCCGCCGCTCATGTCCACATGGTCGTCGAGCTGGGGCAGGGCGAATTTCTCGTGGGTGACGTAGTTGATGCCCCATAGCGGCTTGCGCGCGAAGTCGATCATCCCGCCGAGCGTCAGGCGGAAGGGGATGGAGAAGCCGGTGCGCAGGTCCCGCTCGCGGTTGCCGCCCGTGATCGAATCGACGGTGAGCATCATCACCTCGACCCCCGCCTCCTTGGCCGCCTCCATCATCGCGCGGTTCAGGCCGCGATCCTTGTGGAAGTAGAACTGGTAGCATTGCGGGTTGTCGTACTTCCGGCGCACCTCGGCGAGGCTGGTGGTGCCGAGCGAGGAGACGCCGAACATCGTGCCGTATCTCGCCGCCGCCGCCGCGACCGCGTTCTCGCCGTCGTGGTGGAACAGGCGTTGCAGCGCCGTGGGCGAGCAGTAGACGGGCAGGGCGAGCCGCTGGCCCATCACCTCGACCGACAGGTCGATCTCCTTCACCCCCGCCAGGACGTTCGGCACGAGGTCGCACTCCTCGAAGGCCGCCGTGTTGCGCCGGTAGGTGCCCTCGTCATCCGCGGCCCCGTCGATGTAGTCGAAGATCGGGCGGGGCAGGCGGCGCCTGGCCAGCTTTCGGAAATCGTGGAAGTTGTGGCAGTGGGACAGACGCATGGGACCTCCGGGCCTGGATCGGACGTGATCCACCGTAGCGCGGTTGTGCGATGCAATAAAGCCGGTCGCTAGCCCGCTTCCTTCGCGGCCAGCCATCGCGGGATGACGGGGCAGTAGGACGCCATCTCGTCGCGCACCGCCGGAATGTCCCCCAGCCGGTCGAGATACGCGCGGACCATGGGCGGCCAGTCGATGCCCAGCCTCAGCAGCCGGTCTATCGCCTCGATCCAGCGCGCCGTCGCCGGATAGCCGCAATCGCCCAGCGACAGCGCGCGGCCCGCCGCCTCGCCCGGCATCCGCTCCAGCAAATGCCCCAGTTGCACCAGCCGCGCCGAGAGGGCGGCCGTGCGCGCGGCGACGACCGCCGCGTCGCGGCCCCCGGGCGCGATCTGCCCGAACAGGCCGCGCAGCTCCGGCTCCAGCCGCGTGTCGTGGAACCGCGACAGTTCGCGCGCCTTGGCCCGCCCCGCGATATCGTCGGGCAGCATCGGGGGATTGGGGTAGCGCTCCTCCAGATATTCGGTGATCGCCTCCGAATCCGCGAGGATCAGCCCGCCGTCGTCGATGGCGGGCAGGTTGCCGGACGGGACGAGCGTCCTGTACGCCGCCGAGCCGTATCCGCCCGGCGGCGGGTCCTCGCGCCACGTCAGCCCCTTGTGCCGCATCGCGATGCGCACCTTCGCGCAGTAGAGGCTGACGGGAACGTCGTAGAGGATCAGCACCGGCGCGCGCCGCGCGTCAGTTGGTGAGCTGCCACTTCTCGCCCAGCTCCCGGAAGAAGCCCCGCTCCGTCTTCAGCGCGATCCAGGTGTTCACGTAGTTGATCCACACCTGATCGTCCTGGGGGAGCAGCATGGCGACGGGCGTGGGCGCGCGCGGCTCGGAGACGGGGACGATCATCATCTGCCCGTACTTCTCGACCAGGGTGCTGGCCTCCACGTTCGACGTGATATGCGCGTCGGCCCGGCCCGACAGCACCTCCTGAAAATCGCGGGCCGGGGCCTCGACGATCTGGTGCTTCGCATCGGGGAAGAAGTCCTTGACCTGCTGTTCCTGCGTCGTGCCGAGCGTGGCGGCGACGGTCACCTCCGGATCGTTCAGGTCCTCCCAGTCGGCGAACCGCTCGCCGTTCTTCTTCAGGACCAGCGGCACGGTGGCGAGCGAGAAATAGCTGTCCGAATACCCCGCCGCCTTGGCCCGGGCGGGGGAGACGGAGGCGGAGCCGGTGATGTGGTACTTGCCGGAGGTCACGCCGCTCACGAGCGTCTTCCAGTCCGTCGGCACGAACTCGACCTCGACGCCGAGATCCTTGGCCAGTTCCGTCATCACGTCGATGTCGTAGCCCGTGTAGCTGTTGGTTGCCGGGCTGCGCACGGTCATCGGGTTCCAGTCGCCCGTGGTGCCGACCTTCAGCACGCCGTCGTCGAGGATGGCCCGGAGGGCCGATTCGGCGCTCGCCTGGGCCGTGCCCGCGACGAGGAAGGCGGTCGCGAGCGCGGCTTTCATCAGCTTCATCATGGTCGTATGTCTTTCGTGGTTTCGTATCCCTGAAAGCATTACATGATAAACTGTCAGATGAAAGTGACAGATTCGCGCGGCACGGTTCAGATCACCTCGTCCGTGCGGTCGTTCGTCTCGCCGTAGCGCTTGAGCACCGTCGGGCGCGTGCCCTCGTAGGCCGCCGCCAGGCCCGGGGCGATGCGGGCGTTCTCCCGCTCGAACAGGCAGTTGCCGTCCAGATCCGAGGCGACGATGAATGGCCCCATGCCCGAGCATTCGAGCACCCACATCGCCTGCGCCAGCCCCAGCTCCTCGTTCCAGTGCACCGCCTTGACCGATTTTACCCCCCGCCCGAGCAGCGCCCCGGTGCCGTATCCGACGGTGGTCAGGTAGATCGCCCCGTTTGGCACGAAGTCGCGCCTGTAGTCGGCGGAGGACATGCCCCCCTTGCCGATGATGAGCTTCGCGCCCGAGCGTTCCATCCACGGCCCGATCCACTTGGCGAAGCGGAAGGACGCCGTCGCCGTCACCGCGCCGGGGAGCAATGGAAGTTCGCCGCCGATTCTGCCGGAAGCTCCATCGGAACATTCGCGTTCCTCTCCAGCGCCCGCATGTAGACCCCCTCGCGCGCTGTGTAGATCGTCCCGTCGAGA
>JAHDDY010000030.1:14914-17444 GCA_020629115.1 Paracoccaceae bacterium | reverse complement strand
CTCCAGCGCCCGCATGTAGACCCCCTCGCGCGCTGTGTAGATCGTCCCGTCGAGATAGACCACGTCGCCCAAGCGCAGCGCCGCCAGCGCCTCGGGCGTGGGGGTGGTGGACAGGGATATCCTGCGCGGGGCGGTCACTCCGCCGCCTCCTGCATCGCCGCCCATTCCACCGTCTCGCGGCGCTGGTAGGGGGTGAACCAGTCGGGGTCGGTGCGGTGCTCGACCCGGCCGTCCGCCCAGACCCGCGCGACCGCGCGGCGGGAGGACAGGCGGAAGGCGTAGACGCTCATCTGCATGCCGCCCGTGTGGCAGTAGCCGACCTCGATATGGCAGTCGATCACCATCGACTTGCCGACGAAGCCCATCGCCCCCATGCCGATGGAGTTGCCCAGCTCCTTGAAGTCCTCCTCCAGCTCGGCGATGCGCGGGTCGGGGTTGCGGTCCCCGACCGTGCGCAGGCAGGCGGCGCGCTTGCCGAGGACCATGCAGGTATCCTTCGATCCGCCCAGGCCGATGCCGATGATGGCGGGCTGGCAGGCGAGGCCGCGCTTGCCGAAGGCGACGAGGCTGTCGAGGTAGAACCGCCTGATCCCCTCGATCCCGTCCGAGGGAAACAGCATCCGGTAGTCCGTGCCGAACAGCCCGCCCTTGTGCACGGTGGTCAGGTCGATCCAGTTGCCGTCCTCCGGCTCGAAGCCCACCTCGATCTCGGGCGCGTTGATGCCGACGTTGTTGTCATGGTCGGTGCGCCACAGCGGATGGACGCGATTGGGGCGCAGCGGCACGCCGTTAGTGGCGTTGGCCGTCGCCCGGCGCAGGGCCGTCTCCAGCGCGACCGGCCCGCCCTCGATGCGCGCGTCGTTGCTCATCTTCACGTACCAGCGCGGACAGCCCGTATCGCCGCACATCGCCCGCCGGTCCTCCTTCGCGGCCTCGTAGTTCTCCAGCATCGCCTGAAGCACGAAGGAGGACAGATCCCCATCCTCCACGGCGGCGGTGGCGCGCAGGCCGTCGAGATAATCCTGCGGAATCTCGATGGCGGCCTTGTCCATCAGGTCCTCTGCGGTGGACTGGATGAGGGAGAGGGGGATCATGCGGCCTCGATGATGACGGCGAGGGTCAGGGTCAGGTCAGGATGCAGCAGGGCGGAGACGGGCGTATCCCAATCCCGAACTGTCACCGCGCCATACCCCGCCGGGCCGGGGTCGCGGTGTACATGGAGCTTTCGGTGCAGCAGGTCGACGACCCAGTAATCGCGTACGCCCTGTATCGCGTAATGGGGAGCCTTGGTCTTCAGGTCGTGGGCAAGCGACGTGTCGGCGATCTCGATGACGAGGAGTATAACCTCGCCCTGGGCGTCCCTGCCGTCCATCCCCTTCGGCACGATGGCGATATCGGGCGCAAGGACGAGGGTGTCGGAGAGGACGAACGCGATATCGGTGCCGCCCTTGAAGCCGGGTGGAATCTTCCGGCCCATGGCACCGACGAGAGCGAACAGGGCCTCCCCGTGCGGAGAGTTCGACGCCTTCACCTCGATCGGCATCCCGTCGATGAGTTCGACCCGGCCGTCGAAGGGCAGGGCGTCCGCCGCCAGCATCGCATAATAGGCGGTGCTGTCGAGGGGCGCGAGGGGGCGGGGGCCGCCGGCGATGTCGACCGTTCTGTTCATGCGTCGAGTATGGGGGCGCGCCCGGCAACAGGCAAGGCGCGCCACTCGATCGGGGGCGCAGTGCCCCGGAGAGCGTCGGTCCTACTGCGCGGTGATGACGGTCATCACCAGCTTGCCGTCCAGACGGATCGGGCCGTCTTCCTTGGCGCCGAGCGTGTATTCGAAGATGCCGGTCTCGGTGCCGCCCTGCTCCGAATGGACCATGAGCATCAGCATGTCGCCGGGCGCGACGTCCTCGGTCAGGATCGCCGCGACGTCCTCGGTCTTGCCGCCGCGCAGGGGGGCGTGGCCGACCACCGGGCCGGGCTTCATCTCGGCATCGGTGCGGTGCACGACGAGCCAGCCGTTCTCCTCCGCGACGACCGTGCGCGCGCTGACGATGCCGTTCTCGACGGATTGGTCGCCCGCCTCGACCATGGGTTTCATGCCGTGCCCCCCCGCGAGGGCCATGGTGGATGCGCCCGCCGCGATGACGGCTGCTGTCAGGAAAATCTTCATCGTCGTCTCCTTTGTCCCGGCGGCGGGGGGTTCCCGCCGCTCCTTCCCTGTTCGTCGTAAGGGGGACGAAGGTTTCAGACGCTTGCCGGCGGGGACGCTATTGCGCCGCCACCAGCGTCTCCGGCGCGCCCTCGGGCAGGATGCTCTCGCCGGGGCGGACGATGGTGAAGCGGACCGGGGCGCGGCCCGTCTCCAGCGCGCCGTCCGCCATCCGCGCGGTGGTGTAGTAGGAGGTGTCGAGGTCCCCCTCCTCGGGAAAGTCCTCGCGGTAATGCGCCCCGCGGGAGTTCTCGCGCGCCAGCGCCGCCTCGACGATGACCTCGGAGATGTCGCAGAGCGAGCGCAGGTTCAGCCAGTCGTGCC
>JAHDDY010000030.1:4601-14814 GCA_020629115.1 Paracoccaceae bacterium | reverse complement strand
TCGACGATGACCTCGGAGATGTCGCAGAGCGAGCGCAGGTTCAGCCAGTCGTGCCAGGTCAGGTTGAACGCCCGGGTGCCGCCGTCCACGCCGATGCCGTCCAGCTCCGCCCCGATCGCGCGCACGCGGGACAGGCCGCGCGCCAGCCCGGCTTCGGTGCGCATCACGCCCGCATCCTCCCACATCGCATCCATCAGCGCGGTGCGCAGGGCGTGGACGTTGCCGGGCCTGCGTGCGAAGGGGTGGCTCGCCCGCCCGATCTCCGCATCGAGCACCGCCTCGTCCGGGTCGCGCAGGGCGGCGCCCCGCGCCTCGGCCCCCATCACGTCGCCCGCGATGCCGCCGTAGACGGTCGAGTTCGCCACCCCGTTCCCGCCCAGACGGTTCGAGCCGTGCGCCCCGCCCGCATCCTCGCCCGCCACGAACAGGCCGGGCATCGCCGTGCGGGTGTCCGGGTCGACCACCACGCCGCCCATGAAGTAATGCGCCGTCGGCACCACCTCGACCTTGCCGCCCGCCAGATCGAAGCCGCAATCGGCGCATCGGCGGACCATGCCCCCGAACCTCTCGGCCACATGCTCCGGTCCCAGATGGGCCATGGAGAGGTAGGCCCCGCCCTGGGGCGAGGTGTTGGACTTGCGCATCTCCGCATAGATCGCCCGGCTGACGATATCGCGGGTGGCCCGCTCGCCGCGCGGGTCGTACTCGGCCATGAAGCGCCGGTCCGCCCCGTTCAGCAGATGCCCGCCCGCCCCGCGCAGGCCCTCCTCCAGCACCGTGCCGGTCATCTTGGTCTGCTCGCCCACCAGCAGTCCCGTGGGGTGGAACTGCACCGTCTCCATGTCGCGCAGGGTCAGCCCCGCGCGCAGGGCCATGGCCAGCCCGTCCATGCTCTTGTCGCCCGAGGGGGTGTGGTACTTGTACATCGTCGGCCGCCGCCCGTGGCCATCAGCACCGATCCCGCCCGGACGAAGCGGAAATCGCCCGTCCGCATGTCGATGAACAGCACCCCCGACAGGCCCGAGCCGTCCCTAGCCGGGACGAGGCCGACGGCGCGATGCTCCTGGAGCCGCTCGACGGGGCGCGAGAGCACCTGCTCCATGAGGCGGTTGATGATCTCGATGCCCGTCAGGTCGCCCTTGTGCACCGTGCGATCGAAGGTCTGGCCCGCGAAGGCCTTCTGGTGGACCGTCCCGTCCGGATTGCGGTCGAAGAAGCAGCCGACCTCGTTCTCCAGCTCCCGCACCCGCACGACCGCCTGCTCGCAGAGCCGCCACGCCATGTCCTGATCCGGCAGCCACTTGCCGCCCCGGATCGTGTCCATGAAATGCCGCTCGACACTGTCCCCGATGCCGAGTGCCACGTTGTAGCCCCCCTGCACCATCCGCGTGCAGCCGCACTTGCCGACGAGACCTTTGACGGCGAGGGTCACCGTCGCCCCCGGTGCGGCCTTCTGCGCATGGAGAGCGGCGAACAACCCCGCGCCGCCGGAGCCGAGGATGAGGATGTCGGTGTCGTGGCGGTGGAGAGCGGTCATATCGCGCTCAGGAAGAACGAAAGTCGAGGCCGTCCCCGCCACCGCCCCCGCCGCGAGCGTCTTCTGCCGTCCCGACCACGGCAGCCATTCGAGCGCCACCAGACGCAGGCCGCCGAGGAGGTGGACGGCGAGGAGGAAGACGAGACCGAACTCGGCGAGCTTCACCACCGTGTAGTCCGTCCAGGCGAGGAAGGCGTCGAGCTTCGCGGCGTCGTTCAGCGCGAAGGCCAAGACGTGGAAATGTACGGGCAGGAACAGGGCGAGCAGGAGGCCCGAAGCGCGGTGCAGGGCGAAGGCGAGCCACAGGCCCTGTCGCCGGTGCCCTCTCATGCCAGCCCCCCCCCGGCACGGTCACGGCATAGACGGCGCGCAGGCCCATCGCCGCGAGGAGGGCGAACAGCGCCGCCGTCAGCGCGGCGAGCGTCCCGCGCCCCAGCCCGAAGGTCTCGTGGGCGATCACGCGCAGTCCGATGGCCGCGTGCAGGGCGACGGCCACGGCGAAGGTGCCGTAGAACAGCGCCCACCATGTGCTCCCCTGCGTCCGCCCCAGGATCTCGGCGGCGCTCAGGCCTCCCTGCACGGCGTAGATCATCACGGCGATGTGCCCGATCACCAGAGGGGCCATGACGAGGGCGGTCAGGCGTTGCAGGATGTAGAGCCGGACCCCGATCATCGGACCTTGCGCCCCAGCGCCGCGCGCACCGTCGCACGCTTGAGGCCCACGATGGCGGCGGTGGGGTTCAGGCCGTTGGGGCAATGCACCGCGCACCCCTGCTGCGAATGGCAGTTATGGCACCCGCCCGCCCCCGACACGGCGGTCAGCCGCGCGTCGAGCGCCCCGTCCTTCACGTCGTTCACGAGCGACCAGGCCCGGTTCAGCGCCGCCGGGCCGAGATAGTCGGGGTTGGCCGAGACCACGTCGCAGGCCGCATAGCATACCGCGCAGTTGATGCATTTGATGGCCGCGTCCGCCGCACGCCGCGCGGGCATCCCGGGCGAGAGGACCGGAACCGCGTCGTCCCGCGCCCCCGTCGGCTCGAACACGCCCCCGGCGGCGGTCCACCTGTCGAAGAACGGGTCCATGTCGACGGTCAGGTCCTTGATAACCGGCAGGTTGCGCAGCGGCCCGACCGTGACCGCGCCGTCCCCCGCCACCTTGTCGACATGCGTGCGGCAGGTCCAGCGCGGTACGCCGTTCACCGTCATCGCGCAGGAGCCGCACATGTCGACGCGGCAGGCGTAGCGGTAGGCGAGGGTCGGGTCGGCGTGCTGCTGTATCCAGGCGACGAGGTCGAGCAGTCTGGCTCTCCCGCGCGGGCACGTCGTAGGTCTCGTAGGCCCCCGCCTCGCCCCCGCGCCAGACGGAGACGGCCAGCGTACGGCCCCCGCTCATATCAGCGACCGGAACCAGTCGCGGAAGCCGCTCACCAGCCTGCCGGAGGAGATGTTGCACTTGCCCCGCTCGCGCATCGCGTCGTTGTCGCCGGGGCGGATGTCGAGCGCGCGGTCGAAATCGGCGGTCGCGCTGGGGCATTCGCCGAGGCGGCGGAAGGTCTGTCCCCGCTTGAGGTAGAGCGAGTAGTCCGCCGGATAGGTCTCCAGCGCCGCCGTGTAGTCGCGCGCGGCCTGGAGGTTGTTGCCCAGCGCCATGTTGGCGTCGCCCTGGCGGATGACGGCATGGGTCGCGCCGCCGGTCAGGCGCACGCCGCGCTGGTAGTAGTCGAGCGCCTCGGTGTAGCGGTCCGACAGGGCGTAGGCGTCGCCGGTCAGGAGGGCGAGGCGGGCCGCGTCCGCGCCGTGGTTGCGCGCCTGCTCGATATTGGCGAGCGCCTGCTCGGACAGGCCCTGGGCGAGGGCGGCGCGGGCGGAGAGGACGTAGCCCTCCTTCTTGCGCGACACGCTGCGCACCAGCGTCTGGGCGTAGTCCTGCGCCTCGGCGGGGCGGTCCAGCGCGAGGAGGGCGCTGGCGGCGGCCACGGTGGCGTCCATGTTCGTGCGCTCGATGCGCAGGGCCTTCTCCGCATCGGCCAGCGCGCCGGAGGCGTTGCCGGTGGACAGGTACGCGTTCGCGCGCTGGATGAGGGGCTGGATCTCGCTCGGATGGGCCTTCACGGCGGCGTCGTAGAAGGCGAGCGCCTCGGTGTACTCGCCCCGGCTAAGCCGTACGCGGCCGATGGCGTCGCGGATGCGCGCGTTGCCGCCGTCCCGCACGGCGGCCTCGGACAGGTCGTTCAGCGCCTTCTCGATCTCGTCCACGCGCAGCCAGGCGATGCCGCGGTTGTAGAGGATCTGCGGGTCGCCCCGGCGCAGGGCGAGCGCATCGTTGAAGAAGCGGATCGCGCCGACGAAATCGCGCATGGCGAAGCGCGCGCGTCCGCGCTGGAACGCCCGCTCCACGGCGATCTCGGACCAAGTCTCCAGCGAGGACAGCTCGATCTCGGCGTCGCGCGGGCGGCCCGCGTCGATCAGGGCGGCGGCGAGGTGGTAGCGCACGACGCGCTGGTAGTCGGGGTCCTCCCGTGCCACGCGCAGCAGGCGGTTGAGCACCGTGACCGCCTCGGAATGGTTCTCGGCGGCAGTCAGCGCCTCGGCGTACTGGCTGAGGAACTCGCGGCTGTTGCCGACGTAGACCTCCGCCTCCTTGAAGTCCGTCAGCGCCCCTTCGAGGTTGCCGAGGAGATAGCGCACCCGGGCGCGGCGATGGTAGGCGAGGCCGTCGTGGCGGCGGTGCTGGAGCGCCTTGGTGTAGGCCAGCTCCGCGGCGGGCAGGTCGCCGAGGGCGATGTAGGTATCGCCGATGCCGCGCAGGGCGGGCGAGCCGGCCCCGAGCGAGCGGGCCATCTCGAAATCCGCCCCCGCGCGCTCGTAGCCCTGGAGCAGGTAGTAGGCCTCGCCGCGCAGGTAGTGCGCCCGGCGGTAGAACTCGCGGTTGCGGGTCATCGCCACCGACAGCTCCTGATCGCCGAGGATGTCCTTGGCGGCGCTGTCGATCTGCTGGAGCGCGCGCTCGGGGCGCTTGACGAGCAGGAGGATGGTCGCGTCGTCGAGCTTGAACTTGGGGTCGAGCCGGCTGAGTCGCCCGGTAATGGCCAGCGCCTCGGGAAAGCGCCCGAGGCCGGCGAGCGCCCGGGCCTTGCCGGCGCTGGCTTCGAGATAGCCGGGATCGCGGTTCAGCGCCTGCTCGAAATAGTCGAGCGCGGCCTCGTAGCGCTGGGCGCCGAGGGAGGCGATGCCCGACTGGGTGATGAGGTATGGGTCCTCGGAAAAGCCCTGCTGGGCGGCGAGGGGGGCGGCCTGCATCCAGAGCGCGGCCAGTCCCGCCATCGCGAGCGTCGTCGCCCGACCCCGTGCCTTGCGCCGTCCCGCGCGCGCCTCCATCCGTCCCGCCATGCGTTGCCCGTCCTTGAACCACGTGCCAAGCCCCGGTGCGGACACTATCCGGCGGGGAGCCGGGAGTAAAGGCCCTCCTCGCTCCATTAACGCTTTCGGTATCGCGGGTTGCGCTTGTTTCTTAAGGTTCAGTTAGGTGCCGGTCGCCTGGGTATCAAGGGGGCATTCCGCCTCGCCCCATGCCTCGAAGTGACGCAGCGGCTCGCGCAGGGACTGGGCGCGGGCGGTCGGGATGTACTCGTATCGCTTGGAATGCGGGCCGATGGGGCGGCGTTCGAGCAGGCCGCCCTCGACGAGCCGGCGCAGGCGGTCGGCGAGGATGTTCCGCGCGACGCCGAGTTCCTGCAGCATCTCCTCGAAGCGGGTCGTGCCGTTCAGGGATGCCCAGAGGGTCAGGAGCATCCAGCCGTCACCGATCTCCCCCATCGCACGCGCCATGGCGCTCGGATGGGCGCGCATGCTGTTTCGGATCATGGTTCAACCCCCGTGGATGTGGATGACCGGAACGTCGCACATGTCACTCTGAAACCGCTCGTCAGAAAGTTGAATAACGCACCGGGGAAACACGCTCAAGGGATGCGATGTAATTTATACCGGGTACCGCCCTGATTCGGCGCGCGGACGGCAACGCGGTCGGGACGAAAGGAAATTGCTCTCCCGGGACGGGGGGGCTATGCTCGTCCGCACAGGGCCGTCATCCGCCCCAAGGAGCATCCATGTCCGTCAAGCTGCATCTCGTCTACGGCGGCGAGCTGGTCGACACCCAGAAGAACGAGTTCCGCGATTTCTCGAAGGTCGACGTCGTCGGCCTGTTCCCCGATTACGCGAGCGCCTATGCCGCCTGGAAGGATGCGGCGCATCGCACGGTGGACAATGCGGAGATGCGCTACTTCATCGCCCATCTGCACCGGCTCCTCGACGAGGAGGCCGAGGAAAGCGCCGAGCCTGCCTGACCGCGCGATGGCGAAACGCCTGCGCAGGATGGCATGGCGGGCGGTCGAGGCGGTGCTGCCGTGGCTTGCGGTGGGATACATCCGTCTCGTCCACCGCACGGTGCGCTGGCAGTGGGTCGGGCGCGAGCGGCTCGATGCGGTGCTGGAGGGCGGCGAGCCGGTCGTCGCCGCGTTCTGGCACGGGCGCCTGCTGATGATGGCGCCGGTCGTCGCGGAATCGGCGCGTCCCGTGCACATCGTGATCTCGGCCAACCGCGACGGCGAGGCGATCGCGCGGGTGATGCGGTCCTTCGGCGGGCGCGCGATCCGCGGCTCCAGCGCCAACCGCAAGCGCCGGACCGACCGCAAGGGCGGACGGGCGGCCCTGCGCGCCGCGATGGCGGCGCTCGATGCCGGATACCCGGTCGGCATCACCCCGGACGGGCCGCGCGGCCCCCGGATGCGCGCGCAGGGGGGCGCGGCGGCCATGTCGGCGCAGGCCGGGGTGCCGGTCCTCCCCCTGGCCTGGGCGACCCGGCGGGGGCGGCTGCTCGGAAGCTGGGACCGTTTCCTGCTGCCCTGGCCCTTCGACCGCGGCGTCTACGTCGTGGGCGCGCCGCTGCATCCGTCCGGCACCGACCGCGACGCCGTCGAGGCGCATCGCCTTGCCATCGAGGGGGCGCTCCTGGAGGTGACGCGGCGGGCCGATGCGCATATGGGCCGCGCCCCGGTGATGCCCGCATGACCCTGCCGCTGCGCCTCTACCGCGCCGCATCCGGCCTCGCCGCGCCCCTCGTCGCCGCGCATCTGAACCGCCGCGCGCGGGCGGGGCGGGAGGAGGCGGGGCGGCTGGACGAGCGGCTGGGCCGGGCGGCGGCGGCGCGGCCCGGAGGCGCGCTGGTGTGGATCCATGGCGCGAGCGTGGGGGAATCGCTGTCGGCCCTGCCCCTCGTCGCGGCGGTCGAGGCGCGGGGCGCGCGTTGCCTGCTGACCACCGGGACCGTGACCTCGGCCCGCCTGCTCGCGGCGAGGCATCCGCACGTCCTGCACCGCTTCGCCCCGGTCGACACGCCCCGGGCCGTGGCCGGGTTCCTGGACGGCTGGCGTCCCGATGCGGCGCTGTGGATGGAGAGCGAACTGTGGCCCAACCTCGTGCGGGGCACGGCGGCGCGGGGCGTGCCGATGGCGCTGGTGAACGCGCGCCTGTCGAAGACTTCCGCCCGGAACTGGGGCCTTGCGCGGCGCAGCGCGGCGGCGTTGCTGGGGGCATTCGATGTGCGGCTGGCCCAGACGGAGACGGTGCGCGAGCGGCTGCTGGCCCTCGGGGGCGATCCGGCGGCGACCCATGTGACGGGCGACCTGAAGGCGTCCCGCCCGCCCGAGCCGGTGGACGGGGCCGCGCTGGCGACGATGCGCGCGGCGGTCGGAGAGCGCCCCCTGTGGCTCGCCGCGAGTACGCATCCCGGCGACGAGGCGGCGGCGCTCGACGCGCATCGGGCGCTCGGGATCGAGGGCCTCCTGACCCTCGTCGCCCCGCGCCATCCCGACCGGGGGCCGGAGATCGCGGCCTTTGCCGCGGAGCGCGGACTGTCGGTCACCCTGCGCTCGCGCGGGGAGGGGCCGGGGGGGGATGTGTACATCGCCGATACGCTGGGGGAGCTGCCCCTGTGGTTCGCGCTATCGCCCGTCGCGCTGATCGGCGGGGGCTGGGACGGGGTGGGCGGGCACAATCCGCTGGAGGCCGCGCCCCATGGCTGCGCCATCCTGTCGGGGTCGGACGTGCCGAACTTCGCCGAGACCTACGCGCGGCTCGACGCGGCGGGGGCGGTGCGCCTGCTGCCCGCGCGCGACGGGCTGGCGGAGGCCGTGCGGCGGGCGATGGGCGCGGAGGGCGCGGCGATGGCGGAAGCGGCGTGCCTCGCGGGTGCGCCCGACCCGGAGCCGCTGCGCCGGACCATGTCGCATCTGTCGCCCCTGCTGGACGAGGCTCTGGCGTGAGGCCGCCCCGTTTCTGGCAGGAGGACGGCGCGGCGGCGCGGCTGCTCGCCCCCGCCGGCGCGCTCTACGCCCTGGCGGGCCGGGCGCGGGCGGGGCTGGCGCGGCCCTACCGCGCGCCCGTGCCCGTGCTCTGCGTCGGCAATCTCACGATGGGCGGCACCGGCAAGACGCCCGTCGCCATCGACCTGATCGAGCGGCTGCGCGCGCGGGGGCTGGCCGTCCATGCGGTGACGCGCGGCTATGGCGGGACGGAGCGCGGGCCGCACCGGGTCGACCTGCGCGCGGACGGCGCGGGGCGGGTGGGCGACGAGCCGCTGCTGCTGGCCGCCCATGCGCCGACCTGGGTGGCGCGCGACCGGGCGGCGGGTCTCCGCGCGGCGGTGGCGGCGGGGGCGCAGGCGGCGGTGACGGATGACGGCTTCCAGAACCCGGGCTTCGCCAAGACCCTGTCGCTGGTCGTGATCGACGGGGAGACGGGCTTCGGCAATGGCCGCGTCTTTCCCGCCGGTCCCCTGCGCGAGCCGGTGGCGCGGGGGCTGGCGCGGGCCGATGCGATGGTGCTGATGGGCGCGGGCGAGGCCCCGCCCTTCGACGGCCCCGCCCTGCGCGCCGCGCTGGAGCCGCGCCTGTCGGGCATCTCGCTCGCCGGGGCGCGGGTGCTGGCCTTCGCCGGGATCGGACGGCCGGAGAAGTTCTTCGAGACGGTGCGCGGCATGGGGGCCGAGGTGGTCGATACCGAGAGCTTTCCCGACCACCACGCCTATACCGGCGCGATGGTCAACCGCCTGCTCGCCCGGGCCAGGGAGCGCGACCTGACGGTCGTGACCACCGAGAAGGACATGGTGAAGATGCCCCCCAGCACGCGCGGGCGCATCTGGCCCGTGCCGGTCGGGGTGGTGTGGGCCGATGGCGGGGCGGGGGTCGAGCGGTTGCTGGACCGCGCGCTGCCGGGGGCGGCGTAGCGCTATTCCTCCGGCGGCCAGGGGCGCGAATCGTCCGCCGCGATCCAGGCGCGCACCCAGGGCGGCATCTCGGGCCGCCACGCGGGATAGCCGAGCGCCTCCGTCACCTCCTGCGTCGGCAGGATGCGGCCCTTGCGCGTGACGGCGGTGCGCACGAGGCCCGAGGAGCAGGTATCCTCCCCCCGCGTCATCTTCTGCACGAAGTAGAACCACCGTTCGTCGCGCCCGATGAGGCGGGTGTGGAGCGTGTAGCGCTGGAAGGGGCGCAGGCGCTTGCGGTAGCGGATGGTCGATCCGGCCACCACGAGGCCCCAGCCGTTCTGCTTCAGCAGCGGCATCAGCCCGCAGCGCCCGCCATAGTCGAACCGCCCCAGATCGTAGAGCGTCAGATGCCGCCCGTTGTTCATCTCCAGGAAGATGTCGCAGTCCCCCGGCCAGACCGTGAGCGTCAGCATCCCCGTATCGTCCGGCCCCAGGGGCGGGCGCTTCGGGGCGGTCAGGACGACGGAGGCGAGGCGGATGAGCGGGTACATGGATCGCTATCTGCGGCGCGGGGACGGGGGTGTCAATGCAGCGCTGTCATGGAATTGTTAAACAGGTTGACAGCGGATGGAATGCACGTATGTGTAGCCGCAATTCTACCATGGCGGGGGTTTCTGTGTTTAACAACTACTATTGCCGAATTGCGCGAGAAGTAAAGAATTCAAAGGATTATTTCCTTAATTGGCCGGTCAATCAGCCTGTGAAACTCGGTCAATACGGTTTCTACAGGGGCAAAAATGTTCGCTTCGACTGGCAGGGGAACGTCGAGAACTTCGGCATCAGGCTGTCTAACACGATCGGCAACATGCCTATCGCGGAGTCCTACAGGTCCGGCAAAGGCGTCGACGTGTCCTTCGATGTGAACGCCGACACGCCGGCTTCCGCGACGCTGACGTTTCGCAAAAAGCACGCGGTCGCCTTCGAGTCGCATGGCGGTACGATTGACACGCTGGAGGTCGACAGGCTGCACGAGGAGATACTGAACGCGATCCGGGATGGGCGGGTGACCTGGAATCCCGAATGGGTGGTCGTCACGCAGATCTACCGTACGGCGTCCTTTTCATCGTTCGTCTCCGGCAGCCGCGACGCGTCCGTCCGCGTCATCGCCAGTGGCGCGCCGCAGCAAACGACCTTCGGGCTGGCTGATCCCAATGCAAAACTGTCCCTCGGTGCCAGCTCCGGGATGACCAGTGCTACCGTCGCCGAACAAAACGCCCTGCCGTATTTCGTGGTCAGCAAGCTGAAGGGCAGGGGCATGGAGACGCGGTTAGAGCGGTACGGATAAGGCGCTCCCGTCACCCCGCCTTCCGCTTCGGCCGCAGCACATGCGGCATGGCCGCGTCGTAGAGGGC
>JAHDDY010000030.1:0-4501 GCA_020629115.1 Paracoccaceae bacterium | reverse complement strand
ACCCCGCCTTCCGCTTCGGCCGCAGCACATGCGGCATGGCCGCGTCGTAGAGGGCGGAATCGCGGAAATCGACGTCGCGCAGGGCCGGGCCGAGGAGGATGAGGGCGGTGCGGGTGATCTTCTCGGCGCGCACCTTCTCGCGGATGTCCGACAGCGTGCCCTCGATGAACGCCTGATCCGGCCAGCCGACGCGGTAGGCGACGATGACCGGGCAATCCGCGCCGTAGAGGGGCGTCAGGGTGCGCTCGATCATCAGGAGGTTGCGGATCGACAGATGGATGGCGAGCGTCGCCCCCGTCCGGCCCAGCGTCTCCAGGTCCTCGCCCGGCGGCATGGCGCTGGCCTTCCCGGCGGTGCGGGTGAGGATGACGGTCTGCGCGACCTCCGGAATGGTCAGCTCGCGCCCCAGCGCGGCGGCGGCGGCGGCATAGGCGCTGACGCCGGGCGTCACGTCGTAGGGGATGCCCGCCGCTTTCAGTCGCCGGATCTGTTCCGCGATGGCCCCGTAGAGGGACGGGTCGCCGGAATGCACGCGCGCCACGTCCTCGCCCCGCCCGTGCGCCGCCTCGATCTCGGCCATGATCTCGTCCAGCGCCAGAGGCGCGGTATCGACCACCCGCCCCGGCGCCTCGGCCACGATGGCCTCCGGCACGAGGCTGCCCGCGTAGAGGCAGACGGGGCACGCGCGGATGAGGCGCAGGCCCTTGACGGTGATGAGGTCGGGGTCGCCGGGGCCGGCGCCGATGAAATGGACGGTCATGGGTCTCTACCGAGTGATTCCGATGCAGGGCGTCATCGCCGGGCTTGACCCGGCGATCCAGGGCGGCAGCGCCGCCGTGGGGTCGGGACTGGATTGCCCGGTCGAGCCGGGCAATGACGGGTGGGGTGGCCGGCGCATCACCTCCCGTCTCCCATCTTCCTCGCATAGCCGCGCGGCGTGTACATCCGCCCCGCCGCCGTCACCCGCGACTGCGAGGAGCCGACGAGGACGACGGTGAGCATGTCCACCTCGTCCACCTCCAGCGCCGACAGGTCGCGATAGGTCAGCGCCTCCTCCGGTCGCCCGAGCGAGGACGCCAGCAGGACGGGCGTATCCGCCGGACGGTGCGCCAGCAGGATATCCCGCGCCTCGGCCAGCAGGGTCCGGCGCGTCTTCGACACCGGGTTGTAGAAGGCGATGACGAAATCGCCCTCCGCCGCCGCCTTGATGCGGCGCAGGATATCCGCGCGCGGGGTCAGGAGGTCCGAGAGCGAGATGGCGCAGAAATCGTGCCCCAGCGGCGCGCCCGCCCGGGCGGCGGCGGCTTGCAGCGCCGAGACGCCGGGGGCCGACACCACCTCGACCCGGCGCGCGGCATCCGACAGTCCCTCGCCCTTGTCCAGCAGCTCGAAGACCAGCGCCCCCATCGCGTAGATGCCCGCATCCCCCGAGCAGACCAGCGCCACGTCGCGCCCCTCTCCCGCCCGCTCCAGCGCGAAGCGGCAGCGCGCCTCCTCGCCGCCGAGCGGGTAGTCGTGGCGCGGCTTTCCGGCGGCGAGGGGGCCGAGCAGGTCGATGTAGAGACCGTAGCCGATCAGCTCCTCCGCCTCGACGATCATGCGCGAGGCCTCCGGCGTGCGCCAGGCCGCCTGTCCCGGCCCGATGCCGACGAGGGCCACCCGGCCCCGCTTGCGCCCGCCGGGATCGACGATCGGTCCGGGCGCGTGGGCAAGGGCGACGGTGGCGTGGGCGTTCTTGCGCTTGGGCACGGTCAGCGTTCCCTCCGGCCCCGCTGCCGCCAGCGCCGCCCCTTCGGCGACGCCGTGGCACCCGACCTCCGCGAAGACGACCTCCGACGGTGTGACCAGGCGCGGGGCCTCGGCCTCCAGCGTCGCCGCGTCGTAGAGGCGATAGGGCACGCCGAGCCGGTCGGCCAGCGCCGCCATCGCCCCCTCGTCCGCCTTGAGATCGAGCGAGGCGACCACCGCGACCTCCTCCGGCGCGATGCCGGTGCGCTTCATCGTGCCGAGGGCCAGCCCGATCAGGTCGTCGGGCACGCATCCCCGGGCGCAGCCGACCCCGAGCGCGTAGCGCCGGGCGGCGAAGTCGAGGCGCGGGCCGGTATCGAGGGCGACGCTGGCCCGTCCGGGCGGGCCTTCGCGCCGCTCCGCGCCGTCGCGGTCGAGCAGGGGTGCGAGCCAGTCCGCCGTGCCGTCATCCGTCACCGTGACCGCCGCGTTCGAGAGCAGCCCGGCCATCACCGCCTTCGCATCCTCCGGGTTCACCAGCCGCCACCCGGCGGGCGGCTCGTCCAGCGCGATGCCGAGGGCGATGTCCCCGGCGGTCGTCACCGCCGCCACCGCGTCCAGTTCCGCCGCGATGCGCCTTGCCAGCCGGTTCGCCCCCCGGTGCCCGCCCAGCAGCGGCACGACCGACGCGCCGTCATCCGAGACCGCGACCACCGGCGGCTCCGCGCGCTTGTCGTTCAGGAGCGGGGCGACCGCGCGGATGAGGATGCCGGCGGCGCAGACCCCGATCACCGGCACGCCCGCGGCGAACAGGTCGCGCACGTGTTCCAGCGCGTCCGGGAAGCTCGCATCCGCCCGCGCGACCCGCCCCGCCCGCCCGTGCACCGGCGCGCCCAGCGCGGCGGCGAGGCGGTGGGCAACGGGTTCTCCGGCGCGCGACAGGCACAGGATCACGGGTTCAGCCACGGATCGTCCCCCTTGTAGATCAGGATCATCGAGAAATACGGCGCGTCCTCCGGCGCCTCGGCCAGAGGCAGCACGCGCTGCGCCGGCAGGGAGGCGCGCTCGACGTAGCCCGCCCGCGCGGTCAGGCCCATGGCGTCCAGCAGCGCGCGGATGCGCGGCAGATGCCGCCCGACCTTCATGATGGCCACCGCCTCGGCCCCCTCGATCCGCGCGCGCAGGGGCGCATCCGCCAGCGGACCGGGCAGGACCGTCAGCACGTCGTTGCGCGCCGTCAGCGGCCGGGCCAGCGCCGCCGAGCAGGCCGCGAGAGAGGAGACGCCGGGCACGACCTCGCAGGCGAACCGCCCGGACAGGCGGGCGAACAGGTACATGAAGCTGCCGTAGAAGAACGGGTCGCCCTCGCACAGGACGGCCACGTCCTCCCCCGCCTCCAGATGCCCGGCGATGGTCTCGGCGGCCCGCGCGTAGACGTCCTGCGCCGGAAAGCGGGCGACGCGCATGGGCACGATCATCGGGATCTCGGTCGCGTCCGCCCGGATCGCCCCGGCGGCGATGGACCGCGCGAAGCTCTCGCCCGAATCGGGGGCCGGATAGGCGACGATCCGCGCCGCCGCGATCAGCCGATGCGCCTTGAGCGTCATCAGCTCCGGGTCGCCGGGGCCGAGGCCGATGCCGTGGAGGGTGCCCGGACGCGGAACGCTCATGTCGTGAGGCTCCACTGCGTCACCGGCATCGCCGCGCGCCATCCGCGATACGGCCCCACCGCCTCGGCCCGCGCCGCACTCAGCCGGACCAGTTCGCCCCCGTGTTCTGCATGGAGCGCGGCGAGCAGCGCTTCCGATTCCAGCGTCACCGCATTCGCCACCAGCCGCCCGCCGCCCGGCAGGGCCGCCAGCGCGCGCGTGACGACCTCGCGCGACAGGCCGCCGCCGACGAACACGGCATCGGGCGCGGGCAAGCCGTCCAGCGCCCCGGGCGCGCGCCCCTCGACCAGCGACAGGCGCGGGGTGCCGAGCGTCGCCGCGTTCTCCCGCGCCAGCGCCAGCCGGTCGGCGCGATGCTCGATGCCCGTCGCCGCCGCGTCGGGGGCCGCGCGCATCCATTCGACCGCCACCGACCCGCAGCCGCAGCCGATATCCCACAGATGCGCCCCCCGCGCGGGCATCAGCTTGGCCAGCGTCAGAGCGCGGACCTCGCGCTTCGTCATGGTCCCGTCATGGGCGAAGGCGTCGTCCGGCAGGCCCGGCACGCGCGGCAGCAGGCGCCCCCACCCCGCCACCTCGACGGCCAGTGTATTGAAGGCGGGGCAGGGCGCGTCCCAGCCCTCGGCCACGCCATCGACCCGCGTCTCGTCCGCGCCGCCCAGCGCCCCCAGCACCGTCAGGCGGGATTCGCCGAAGCCCCGCGCCGTCAGCAGCGCCGCGACCTCCCCCGGCGTCCCTGCGCCCGCAGTGAGGATCAGCAGCCGCGCGCCGGGCCAGAAATACGGCACCACCTGCTCGACGGGCCGCCCATGGGCCGTCAGCGTCTCGGTATCGGCCAGCGACCACCCCATCCGCGCCGCTGCCCACTGGAAGGCGGAGAGCTGCGGATGATAGACGATCTCCGCCGCCGGGATATGCGCCGCGTATCGCGGGTTCGACAGCCGCGCCCCGACGCTGAACCACAGCGGGTCGCCCGTCACCAGCACGACCACGCGCTTTCCGCGATGCCGCCGGATCTCCGCCACCATCGCATCGAAGGGCGAGGGCCACGCGATGCGCTCGGCGGTGACATTGGGGGCAAGCGCATGGTGCCGGTCGCCGCC
>JAHDDY010000154.1 GCA_020629115.1 Paracoccaceae bacterium | reverse complement strand
GCGCCGACGCACCGCACGTCGTGGATCACCCGGTGCTGCGGTTGGATCTGACGGGCTCGAGCGTGAACCTCGAGCCGGATGCGCTCGCGTTCCGGGTTGGAGACCAACTCGAACTGGTCGAGATCAAGTCCTACGCCGTTATCGACGGCCAGGCGGACCCGTCGAAGGTATCGGCGACGGCGGCTCAGTCAGCCGTCTACCACATGGCGCTCCGCGCAACGCTAATGCGACTGGGCTTCGACCCAGAACTGTTGGCGTGGTCGGTGATCCTCGTCGCCCCCCCCGCAATTTCGGTCGCACGCCGACTGCGCATCGAATCCCGCTCAGGAAGAAGTCCGCGGCGCTCGCACGCGTGCTCGGATCGGTGCCGAGGGTGGGCGAACTTCTGGATGACCTACCGCACGACTTGTCGTTCGACGTCGGCTCGACGAACACGGACAGCAGAGCTGCCAGCGAGGCGTTGAACGTCGTCGTGTCGGCGATCGATGCCTTGTATGTGCCGGAGTGTGTTCAGAACTGCGATATGGCGAAGTTCTGTAGGTCGGAAGCGTGGTCGAATGACGATCCGTCACGAGTTGGACGGACCGCTCGCGACAGTCTGGCTGGCGTTTCGTCGCTCTCGGAGGCACTTGCGCTCGCTCGATCCGCCAACGTGACGGATGGAAGCGATGCGGATGTCGGAGGCGCGTTGCGCGACGCGTTCGGCGCCCTAGAACGAGCCCGAGCGCGGTCAGGCGACCAGTCGCTGCTCCCACGAACCGCTGCAGATGGGCCGAGATGAGTCTCGTCGACTTGATCCTGACGGCGGAGGCGGCAGAGTCTCGCTCGGCCGTGCGCAAGACGGCGTTCCGTCACGTGCACCTCGACGAGCGACCGTTGATAGTCGTTGCCTTCAACCTGTCCGGCGAGGCGGCGGCACCGATCGGCCTCATGTGGGGCACCGGCAGTAGCGCCGATGACGCAGACTTCGCAGTGTCGGGCGAGCCGCGCAACCGCGAATCGCGCTTCGAGGCGATCAACGCGTTCTGCGACGACTTCACCCGCCACCTCAGTCCGTACCTCAGGCTGGAGACGGTGCCGAAGCGTCGCGGAGGCGGCTTCCGCCAAGTGGCGAAGGCTGCGCCACAGATCGTGGTGCCGAACAGTGCGACCCGTTCGTACCTCGGTGCTCGGCTCGGACGATCACTCCGCTACCTGGGTCTCGGAGAGACGCACGAGGTTCCGGAACCGACCCAGTGGGCAGGTGCGCACCTCTCATGGCTGGCCGAGCACTCGAACCTGCCCGGCCAGTCCGTGTTCGTGGCCGCGACGGAGGCACTCGCCGACCACTACGCAACTGGCCAGTCCGCCCTCGAGAACGCGAACCTCGCGTCGCTTCTGGCATGGATCGACGGACTCCCAGACGACGCTCTCGCCATGCTCGAGTCCGTGGAGGACAGCGCCTACGGCCCTGTCCCGAACCCGGAGTGGGAGGCCCAGCTCGAACCCCTCGTTCGCGCATACGGCGACGCGCTGCGGGCGAGTGACAAAGAGGCGGAGCAACGAGCGCTCGACGACGTCGAGAAGGCCGTGCGACCGAAGCTGGCCGACGCTTATCAGGCGACGCACCGAGCCATCGAGATCTTGCGGAGGATCCCGCCAGCGCCCGGTGTGACGGAACGCTGGGGGACGGACGAGCGCAGTTGGACGACGCACGCGATTCGAGCCAGCAAGGGAATCCCTCGCTTCGCGCGCCGTCATGACCCGTTGCGAGCGGCGAGGGCGCTACAGCAATGGAGTGCGGCCGCCGAGCGCCTTGAAACCCAGCAGGCGTTCGACGACCCGCTCGTGCTCGCCCGACTCGACGCCGAGGGACGGTGCATAACCGGAGTTGTCGAGGAGGTGGATAGGCAGAACAGCGAAGTCAAGCCCGGCAACAGTCGGCGATCGTCGGTTCCGCTCGTTGACGTCCGGCTGACGGGCCCCACCCGCCTCCTCGCCGGAGAACGCGCTCGTCTTGTGACTGACAAGAGGATCGCAGCGGTCGTGCGCTGGCGCGACGAAGAGACAGTTCGACTCGCGGTCATGGATGCCGCCCGAGCGTTCTGCGACGCACCGATCCGTCCGGGCCACGAGATCGTGTTCGTCGGTCTTGATCCCTGGGAGGGCCAGGACCCGTGGGGACCTAACGAGGTGCCTTGGACGCACCGTGACGGAGAAGAACCAGTCGACGGCGATGCGCCGCCCGACGACAGCCCCGACATGTCGCTCGATGAGCTCGCCGCCGTTCCAATCGTGGGCATCGTGAGCCCGGACGACGTCGGCGGGGTAGTTCTGTGAGCGAACGACCGGACTTCTCGGAGATCAACGAGACGTTCACCAGAAAGGTCGTTGACGACCTCGCAGCAACTGGCGAGGACGGAGCCGTGCTCGTCGAGGCACCGCCCGGAGCCGGAAAGAGCTCTTTGGCTGTCTCCGTCACCGAGGAGCTCGTCACAGCCGACGACGGGTTCCGTCTCCCGATCGTCACGCAGACGAACGAGCAGGCGGACGACATCGTGCGGTCCTTGCGCCGGAAGCACCCACACGTGTTGGTGGCGCGCCTCCACGGCAGCAAGGGTCCATCCCCGGCGATGGTCGCCGAGCTGAGCCCGGGACTCGTGCTCGACACTGATCACGAATCAGCGGACGTGCAGAGGGCTCAGGTCGTTGTCGCCACCGCCCGAAAGTGGGAGTTCGTCCGATCGGGCCAGCAACGCCGTGGAGCGATCCGCCGCTACCGGGCGGCGCTGATCGACGAGGCGTACCAGATGCGGTCGGACGCACTTCTTGGAATCGCCGGGCTGTTCGAACGGATTGTGTGCGTAGGCGACCCGGGCCAGCTCGACCCGTTCACCACGATCGACGACGCCCACTGGAAGGGCCTCCAACACTCCCCTTCCCGGACGGCGATGGGCACGCTTCGGGCGTTCCACCCGGGCATCGCTACGCACCAATTGCCGACGTCGTGGCGCCTTCCGCCGAGTGCAACCGAGATCGTCGCACCGGCGTTCTACCCGTTCGCCTCGTTCGAGTCCGGCACGCTCGAGGAACAACGCAAGCTCGAGTTGGAGCCTTCTGCCCGGTCCGCCGAGGGCGCTGTGCTCGAGCGCGCCGCCGCTGACGGCTGGGCCTACGTCGAGCTACCCGAACGATTCACCGTTCGCACGGACAACGAGGTCGCGGATCGGCTCGCTCGCCTCGTCGCCGGTCTCCTGCGCCGAGGAGCGATCGTCACCGATGAGCTCGACCCAGAGGGACGGCCGCTCACAGCGGGCGACGTGGCTGTCATCGCCGCTCACAACGATCAGGTCCACGCTGTCCGGTACGCACTGAACGAGCTCGGCGTCGACCCGGACTCGCTTGTCGTCTCCACAGCGAATCGGGTGCAAGGACGCGAATACGACGTCGTGTTCGTGTGGCACCCGCTAGCAGGGCGCCGGGACGCAACCGCGTTCCACCTCGAGGCCGGCCGGATGTGCGTCATGCTGTCCCGCCATCGACATGCGTGCGTCGTCGTCGGTCGCGCTGGAGCTCATCGGCTCCTGGACGAGTTCCCGGACTCCGACCCGGTGTTCCTCGACGAACCGGAGAAGTTCCCGGACGGCTGGGAGGCGAACGCGAAGGTGCTCGATCACCTCGCAGGTTTCCGGGCTAGCTGATCGTTGGTGCGCCTCAGCTCGCCTGGGGCTCGGATCGCTACGAAAGGTCGCGGTAGAGCGCCTCCGTCTCATCGTCCACTTCGACCCACGGGTCCACCTCCGCAGTCGAGCACTGAGCTTGTTCGTACGCCGCTTCGAGAGCCATCGAGTCCCCCACTGCTGCGGCAGCTCGCATGCGGAGCCGACACATCGCCTCACTGCCAGTCACGAGCAGGCCGCCGATCCCTGCGGCTTGGTCGGCGAGACGCGGATCGCCCGCGAGGAGGGCCAGCTCGCCGAGCTCCGCTGCGGCGTCGATGAGCACTCGTTCCATGTGGCCGTAGACCTGGTGGTCCTCGACCAGCCACGCGAACTGTCGTGCCGGTGCGTCCGCTCCGATCTGACCCCTCACGAGTTCAAGGGCGGAAGCCAGCAGCTCCATCTGTTCCGCGGCCGGACGGCCTCGCGCAGAATCAATGAGCACTTCGGCTCGGCGCCAGTCACAGCCGACGTCGTCGCTCAGCTGGTTCTCACCGGTGTTGATCGCCTGGGTGAGACGCTGATCGCCATCGTCGGAGACGCCGAGCATCGTGCGGATCTGACTGATTGCGTTGTCGGCCGTCTTGCGGCTGGTGGCATTGGGCCAGAACGTATCGCGCAGGCGCTGCGAGGTGACCGAGCGGTGGTACGCCAGGTAGCAGATGACCGAGAGCTGTTTGGCAGGAGGATTGCTCTCCAGCCCTTCGACGGTCGGCTTGGCCTGGAGCAAGCGGACCTCGATTGGTTTGGGCGCCATCACACGCTCGATCAGGTCAGCAACCGGTTCCCGATCTTCTGCCGGCTCCGGAGCTACCACTTCCGGCTCGGGGGCGTCCATCACCTCGACGTGTTCGGCGTTGTCGAGCAATTCGGCCACGGCAGCCGCTTCGACGGGCTCGGTAAGGGCGGGCTCAAACTCGAGGCCGATTGGTTCGAGGGTGCTTTGCCGCGGATCGA
>JAHDDY010000153.1 GCA_020629115.1 Paracoccaceae bacterium | reverse complement strand
TGTTCCAGGTGGCGTCGCAGTTCAACACCCTCGAGATGCTCGGCCCGGAGCGCACCCCGGCCCACGGCATCTCGATCTACGAGAGGGACCCGACCCAGGGTCCGGCGTGTGCGATCGCCTGCGGGGCGGGCACGTTGTGGCGCAGCTACCTGGCCGATCTCGGTGACGGTCCGCGGGGTCAGGTGCACGGTCGCCAGATCGACTGCCTCGCCGATCTGGCCGCGGCAGTCGGCCACGAGATCGTGATGCAGAACGGCTATGCCTTCCCGACCGAGGCGCAGCTCGCGGCGATCGCCGATCGACTCGCGTCGGCGACGGAGGCGGAGCGGGATGAGTGGCGGTCGCTGCTGCGGGTCGGGGTGATGTGGGACACCGAGGTGACCGCTGACGACGCCGGTCACGTCGTGTCCCAGGTGTACGGGTCGGCGCTGCCCGTCTCGTACGGCGGGGCGGGGGACTGGGAGCCGTTCGCCCGGCTGGTGCTCGAGGCGTCGTACGAGGCGACGCTGCATGCCGCCGTGCTCAACGCCGAGGTGACGGGCAACCGGACGGTCTTCCTCACCCTCCTCGGCGGGAGTGCATTCGGAAACGACGAGGTGTGGATCCTCGACGCGATCGAACGCTCGCTCGATCTGTTCGCTGGTGTCGATCTCGATGTGGCGATCGTCAGCTACGGCGGCCCGAACCCGTCGCTCGTCAGGTTCCTGGCATGAGCGCCCTGCCTGATCCGAAGGCCGACGGGGCCGTGCGCATCGTCTCGTGGAACGTGCGCGAGGGCTTCGACGGTCCGAAGTTCGATCGACTGCTCGAACTCCAGCCCGACGTCGCCGTCGTCCCGGAGTCGTGCACGCCCGAACGCCTGGCGAAGAAGCGGTCGGGGTGGAGCTCGCACCTGTGGATCGGGAAGGAACACAAGCCGACGAAGGGGCTGGGTGTGCTCGCTTTCGGCGATTGGTCACTCGAGTCGCTCGAGGTCGACGAGCGTCTCGAACGCTTCCTGCCCGTGCGTGTTGACGGGCCCGCAGGGTTCACGTTGCTCGCGTCCTGGTGTCGGTCGAAGCATCCGGGCATCGACGTCGATCGGCCGAAGCCCCGGAGCCAGCTCGAGCAGCTCCCGGAGGTCTACGGACATCTTCTGGCAGCGGGTCCGACGGTCGTCGCCGGTGACTTCAACCACTCGGCCAGATTCGACCTGCCGGCGCATCGGAGCTGGGGTGCGGTGAACGCCTCGTTCGAACGGTCTGGGCTGAAGAGCGCGTACCACTCGGTCACCGGTGAGGCGTTCGGGGCGGAGTCTGCGTCGACGTTCTTCAGCGGCTACCGAGTCCGGAGGGCACACCACATCGACTACTGCTTCGTTCCTTCCGACTGGCTGGTCGAGCAGATCTGGGTCGGCGCGTACGCTGACTGGGTGAGAGCGAAGCGAGGAAGCGACCACGCACCGCTGGTCGTCGATGCTCGGCCGCCCGCAGCGACGCCTGCGATCGGCGGCCGATCGTGAGCACAGCGTTGCGTGTCGTCACGTGGAATCTCGAGCGGAAGCGCCCCGATCGAGGCCTCGGAGCGGAGGCGGTCGAGCGACTCTTCGGGTGGTCTCCTGATCTCGCCGTGGTGACCGAATCGAGGACGACAGCGCCGGAAGGCGACGGTCGGTGGTTCTGGCCGGACGAGCCTCCCCCGGGCGACCGGTTCGCTCCAGAGGAGCGCAAAGTCGGCGTCTGGACGTCGAGGGCTGGCGAGTCGATCGATCTCGGCGCCGGTGGGCCCGATCCCACCCGGATCGTGGCGATCCGCTTGCTCGATCCGGCGATCACGGTGCTCGGTGTCTGCATCCCTTGGCACTTCGCCGGCGTCCGCGAACGAACCGACCGCCTGTGGGAGCAGCACCTCCGCTTCCTCGAGGCTCTCGGTCTCGTCGTCGCCGAGCTGGACGGGCCGGTCGTCGTCGCAGGTGACTTCAACCAGCGAGTCCCTCGGGCGCCGCGAGGGGCCAAGGCGCCGGCTGAGGCGATGCAGGGGACGTTCGCCGACTTCGACATCGTCACGGCCGGGGTGCCCGAAGGCGTCGAGAAACAAGGCATCGACCACATCGCTCTCTCGCGTGGGCTCGAGGCGTCATCGGTTTGGGGCTGGTCGGGAGCGGAGGGCGGCCGCCGCTACTCCGACCACGACGGTGCCGGAGCCGTCGTGATCAGGAGGTGAGTCCGGGCGCAGCCGAGCGGTCGAGGGCCTGATGCCGTTCGACATGGCTGATTCAGAGAGGCGCCGTCGTGGCGGTGACTCCCCTCCATAGGGAGCGGGCGATCTACTGTCGACGTCTGTGGTGTTGGACAAGATGCAGCAGCAGCTGCTCGCTGCTTCGGCCGGAACGGCCGTCATCGACCTCGGGGAGGATGCGCTCTGGGTGGTTGACGGAGCGGCGGTGTCGGAGGTCGTGGCGAACGCGCCGGCTGGAACTCGAAGCCTGACGATCCGCAACGCCTCCATCAAGGGTGGGCTGGCGCTGTTCGGAATGGAGCTTGCGTTCGCCCTTCGGTTTGAGGGCTGCTTCATCGGCGGGGTCCTCGACCTGAGGGACGCTCAGCTCGTCTCGGTGGCGATCATCGACTGCAGGCTCAAGGAAGGTGTCCTTGCCAACGGAATCCGGACGCGACGAGATGTCGACCTGAGCGGATCCACGATCACGGGCGCTCTCGAGAGCGAGGCGAGCACGTCGCAGACGAGCACCGTCTGGCTGTCGGAGGCGGAGATCGGGGGCCGATTGCTCTGCGACGGAACGAGGATTCACTCCTCCGCCGCACGAGCGATCCAGGCGGACCGAACGACCTTCGGCGGGTCTGTACGGTTCATCCACGGCTTCTTCGCGAACGCCGAGCTGCGTTTCATCGGGGCTCACTTCAGAGCGTCGGTCGACTTCACGGGTTCTGTCTTCCGGCCTTCGAACAAGCGCGCGCTCGATCTCGGCGAGTCGACGATTGATGGCAGCGTCTTCATCATCGCCGACACCGAGGACTACGGCGAAGCTCGCACGTCGATTCACGGACGGGTCGAACTGGGCAATGCCCGTGTTGGCGGCCGGGTGTTGATCCGCTCAGTTGACTGGACGGGCTCGCCCGCCGGCAAGGGCGGTCACTTCTATCTCGATGACGGGGGGCAGCAACACGTGGCGCTCTGGGCGCCGAGGCTCGCCGTCGCCGGCGACTTCTTGATGCAGGGGGATTGCACGGTCTCGGGCCTCATCGACCTGCGAAGTGCCGAGATCGGTGGGTCGTTCTCCGCGGAGGATCACTTCTTCCGAGCCGAGAATGCTCCCAACGTCGATCTCAGCCTGGCGACGGTCGGGGGCGACGTGTCGTTGGCGAACTCAGATCTCACGCGGGTCGTGCACCCCGGTGCCGAGAACTATTCGAGAGAGCGGTTCACCTTCGTGGCGAGCGGGCTGGACTGCAAAGGTGTCGTGAATCTCTCACGGGCCAAGCTGCGCGGCGGTGGCATCCAACTGCGTAACGCTGTGATCGGCGCCAACGTCGAGCTCCACGGCGTTCGTATCGACAACGCTGGTGGTTACAGCCTTGCGTTGCGGGACACGGTCGGCGCCGGCTCGGTTCGCCTCGTCGGCGGGTCGTTCGTCGGCAGAGTCTCAGCGAACCACGCCACGTTCCAAGGGCGACTTGTCGTCGAGGACGCGCAGCTCAAGTGGTCTTCAGAGGGTTCGAGTATCAGGGAGGGAACGACGACCTTCAATCCGCTCGGATCGGCGCTCGAGCTCATCGCCTCGGAGTTCAAGGGCGGCCTTGTACTGAACTGGAGAAGCGTCGATGGAGTGGTCGATCTGACCGATTGCCGGACGAGCTACCTCGCCGATGACCATGAACGCTGGCCTGCGGAGATCCGCATGTCGGGCTTCACTTACGACCGGTTCGCCCCCGTGGCCGGAGGCGGCGACGGCGAGTGGAGCGTGCAGCAGCGGACGAAGTGGCTCGGGCGTCAGGCGACAGCCGACCCCGGCACCTACGAGCAGGCGGCGAAGGTGTTCCGTTCGCGGGGTGCGGTTCGTTCCGCAGACGAGCTCTTGATCGAGGGGCGCCGTCTTCGTCGGCACCTCGCCAAGACGGATCCTGACTCCGGTGGCGTCAAGCGTCGTCTGCTGTCTGCGGTCGACCGGACATACGAAGAGATCGCCGGCTACGGCCTGAAACCCTGGCGGGCTCTTGCGCCCATCGGGATTCTCGTGCTCGTGACGATCGGGTGGCTTCTCCTCGCTCCAGCGGGAACAGTCGTGACCTCGGTCCAGTCGGAGGTGATCGACTCGAGTGGACTTGCGCTCGTCGATGTCTCGACGACCGGATCCGCCGAGTGGGCGCTCATCGGCCACGACCGGTGCGAGGCCGGTGAGGTCGAGTGCTTCAGCATCCCGTGGTTCGCCGTCGACGCCGTCGTGCCCTTGGTCGACCTCGGCCAGACCGACACGTGGCACGCGTCCGGTGTTGGGTCGGGAGCGAAGATCTTCGGTCACTTCCTGCGGGGTGCGCAGATCGCAGGTTGGGCAACGAGCGCGATCGCTGCGCTGTCGATCGCTCAGATCGGGAACCGCAGCAGGTCCAACTGAACCACCCTCAGCGTTCAGTGTCACACCCCGTGGTCATGATGGAAGCACCTT
>JAHDDY010000152.1 GCA_020629115.1 Paracoccaceae bacterium | reverse complement strand
AAACTGGGGAATTTTACTTCGGCACTTCTGGGGAAATTTGAAACGGCATTGACAGGTTTTTCCGGACCGAAGTCCAGAATGGTGGGGGATCCTGGAATCGAACCAGGCATGGGTCTCCCCGGCGGATTTACAGTCCGCTGCCGCACCTTGCAGCGCATCCCCCTCACCGACGGTTCTGGTAAGGGTTGGGCGGGGGCGGGGTCAACCTCTTTTTCGTCCCGGCGACACGGATCGTTGCGCCGCCGCGCTCCGGCCCGTAGAAGGCGCGCATGCAGCACAAGCGACCCCACGGAAAGAGGAGCGCCCCGCCGCGCAACGCGGACGGGCGGTACTGGATGTTCGGCATCCATGCGGTGCGCGACGGACTGGCCAACCCCCGGCGGCGCAAGCATCGGCTCGTCCTGACGCTCAACGCCGCGAACCAGCTCGCCGAGGCCGCCGCCGCCGCCGGGATCGAGCCGGAGATCTGCGATGCGCGGCGCTTTTCGGCACCGCTCGACGCGTCCTCGGTGCATCAGGGCGCGGCGCTGGAGACCGAGGCGCTCGACTGGGGCGACGTCGCCGCGCTGTGCCCGCCGGAGGACGGGCGGGTCGTGCTGCTGCTCGACCGGGTGAGCGATCCGCACAATGTGGGGGCCATCCTGCGCTCGGCGGAGGTGTTCGGGGCGAGCGCCGTCATCGCCCCCGCGCGGCATTCCGCACCCGAGAGCGGCGCGCTGGCCAAGGCGGCGAGCGGGGCGCTGGAGCGCCAGCCCTACCTGCGCGTGCGCAACCTGGCCGATGCGATGCAGGGTCTCCAGAAGGACGGCTACGTCATGATCGGCATGGCGGGCGAGGCATCGGTCGATATCGACGCGGCGGTCGCGGCGGCGGGGAGCGCGCCGCTCGGAATCGTGCTGGGGGCCGAGGGGCCGGGCCTGCGCGAGCGCACGCGCGAGACCTGCGACGCCCTCGCCCGCATCCCCTCGGCGGCCGATTTCGCGTCGCTCAACGTCTCGAACGCCGCCGCCGTGTCGCTATTCGCCGCCCGTCGCCACGCGGCCCGATAGCCCGAGCAGCGACGCCGCCGAATCGAGCCGTCGCGCCACCGCATCGGAGGCCAGCGCCGACAGATCGTCGGGAATGGTCAGCGTCAGCGTCTCCCCGTCCCGGCTCAGGGGGCAGCGGTGCAGCAGCGCCGGCGTCGCCCCGGTCAGCATCGCGCCGAGGCGGATGAGCCGGCCCGTCGCTTCCGCGATGCGGCGCATGTCCTTGTCGAGGATGCGGCTTCCGCCCTCCCCCTCCACCGCCTGCCTGGCGTTCTTGTAGCGGTAGGCGAGCGCGACGGCGAGGGCCATGCGCTCGTCATGGGTGAGGCCGACGAGGCTGGACTGGGTCGCGGTGGTGAAGCAGGCCGCCGCGCGGTAGTCGGGATGGACGCGCCAGTTCACGTCCGCCAGCAGGCACGCGGCCAGGCGCAGGCGGGCGGGCATCTCCGGCAGGACCGGGGCGCACCACGCGTCCAGCTCGACACCGAAGCCGGGAAAGCGGCTGCCCAGCCGCTCCATGATCGCCGCCGATTGCGTCAGCGGGTCGTCGCCGCGCATGGCCGGGGTGAGGTTCTCGTAGAGCACCCCCTCGCGCAGGCCGCAGGAGGAGATGCCGATGGTCGCGGGATCGAGCCGGGCAAGCAGGCCGCGCAGGACGTGGGCCGTCCACGGGGCGTTGGTCGCGCGGGTCTTCGACAGGCCCATCTCCGTCAGGTCGGGCACGTCCTTGCCGGTGAGCCAGTCGCAGGTGTCGAGCGCGTCCTCCGGGGTGAACCGATAGCCGTGGAGCACGCGCAACGGATAGTCGGTGCGCCGCATAACGAGGGTCGCGAAGGCCCGCCAGCCGCCGCCGACGAGGGTCAGGCCGAGGCCAGAGCGGGTGCCCTCGGGCAGGTTCTCCTCGATGCGAGCGTCGATATGGGCGGCCAGCTTGCCGCCCGACAGCCCCGTCTCCATCAGGCGCAGGGGGCCGAGCGGGGTGGTGGTGCAATGGCGCACCGCCCCGGCCTGGACGAAGGCCAGCTCCATCGACGCGCCGCCGATATCGACGACCAGTCCTTCGGTCCGCCGGTCGCCCAGCAGCACGCCGAGGGCGGAGAAGCGCCCCTCCTCCCGGCCGCTGACGATTCGCACGTCCAGACCCGTCTCGGCGGCGATCTCCTCGGCGAAGGCCGCGCCGTCGCTCGCTTCGCGCATGGCGGCGGTGGCGACCGTGGCCACCTTGCCGACGCCTAGTGCCTTGGCCAGCAGGGAGAAGCGGCGCAGGGTGGCCAGCGCCGTCGCCCTGCCCTCGGGCGGCAGCGCGCCCGTGGTCTCGATATCGCGGCCCAGGCCGCAATAGACCTTCTCGTTGAAGAAATAGGCGGGGCTGCGCATCGCGCTGTCGAAGACGACGAAGCGGACGGAGTTGGAGCCGATGTCGATCACGCCGAAGCGGTCGGTGCCGTCATCCGCGCGCGGGGGGAGGACGGCGGCGGTCGGGGAGGCGGTCATGCGCGGGCCTTCGTGCGTTGCGAGGCGGCGCGGCGGTGCCGCGTCACCCGCTTTTCACACGAAGCTCACTCCTCGCGATAGACCTTTTCCTTGCGTTCGTGCGATTCCTGCGCTTCGAGCGAGAGGGTGGCGGTCGGGCGGGCCATCAGGCGGCGCAGCGCGATCGGCTCGCCCGTATGCTCGCAATAGCCGTACTCGCCCTCGTCGATCCGGCGCAGGGCCGAATCGATCTTGGCGATGAGCTTGCGCTGCCGGTCGCGGGTCCGCAGCTCGATAGCGCGATCCGTCTCCTCGGAGGCGCGGTCGGCCGCATCGGGGACGTTCCGCGTATCGTTCTGAAGCGTACAGACGGTTTCGTGCGATTCGCGCAGGATGTCGTTCTTCCAGTCCGTGAGGCGCTTGCGGAAGAACTCCTTCTGGCGGTCGTTCATGAATTCTTCGGAGGGGTGCGGAACGTATTCCGTCATGTCGATGTCCATGCCATCCATCCGTCGATACTCCCTGAAAAGCGTCGCGTTTGCGCGATCGTCGTTGTGGTTCAAGTTCTGCGCCACATACCCCGAACGATACGCCTTGTCACGCGGCTTGTGAGGTTTGTCGTCTGGAATCAGGCGCTTGCCGCCACACTTGCACCGTGTCCGCTAAGCCTTCGCAATCGCTGGCAGATGGCTAGCCGACGCGCAGCGTCTCGGCCCGGGCGCGTATGGCCGCGACCTCGTCCGCATCCTTGCGCTGCAGGTTCCTCACCTGGAGGACCATGCGCCGGTTGGCCGCGAACCGATCCTCGTGGCGGGCCAGGAAATCCCAGTAAAGCGTTGTAAACGGGCAGGCATCCTCGCCCGTGGCCTGTTTCGGATTGAAACGGCAGCCGGCGCAATAATTGCTCATCCGGTCGATATAGGCCCCTGTCGCGCAGTAGGGTTTCGTGCCCACGACCCCCCCGTCCGCATGCTGGCTCATGCCCAGCATGTTGGGCAGGGACACCCAGTCGATGGCGTCGAGGTAGAGACCCATGTGCCAGTCATGCGTGGCATACGGTCGCGCCCCGTGCATGAGGAGGTAGAGACCCATCCCCATGAGCCGCTCGATATGATGCGCGTAGCCCGTGCGCAGGAGCCGCGTGATCATGTCGCGCAGGCAGGCCATGTCCGTCTCGCCGGTCCAGAAGAAGGCGGGCATGTCGGCCTGCGCGTCGAGGGCGTTCAGGTCGGCGTAGTCGGGCATCCGCGTCCAGTACAGCCCGCGAATCCACTCACGCCAGCCGATGATCTGCCGCACGAATCCCTCGACGGCGTTGAGCGGCGCGGCCCCCGATTCGTAGGCGGCGACGGCCGCGTCCACCGCCTCGCGCGGGCCGATGAGCTTCAGGTTGATGACCGCCGAGATGCGCGAATGGTTCAGCGTCGAGGAGCCTTCCCACATCGCGTCCTGGAACGTGCCGAACTCGCAGAGGCGATTCGCGACGAAATCCTCCAGCGCGTGCAGCGCATCCTCCCGCGTCACCGGCTCGCCGAAGCTTTCCAGCGTGCCGGGCGCGTCCTTGAAGCGTTTCTCGACGAGGCGCAGCACGTCGACCGTGATGGGGCCAGGCTGGTAATGGGCGCGCGGGGCGATCAGGCCGGGGCCGTCCTTGCCGAAGGCCTTTCGGTTGTCCTTGTCGAAGTTCCACGCCCCGCCGACCGGCTTGCCGTCCCCGTCCATCAGCAGGCCGGTGCGCTTGCGCATCATGCGGTAGAAATCCTCCATCACGAAGCGCTTGCGCCCGTCGGAGAACTCCTCGAAATCGGCGATGGAGGCGTAGAAATGCCGGTCCTCCAGCATGTCGAGCGGCACGCCGGTCTCGCCGGCGGCGGTCAGCAGCGCGTGGCGCACGCGCCAGTCGCCCGGCTCGACCATCACCACGCGCTCCGGGTCGTGCGCGGCCACGGCGGCCTTGAGGCCCGCGCCGAGGCTGTTCGGCGGGTCCGCATCGTCGATGGCGTTGTAGAGGACCGTCCGCCCCTGCCGCCGCATGGCATCGCGGAAATGACGCATGGCGGCGAAGAAGAAGGCGATGCGGCGCTTGGACTGCCAGACGTAGGTCGCCTCGTGCGCGGCCTCGGTCATCAGGATGGCGTCGCGCTCGGGATCGAAGCCGTCGAGCGCGATGCTGTGATGGTCGAGCTGGTCGCCGCAGACGAGGACGAGGTTACGAAGCGTCATCGGCCGACTTCCGGTTGCGTTCGCGGCGACATCGGTCGGAACAGTACTTCACCTCGTCCCACACCTCGGCCCATTTCTTCCTCCAGGCGAAAGGCCGCCCGCAGGTCGCGCACGGCTTGGTCGGCAGGTCGCCCTTGCGGCGCATGG
>JAHDDY010000029.1:15979-38189 GCA_020629115.1 Paracoccaceae bacterium | reverse complement strand
TGCGAGGGCGTGGGCCTGCGCGGCGATCTGGTGGACCGCGGGGGCGCGGAGGCGGTTCCGGGGACGGCGCGCTTCGCGGCCCGGGGCGGGGGCAAGTTCCGGAATCCGGCCCCGTACCCCTATCCCGCCATCGCCATCCCCTCCATGAACAGGACGATCACGCGCCGGACGCCGGACGGCGTCATCGCCACCACCGTCATCGGCTCCGGCTTCGAGGCGATGCCGATGCCCGCGCCGGTCGTCGAGCCGGCGACCTCCATCGGCGTGGCCCCGTCCGACGGGCGCGTCTACGCCTCGCGGCTGTTCACGGGGCGCGACAGCTTTCCGCCCGAGGCCTTCGCCGCCTACGGCATCCTCGCCTTCGACACGCTGGCCACCGGCGCGGACCGGGACCGCTACGTGGTCATCTGCGAGGCGTTCTTCGGCGCGCTCATCAACTCGGCCGATACCGGCGTCGCGCCGGAGGCGCAGATGGTCACCGTCTGGCCCGTGGACGACCGCGAGGATGCCGGCCTGCCGGAGGCGCTCAACACGACGCGCATGGGTGACGAAAGCTGCGCGCGGGCGGTGGACTTCTACGACGTGCGCCTGGCGCAGGACGCCATCGACGACGCGCGCCGGACGGGGGTGGCGCTGACGGGACGCGGGCCGTTCCTGCTCGCCTGGGCACCGGCGGGCGACAAGGGCGCGGCGGATGCCGTGGTCCTGGCCGCCGACATGGGCGGGGTCCGCACGGCGGCGGAGGCGAAGGACGTGCTGCGCATCTGGCGCGACGACATCGAGCGCGACCCCTCGCTCTGGCGGGAGGGCTTCACCGCCGAGAAGCTGCGCGTGACCCTGCGCCGGATCGTCAACCGCTACGGCGACGGCCTGCTGCGCTTCCTCGGGGGATAGACACGCCATGAGACCCGTCACCTTCCTCCTCGTCGGCGCGATGGTCGCGATCCTGCTGATCGTGCTCCAGGCCTGCAGCGAGGCCCCGCCAAGCGATGCGCCCGCCCCGACCGGCGCGGCGGCACCGGGCGCCATCGAGGCGACGCGGCTGTTCGCGGGGCGCGACAGCTTTCCGCCCGAGGCCTTCGCCGCCTACGGCATCCTCGCCTTCGACACGCTGGCCACCGGCGCGGACCGGGACCGCTACGTCGCGATCTGCGAGGCGTTCTTCGGGGCGCTGGTGAACGCGACCGATGCCGATGCCCCGCCGCCGGAGGCGCAGATGGTGACCGTCTGGCCCGTGGACGACCGCGACGATCCCGGCCTGCCCGATGCGCTCAACACCGCGCGGGCCGGCGCGGATAGCTGCGACAGGGCGGTCGATTTCTACGACGTGCAGGTCGCCCAGACGGCCATCGACGATGCGCGCCGGGCGGGGGTGTCCACCTCCGGGCGCGGGCCGTTCCTGCTCGCGTGGGCACCGGCTGCGCGCAAGGGCGCGGCGGATGCCGTGGTGCTGGCCGCCGACATGGGCGGCGTGACCACCGCCCAGGAGGCCAAGGACGTGCTGCGCATCTGGCGCGACGACATCGAGCGCGACCCGAGCCTGTGGACCGGCGGCTTCACGGTCGAGAAGCTGCGCGTGAAGCTGCGGCAGATCGCGAACCGCTACGGCGAGGCACTGCTGCGTTTCATGGGGGGATAGGACGAGATGGGCAACCTGGGCAAGCTCACCCTGAGCGCGGCGGTCGGCCTCGTGCTGGGCATCGCGGCGGTCATCTGGATCGAGCCGGACAATGCGGGCGGGACGGTCCTCGTCATCGTCTTCTGCACCGCCATCGCCATCATCGTCGGCGCGGTCGTCAAGGCGCTGCGGGGCGGCTGAGCGTGTAGCGGATCGGCAGCGTGACGGGGGCGGTGTTGCCGCTGTCCGGCAGCCATTCGGCCACGCCGTCATGGTCCAGCGTCTCGAACCGTCGCGACAGGGCCGCCAGCGCGCAGGCGATATCCGTGCGGGCCATCAGGTGCCCGATGCAGTGATGCGCCCCGCCGCCGAAGCCGAAATGCCGCTTGCGCCGCGCGGTGATATCGAAGCCGGGCGCGTCGCAGACGGCCGGGTCGCGGGCGCTGGCATGGACCAGCAGGTGCAGTACCGTGCCCCGCGCGATGCGCTCGCCGCCGAACTCGAAATCCTCCACCGCCTCGCGCGTGACCCATGTGGTGGTGGGCCGGGCGCGGATGATCTCCTCGACCGCGTTCGGCACGAGGGCGGGATCGGCGCGCAGGGCGGCCCACTGGCCGGGATGCTCGATGAACAGTGCCACGCCGAGGCCGAGCTGCGAGCGGGTGGTATCGACCCCGCCGAAGATCGAGATGACGATCATGTCCAGGAGCGCCGTCTCGTCCGTCTCCGGGTCCGCATCGGCCCGGGCGACGAGACCGGCGACGTAGCTGTCCCGGTCCTCGCCCCGGCGCGCGCGGGCGACGAGGGCGCGGGCCAGGTCCGTCAGGCGCTCGCAGGCGGCGTCGAAGACCGGCTCGTGGCGGCGACATTCGACGCCCATGGCGAGGCCGAGGTCGGAGGCGTCGTGGGATATCCGCGCCCAGTCGTCCCGGGGCAGGCCCAGCAGGGTGCAGATGGCCTGTCCGGCGAAGGGGATGGCGAAGGCGGACTGGAACTCGCAGGCATCGGTCTGCGCCATCGCCTCGCACAGGTCGGCGGCGATGGCGTCGAAGGCGGGGCGCATCCCGTCGATGAACGCCTCGCTCAGCACCGGCACCGCCAGATCGCGCAACCGCCGATGCGCCGCCCCTTCCTGCCCGATGACGCTGCGCCGCCAGAAGCGGGCGAACGGGCCGTTCAACCCGTGGGTGAGGGGCCAGGCGTGACTCCCCTGCCGCAGGCGGCGGTCGCGCAGGAGCTGTCCAACCTCGCGGTAGCGCAGGACCGCGAGGCCGTAGGGGGTCGCCGCCGCCCAATGCGCCGCCCGCGCCACCCGCACCGCATCCGACCGGGTGGAGAAGGCGGGATCGGCGAGGTCGAGGCGATGCACGGCTCAGTCTCCCAAACTCGCCAGCACCTCGTCCGTATGCTCCCCGAGGCGCGGGCAGGGGCGGTCGGCGACCATGGGCCGGCCGTCGAACAGGATGGGCAGGCGGACGCCGGGGATGCCCCCGTGCGCGATCTCCATTCCCCGCGCCCGCACCTGCGGGTCGGCGAACACGTCGCCGATGCGGTTGATCGGCCCGGCGGGCACGCCCGCCGTCTCCAGCGCGTCGAGGATGCCGTCCCGGGTCCAGCGCATCAGCACCGCCTGGAGCATCGGCACCAGTGCCTCGCGGTTGGCGACGCGGGCGGGGTTGGTGGCATAGGCCGGATCGTCCGGCAGGTCGGGCAGGCCCAGCACGGCACAGGCGCGGCGGAACTGGCCGTCGTTGCCGACCGCGAGGATGAAATGCCCGTCCGAGACGGTGAAGACCTGATAGGGCACGATCGACGGATGCGCGTTGCCCAGGCTGACGGGGCTGGTGCCGGAGGTCAGGTAGCTCAGCGCCTGGTTCGACAGGATCGAGACGCAGGCATCCATCAATGCCATGTCGATATGACGCCCGCGCCCCGTCCGCTCGCGCTCGACCAGCGCCGCCTGGATGGCGATGACGGCGTTGAGACCCGTGACCAGATCGGCCACCGCGACGCCCAGCTTCTGCGGCTCGCCCCCCTTCTCGCCGGTCACGGACATCAGCCCGCTCATCGCCTGGATGATGAAGTCATAGCCCGCGCGGGGGGCGTAGGGGCCGGTCTGGCCGAAGCCGGTGATCGAGCAGTAGATCAGCCGCGGGTTCAGCGCGGCGAGGGACGGGTGGTCGAGACCGTATTTCGCCAGCCCGCCGAGCTTGAAGTTCTCGATCAGGATATCCGACCGGGCCGCGAGGGCACGGGCATGGCGCTGGCCCTCCCCGGTCGAAAGGTCGAGGATGACGGATTTCTTGCCCCGGTTGGTCGCATGGAAATACGCCGCCGCGCCCGTCTCCTCAACGAAGGGCGGCCCCCAGCTCCGGGTATCGTCGCCCGCCGGACTTTCGACCTTGATCACCTCCGCCCCCAGATCGGCGAGGATCTGCCCCGTCCACGGCCCGGCAAGGATGCGCGCGAGTTCGAGCACGCGCAGACCCGCGAGGGGGCGGGGCATGGGGGAGGCGTCGGTCATGGGGGGAGGGTATCGGGATGCCGGGGGAAGGCAAGGCGCAAACGCGACGATGCGCTCACGTCGGTTCGATCAGGTCCCACAGGTTGCCGAACGGGTCGGAGAAGACGGCTACCGTACCGTACGGCTCGTGCCGCGTCGGCTCCTCGAAGCGCACGCCTGCCGCCTCGAATGCCACCCTGTCGCGGGTGAAATCGTCGGTGGTCAGGAAGAAGGCGACGCGCCCGCCCGTCTGGTTGCCGATGGCGAGCGCCTGTTCGCCCGACGTAGCCTTTGCAAGCAGGAGACGGCATTCGCCGCTCCCCCCGGGCGCGACGAGGATCCAGCGCTTTTCGGCAGACAGCGGCGTGTCTTCGATCAGATCGAAGCCCAGTGCGCCGACGTAGAAGTCGATTGCCGCGTCGTAATCGGGCACGACGACGGTGACGGCGGAGAGGAATCGCGGCAAGGCGCGCCCTCCCCGCCTTCGTCTCAGGCGCTGCGCGTGATGGCCGGGCGCTGGATGGAGCGGGCGCGGTCGCGGTCGCGGCGGGAGGACATGGGCTGGTAGGCCGCCGCCGTGTGGCCCTTGCAGTAGGGCTTGCCCGGCACGGCCGGGTGGCCGCAGAAGTAGAACTCGCCCCGGCTCGGATCGCCGATGGGCCACTTGCAGGTCCGCTCGGTCAGCTCCATGAGGCCCAGCTTGCGGGCGTCGCGGTCGATCTCGGCGATGTCGACCTGGTTCTCGGACGGGATGGTGACCATGCCCTCGGGGGCGGCGACGGCGGGCAGGTCGGCGGTGGTCTCCGCCGGCTCGTCCTCGGCGGCCGGCTCGGGTGCCGCGCTGGCGACCGCCCCGGTCTCGACCTCGGGGGCGGGGGGCGGCGCGGCGGCGACGGGTTCCTCGACGGGGGGCGCGGCCGCCTCGACGGGCGCCGGCTCGGCGGGCTTCTCGGCGGCCGCGGCCTCGGGCTTGCCCTGGTTGCGGCTCGACAGGCCGAGGCGGTGGACCTTGCCGATGACGGCGTTGCGGGTCACCCCGCCCAGCTCCTTGGCGATCTGGCTCGCGCTCATGCCCCCGGTCCAGAGGGTCTTCAACTGCTCAACGCGCTCGTCGGTCCATGCCATGGGGGCCTCGTCAATAGGGGTGTGACGACCGCGTCGCCGGGCGGGTCATCGCGATGTCTTTCGAAAAGGTGCGCATCGCAATATACATTCCGTGTGCGAAAGGTACAAGATCAACCGATTCGCTTCGCTCGTAAATCTATTTCGGGATGCTTTTCGATGACGGTCTCCGCCTCCTCGCGCGGTCAGGGGGAGCGCCATTTCGGGCGCTTCAACCGGATCGGCTTCCAGACGCTGCTCGGCAAGGAAGTCAAGCGGTTCTTCAAGGTCTACCAGCAGACGCTCCTCGCCCCGGCCTGCACGGCGCTGTTGTTCATGGCCGTGTTCACGCTGGCGCTCGGCGGGCGGCGGGGGGACGTGTTCGGGGTGCCGTTCGCGCATTTCCTCGCCCCGGGCATCCTGATGATGGCGATCCTGCAGAACGCCTTCGCCAACGCCTCCTCCTCGCTGGTGGTGGCCAAGGTGCAGGGGAACATCATCGACGTGCTGATGCCGCCGCTCTCGGCGGGCGAGCTGACGACGGCCTACGCGCTAGGCGGCGTGGTGCGCGGACTGGCGGTCGCGGCGGTCGCGGCGGTGGTCATCTTCCCCTTCGCGTGGAGCGGCATCGCGCATCCCGTCTGGGCGCTGTCCTTCGCCTTCGTCGGCGCGCTCGTCTTCTCGCTCTGCGGGGCCATCGTCGGCATCTGGGCGGAGAAGTTCGACCACACGGCGCTGGCGACGAACTTCGTCATCACGCCATTGGCCTTCCTGTCGGGCACGTTCTACTCCATCGACATCCTGCCCGAGCCGTGGCGCACGATCTCGGCGGTGAACCCGGTGCATTTCCTGATCGACGGCTTCCGCTACGGGATCGTCGGGGAGGCGGATTCGGACCCGGTGATCGGGATGGCGGTCTCGCTCGTCATCGCGGTCTTCCTGTTCTGGCTCTGCCACCGGATGTTCCGCACCGGATACCGCCTGCGCAGCTGAGCCGGCCGAAATATCCCGCCCGGATGTAGAAACCGGCGCGCGACGCCTTATCTCGGGCGGAGCATAGGCCTGCGCCGTTTTGGCGCAGCGCGACAGGATGGGCGGGAGAAACGGCGATGGACGTGTTGTTTTCGGTGGAGGCGCTGGGCGTCCTCGTAAGCCTGATCTTCCTGCAGGCGGTGCTCGGCTTCGACAACCTGCTGTACATCTCCATCGAATCCCAGCGCGCCCCGGCAGACAAGCAGTCGATGGTGCGCAAGCTCGGCATCGGCATCGCCGTGCTGCTGCGGCTCGTGCTGCTCTTCGTGATCATGCGCCTGCTCGCCGGCTTCATCGACCCCCTCTTCGCCATCGCCGACAGCATGGGCGCGGGGGCCGGCGAGGCCATCGAGGCGGCGCACGGGTCCGAGAACGACGGCAAGGCCTACGGCGCGGAGTATAACACGGTCGGGCCGGACACGCCGGTCTTCTCGCTGCCCTACATCAGCGGGGCGTTCAACCTGAAGGCCATCATCTTCCTCTTCGGCGGCGCGTTCATCATGTACACCGCCGTCAAGGAGATCAATCACCTGCTGGCCATCGACGACCATGCCCACGGTACCGAAGCGGGCCAGAAGTCGACCTTCGCCGTGCTGGCGCTGATCGTCTTCATGAACCTCATCTTCAGCTTCGATTCGATCCTGTCGATGCTGCCCCTGACGAACGATCCGAAATACGTCTCGGACGCGTTCTTCTCGCCGCAGTTCATCCTGCTGGCCATCGCGGTCATCACGAGCGGGCTGCTGATGATCCTGCTCGCGGACCGGGTGGCCGACTTCATCAAGAAGAACCGCATGTTCGAGGTGCTGGGCCTGTTCATCCTGCTGATCGTGGGGATCATGCTGCTGGCCGAGGGCGGGCACATCGCGCATCTGACGCTGTTCGGCTATCCCATCGAGGCGATGTCGAAATCGACCTTCTACTTCTCGGTCGCGGTCCTGTTCATCGTCGACATCATCCAGACCCGCTACCAGCGCAAGCTGCGCCTCAAGAAGCAGGCCGAGATCGCCGATCCGGCCACGGGCGATCCGGCGGCGCTGGACGCGATGAAGGGCAAGGCCTCGACCTCGCTCTGACGCCGGCGTTGCCCCGTCCGCGCTCCCGTGGCAAGGGACGGGGCGACCCTTCCGGCGAAAGGCCCCCTCGGCGATGCGCGACTTCCAGCTTCCCGGACGCTCCCCCGTCCATGCCCGCCACGCGATGTGCGCGACCTCGCATCCGCTGGCGGTCGAATGCGCCGTCCGCGTCCTGCGCGAGGGGGGCAACGCGGTCGATGCCGCCGTCACGGCCGCCCTGACGCTGGGCCTGCTGGAGCCGGCCATGACCGGCATCGGGGGCGACGCCTTCGCGCTGGTCTGGCGCGACGGGGAGGCCCGGCCCCGGGGGCTGAACGGCTCGGGCCGCGCTCCGGCCAGCCTCGACGCCGCGACCCTGCGCGGGCAGGGGATGGAGCGCATCGACCCCGGCAGCGTCCATGCCGTCACCGTGCCGGGGGCGGTGGACGCTTTCGACACGCTGCTGTCCGAGTTCGGGACATGGGGCTGGGATCGCGCGCTCGCCCCCTCCATCCGCCTCGCGCGGGAGGGGCATCCCGTCGCCCAGCGCGCGAGCGCCGACTGGGCCGACTACGCGCCCACCCTGCACGGCGACATGGCCCGGCATTTCCTCGTGGACGGCGCGCGCGCCCCGCGCATGGGCGAGGTCTTCGCCTATCCGGCGCAGGCCGAGGCGCTGGAGATCATCGCGCGGGAGGGCCGCGCGGGCTTCTACGAGGGGCCGCTGGCCGAGGACATGGTCGCCACCCTCGCCCGCCACGGCGGCGCGCACACCATGGCCGACTTCGCCGCCACCCGCGCCACCTGGGTCGAGCCGATCTCGGGCCTGTATCGCGGCACGGAGCTGATCGAGCTGCCGCCCAATGGGCAGGGCGTGACCGCGCTGCTGATGGCGCGCATCCTCGAAGGGTTCGAGCTGGACGAGCTGGACCCCGACGGGCCGGAGCGCGCCCATATCGAGGCCGAGGCCGCCCGCCTCGCCTACGACGCCCGCGACCGCCTCGTCGCCGATCCCGACACGCCCGGCGCGGCGGAGCGGCTGGCGCACATGCTCTCGGACGAAACGGTACGGGCCTTGCAGGATCGCATAGACCCGATGGCCGCCCGTCCCGATCTACTGCAGGGAGTCGCCGACCTGCACGGGGCGGGTCCGGCCATCGGGGTCGGGGGCGCCCAGCACACCGACACGATCTACATCACGGTGGTGGACGAGGCGCGGACCATGGTCTCGCTCATCTACTCGGTCTTCCACGATTTCGGCGCGCGCATCGCCTCCGAGCGCTACGGCATCAACTTCCAGAACCGGGGGGCGGGGTTCTCGCTGGCCGAGGGCCATCCGAACGAGCTGAAGGGCACCCGGCGCCCGATGCACACCATCATCCCCGGCATGCTGGCCCGGGACGGCAAGCCCTATGCGAGCTTCGGCGTCATGGGCGGGCCGTACCAGCCGAACGGGCACGCCCGGTTGATCAGCAACCTCGTCGATCACGGCATGGACCCGCAGGCGGCGATGGACGCGCCGCGCAGCTTCTACAACGACGGCTATCTCGCGGTCGAGCGGGGCTATTCCCGGCGCACCCTCGACAGCCTCGGCGCGATGGGCCACGACGCGCGCGTCGCGCCCGGGGCCATCGGCGGCGGGCAGATCATCGTGATCGACCCGGAGACGGGCTGCCTCGTCGGCGGGTCGGACCCGCGCAAGGATGGCTGCGCGATGGGGTATTGAGGAGCGGTCAGGCGCGCCTGCGCCGTTCCTCCCGCGCGCCCTCGATCCGGGCGAGCGCCATCGCGTCGGCGACCGCCCCCGTCGGGCGGTCCTCGCGGCGGGCCGTCTCCAGCACCCGCGCCGCGGTCGCGCCGATCTCCCGCACCGCCACGCCCACGCGATAGGCGTCGTACTCGCCCGACGCCTCGGCCGCGACGTTGATGACGCCGCCCGCGTTCACGAGGTAGTCGGGCGCGTAGAGCTTGCCCGCCTCCCACAGCGCGGCGTCGACATCGGGGGTGGCGAGCTGGTTGTTGGCGGCCCCGCAGACGATGCGCACCGGCGCGGTCTCGGCGAAGTCGCGGGTCAGCACACCGCCCAGGGCGCAGGGGACGAAGACGTCCATCGGCTCGAAGGGCAGGCGCCGGGGATCGACGATATCGGCGTCGAGCTGCGCCGCCGCCCGCGTCACCCGCGTAACGTTCACGTCCGACACCAGAAGCCGCGCCCCTTCCGCGCGGAGCCGTTCGGCCAGCTTCCAGCCGACCGCGCCGAGACCCATCACGCCCACCCGCGCATCCGTCAGGTCGTCCGACCCCGTGGCGGCGGCGACGGTGGCCTTGAGGGCCAGGAACACCCCCTCGGCGGTATGGGGCGAGGGATCGCCGCTCGCCGCCGCGCCCCAGCTCGTGCCCGCCACATGGGGCGTCACGTCGCGCATCAGGTCGATATCGGCGACCGTCATGCCGACATCCTCGGCCCCGATATAGCGTCCGTCCAGCCGGTCGACGGCCCCGGCGAAGGCGTGCAGGGCGGCGGGCGAACGGGCCGTGGCCGGATCGCCTAGGATGACGGCCTTGCCGCCCCCCAGATCCAGCCCCGCCAGCGCGTTCTTGTAGGTCATCCCCCGCGACAGGCGCAGCGCATCGCGCGTCGCCGCCGTGCCGCTGTCGTAGGACCAGCAGCGAATCCCGCCCAGGGCGGGGCCAAGGGCGGTGGAATGGAGCGCGATGATCGCCCGCAGCCCGGACCGGGCACAGGATACGCTCACCACCTCCTCGTGGTCGTCGAAATCGGGGGTATCGAACATGACGGGTCTCCTCGCAGGTCGCGACGATCGTTGCCCGTCCAGGGTTAACATCGCGCTATCCCGCGCAAAACCTCTTATGTGCCAGAACGGCACGGCCCCGGATGCGCGGTATCCGGGGCCGTGCCGGACCTCAACTCGCCGACGCGTCCGCAGGCTTGAAGCGCAGCGCCACGCCGTTGATGCAATGGCGTTTTCCAGTCGGAGCGGGGCCGTCCTTGAAGATGTGCCCCAGATGGCCGCCGCAGCGGGCGCAGTGCGCCTCGGTCCGGGGATAGAGCAGCTTGTAGTCGGTGCTGGTGCCGACATTGCCCTCGACCGCGTCCCAGAAGCTCGGCCAGCCGGTGCGCGAATCGTATTTCGTCTCGGACGGGTAGACCGGCAGGTCGCAGCCCGCGCAATGGTACGTCCCGTCCGCGTAGAGCTTGTCGAGCGGGCTGGTATAGGCGCGCTCGGTGCCATGCTCGCGCAGGACGTAGTATTCCTCCCGCGTCAGGACGGCCTTCCATTCCGCGGGCGTCTTCTCGATCTCGAACTCCCCCTTGCGCGCGAAGGCGGGGGTCGCGGCGGCGAGGAAGGCCGCGCCGGAAAGGAGCAGCGAACGACGGTCGGTCATGGAAAGCCTCCTGAAGGGTTCTTCTCTCTCGGTAACGTGGGTGTTATTTCCTAAGAGAACAAGAAGGCGACCCGTTCCTTCACGCAATCGCGATCCGGCGTCATCGCCCCTGCCGCGACGCCCAGACGGCGGCGGCGAAGCCCGTGGCCCCGATCAGGGCGTAGATGTCCCACTGCCGCAGCCCCGCCCCGACCAGCACGGCGGCGAGGAGTGCGGAGAACGCCATGACGAGGGCGTCGACCGTGTTGGAGCAGGCGACGAAGCGGCCCCGCGCCTCCGCCGGGGCCTCGACCTGGAGCACGACGTTCAGCGGCGTGACGTAGAGGCCCGAGCAGGCGGCGAGCACCGCGAAGCAGGCGAGGATCGGCCAGGCGCGCGGGTCGCCGAGGAAGCCGCCGAAGCCCACCAGCGGCCCCGCGAAATCCACCCCCGCGCGCCAGAACTCGGAGGCCGGCCACAGCGCCACCGCCGCCAGCGCGATGCCCCCCGCCCCCCACGCCGCCATCGGCACCGCCGGGCGCTCGCCGAAGATCCGCGCGCACAGCAGCGCCCCGATGGCCACGCCGATCGAGAAGGTCGAGAGCAGCAGCACGAACACCCCGTTCGTCCCGTGCAGCCCTTCGAGCGCGTAGGGCGGCAGGAGGGCGAGGAAGGCCGCGCCGGTGAACCAGAACCACGCGATCCCGAGGATGGCGCGGAAGGCGCCGGGCACCTGTCGCCCGTCGCGCACCACCTTCCACATCGCGCGCGGCAGCACCCAGTCGACCTTCGGCGGCGGGCCGAGCGGCGGCGCGGGGGGCGCAAAGAGGCTGGCCACGAAGCCGATCACCGCGACCGTGATGACGCCGACGGAGATGAGCGTCACGCCGTTCTCCGTCAGCACCAGCTTCGCCCCCGCGATCTGTCCCAGCAGGATGGCGAGGAAAGTCGCCGCCTGGATCATCCCGTTCCCGCGCGCCAGTTCCCGCTCGCAGAGGTACTGGGGCAGGATGCCGTACTTGATGGGGGCGAACAGGGCCGATTGCGTGCCCATGAGGAACAGGAGGACGTAGAGCAGCGTCAGGTCCCGCAGGTGGAACGCCACCGCGCCGACGACCATCAGCCCGATCTCCAGCGCCTTGACCACCCGGATCATCCTCGCCTTGTCCACCCCGTCCGCCACCTGCCCCGCCGTGGGCGCGACGAGGGCGAAGGGGATGATGAACAGCGCGCCGGAGATCGTGTTGTGCAGCGAGGCGTTCAGCCCCATCTCGGCGGCGAGCCTATAGGTCAGGAGGACGAGGAACCCGGTTTTGAACACCTGATCGTTGAACGCGCCCAGCGCCTGCACCCAGAAGAGCGGCGCGAAGCGGCGGGCGGTCAGGAGGGGGGTGGTGGGGGTCGATGTGGTGGCGGTCATGGGCGCCTCCTTTCGGGAGCTGAGCCTTTATGCGGGTCAGGTTCCAGAGAATTGGACGCTGCAGACGCGTGCTACGCCTCGTCCGTCAAACCAGCACATCCACTACGATGCATCTATCTAAAACGGAATTTCATCATCGAGATCGGAATTCGAAAATTGTTCTCTAACCTCTACAGCACCGCTGACGATTTCAAATTTAGCGGATATATCATTTGTCACCATCTGCCTGCGCGCAAATCTCTTTGCGCGCTCCGTAAACGGTTGTTCTTCACCAACAGGATGCATTAAGCCACATTCGACAAAGTAACTTTGAAGCTTCCCGAGTGCGTTCATGCCAATCTTGAACCGGTTCTCGGTGTCGACGTTTGATACCTCTTCTGCAAGCGCGGATCCAATCTTCACACAACTCTTGCTATCTTCAATGTAGTAGGAAATTTCATCATCCCAATCACTCAGACTCCAAACTAGATTGTGTTTGAACAGTGGGAATATTCCGATCCAACTCAGCTTAATAGTCACACAACTTCCATAACCAGAGCTTGTGGTGTTCGGCAGCAGGTCTATCTCCAGCATTTCATCGGGCGCAGGAAGGTCTGGAAGGGGTAAATCGATATCGTATTCACCTAGCGCGTCGCGAAACTTTGCGTTTTCCTTACGAACCTCGTTTAGCTCTTCGAGGGTTTCCCGGCTAGCAGCCTGATCTCCTCGCACCCATCCGACGCGCGGCTTCGTCGCACGAGCATGATCGAGAGCTTCGCGAACCGCGAGTTTCAGTTCGTCAACCGTCTTCCAGTTTTTACGCAGGCGTCCCGTGGACACTTCTCGAATGAAGAGTTCAAGGCGTTCCTTCCCTTCATTAGTGTTTTCACTCTTATCCATCGCGATAGAACCGCGGTCGCCGTGGAGCATGACCAAGATCGGCACATTCTGCGAAACCGCATAGCGGTATTCTTTCTCGGTATAGCTCATACCGTCTGCAGCGACTGTACCGTAGCGGCCCGCGACGATTAGAACGTAATAGTCGCAGACGTCGATCAGCGACTTGATGAACTCGAACTGATCCTCGTCCGCCGCTGGAAATGACTCCATCTGAACAGGAAAGTCTCCGGTGCTGATGACTGCATCCTGCACCGCGCGACGTTCTTCCTTTAGGTCTTCGAACGTCGAGCTTATAAAGACCTGATACCGTTTTTCCCGAAGGGCCATTGCAGTTTGTCCCCTGATTACAGCGACAAGAGCTTAGCCCAGATATCGCAAATAAGCGAACAACACTTACGCTACAGCACCGCCGCCTGCACGTCCTTCGTCCAACCCACATGCACCGCCCCACCCGCTTCAATCACCGGTCGCTTCATCAGGGTCGGGTGGGCGGTCATCAGGGCGGCGGCCTTCGCGTCGTCGAGGTCTTCGCGGTCGGTCTCGGGCAGACCGCGCCAAGTGGTCGAGCGGGTGTTGAGCAGGCGTTCGCGGCCCACGGTGGCCATCCATTGCGTCAGCGTCGCCGCGTCGACCCCGTCGGCGCGCACGTCGATCAGGTCGGGGTCGTGGCCCGCCTCGCGCAGGGCGCGGATGGCCTTGCGGCAGGTGTCGCAGGTCTTCAGGTGCCAGACCTTCACAGCCCCCTCGCCACGCCGACCTGCATCACGTCCGGGTCGTACGCCTTGCGGGCGAAGACGGCGCGGACCTCCTCCTCGAAGCTTTCCAGCGGGTCGCTGTCGTAGCCGGGGTCGAAGCTCGCCTGGTCCCAGCGTTCGCAGAAGGCGACGCAACTGTCGTAATAGGGGTGGTCGCGGAAGCGTTGCCGCTCCTCGGGGTTCCAGCCGTAGTGATGCGCGTAATGGACCATCTGGAAGATGCCGTGATGCTCGACGGTCCAGACCACCTCGTCGCGCAGGAAGGGGCGCATGATCTCGGCGGCGAACCTGTCGTGGTTCTGGGGGGCGAGGCCGTCGCCGATATCATGCAGGAGGGCGGCGACGACCCAGTCGGTCTCGACCCCCTCGCGCCGGGCGCGGGTCGCGCTCTGGAGGCCGTGCTCCAGCCGGGTGATACGGTAGCCGCTGAGCGTCTCGTCGGCCTGGGAGCGCAATTCGCGCAGCAGGCGGTCGGCGGTGCCCGCGTTGTAGGCGCGCTCGTGCTCGGCCAGCAGGGCGTAATCCGCCGCCGTGCCGTCCTTCATCGCCGTGAAGCCGACCGTCCCGCCCATCATGCCGCTCCCGAATACAGATCCTGCGCGCTGTCGAGGCCGCTGGCCAGCACCTCGGCCTGCCGCCCCGTCACCTCCTCGTACAACCGCATCTGGGCCGGGGTAAAGTCCCCCAACAGGGGCGCGACGGTGGCGCGGATGCCGTGGCGGTCGATGCCGCGCACCAAGACGCCGAAATCCTTGCCCTGCCCGGTCGAGGGCGTATCGGGGCGGATGTAGCGCAGGACCAGGCCGATTCGGCGGTCGGCGGTCGTGTTCGGCCCGCTCGCGTGGAACAGGCGGCCGTGGTGCAGCGACATCTGACCGGGCGAGAGCGCGGCGGCGACGGCATCGGCCTCGTCCACCTCGACGGCGATCTCCTGCCCCCGGCTCAGCAGGTTGTCGGCGGCGAAGGTGTCCTCGTGCGGCACGAGTTGCCGTTCGTGGGAGCCGGGGACGAACCTCATGCAGCCCGCCGCCTCGCTTGCGTCAGAGAGAGCGACCCAAGCCGTGACCTCGTGATCGCTGCCGTCCATGCCCCAGTAGGTGAGGTCCTGATGCCAGGAGACGACCTTGTGGCTACACGCCTCCTTGATGAAGTATTCGCAGCTCCACAGCATGATGTCCGGCCCGAGGATGCCCTCCACCGCGTCGAGCACGCGCGGGTCGCGGGCGACGCGCAGGGGCACGTCGGTCGCCATGTGCGCGGCGAGGCGCAGGTAGTCGGCGACGGGCCTGTCCGCATGATCGCGCTCCAGCCCCTCGACCAGCGCGCGCTCGGTCGCGGCCTCCTTCGGTGTCAGGATATCGAGGGGGCAGAGGAAGCCGTCGCGGGCGTAGGCGTCCTTCTGGGCGTCGGTCAGATGCGGCATGGCCTTCCTCCTGTCCGGTCGAGCGTGGCCCGGCGCGGACGGGGGGCGCTAGGACGAATGCGACGTGGAGGATGTCGTTTTACGCCAGCCGTTGCCCTGCTCCTCGTAGTCGAAGACCGTCGTCTCCAGCAGCGCGGGCGGGGCCTGCTCGCGGATGAGGGCGTTGGTCGCGGTCTCGATCCGCTCCTCCAGCAGGGCCATGAACTCCTGCTTTCCCAGTCCGGGGGGAATGGGTTCGAGGAACGCCATCGTCACGGGATTGGGATACTTCTTCCACTCGCGCCGGGGCCAAGCGAGGGCCAGCGACAGGGCGACGGGGACGGCGGGGACCTTCAGGTCGTCGTAGATATGCCAGACCCCGCCCCGGTAGCGCGATTTCCGGCCCGGATGCATGAGCGTGCCCTCGGGATAGATGAGGATGGGCCGCCCCTCGGCATGGACGCGGCGCGCGCCGGCCAGCACCTCCGGCAACTGGTTCTTCCGCTCGCCCTCGACCGTGACCTTGATGTGCCCCAGCTTGCGCACGATCCCGCCGACGAGGGGGTAGTTGTCCAGCTCGCGCATGGCGATGGCCCCGTAATCGGGGAAGACGGTGCCCATCAGCGCGACGTCCAGCTCGCTCTGGTGCTTGCTGACCAGGAGCGCGGGGCGTTCGGCGATGTTCTCGCGCCCCCGGATCTCGACCGGCGCCCCCAGGACGTGACGCACCAGCCACACGGTTCCCCGCGCCCATCCGGCGAACAGACCGCGCACCGTGCCGTCGCCCGCGACCAGCGAGACGGGCACGGTGACCGCCGCCATGAGGATGGTGAAGACGTAGAAGCACAGGTTGAAGGCGACGTGGCGCATGGCGCGGCTCAGGCCTTCTCGCCGAAGCGCCCGGCGATGAGCGTCTCCAGCGCTTCGAGGTACTCGGCGGCGTCCTCGCCCTCGGCATCCACCGTCACGAAGACGCCCTTCGACGCCACGAGGGTGAGCAGGTCCATGAGCGAGCGCGGATCGGCGCGCTCGCCGTTATGGGAGACGGTCGCGTCGCAGGCGTAGCGCTCGGACAGCTCGACCACCTTGGCCGAGGCCCGGGCGTGCAGGCCGCGCTCGTTCACGATCTCGATTCGGCGGGTCAGACGGTCGGCCATGGGTTCGGGTCAGGCTCCGACGGTGGCGGGGGTGCAGGCGATGTCGATGTACTTGCGCCCCGCCTTGATCCCCTTGTCCACGACGTTCATCAGCGCCCCGCGCTCGCGCACCTTCACCATGGTCACGAGCATGGGCAGGTTGACCCCCGTCACCACCACCTCGCGCCCGCGCTGCCCCTCGCGCGAGGCGAGGTTGGAGGGGGTGCAGCCGATCATGTCCGTCAGGACGATGACCCCCTCGTCCCGCGCGGGGCGGACCGATTCGATGGCGGCGGCGATCTCGGCCTGCTTGACGCTCATGCTGTCGGCCCCGCCGACGGAGACGAAGGCGAGCTGTCTCTGCGGTCCGAGAACGTGCTCGACCGCGGCGCAGAACTGCTCGCCGATGCCCCCATGGGTGACGAGGACGATGCCGATCATGCGGTCACCGTCTTCGTCGCGGCCATCGCCCGGGCGCGGGAGGAGCCGGCCCGCGCGATATCCCGGTGGCGGACGGCGGGTGCGTGCCCGGCGGCGCGCAGCATCGCGCCGAGGCGCTCGGCCACCGCGACGGAGCGATGCCGCCCCCCCGTGCAGCCGATGGCCACCGTGAGATAGCTCTTGCCCTCCTTGCGGTAGAGCGGGATGACCTCGCGCAGCAGCGCGGAGAGCGAGGCGAAGAAGGCCGCGAATCCCTCGCTCCGGGTGACGTAGGCGTCCACGTCCCGGTCGAGGCCCGTCCCGTCGCGCAGGTCCGGGTCCCAGTAGGGATTCGCGAGGAAGCGCACGTCGAACATGATGTCCGCCTCGCGGGGCGCGCCGCGCTTGAACCCGAAGGAGAGGACGGTGATCGACATGCCGTCGCCCTCCTCCCCGCCGAATCGCTCCTGCACCTCTCGGCGCAGTTCCGTCAGGGACAGGTCGCTCGTATCGACGACGATATCGGCCCGCTCGCGCAGCGGCTCGATAACCGCGCGCTCCATGGCAAGGGCCACCTCCACCGTCTCCCCCGCCATGGGGTGCCGCCGCCGGGTCTCGGTGAAGCGGCGGATGAGGGTGGCGTTGTCGCAATCGAGGAACAGGAGCGCCACGTCGAGATCGAGGCGTGCGCGCAGCTCGGCGACGAAGTCGGCGAAGCGTTCGGTGGTGAAGCCGTGCGTGCGCTCGTCCACCCCGATGGCGACCCGCGCCGCCCGCCCGCCCGACGCGGCGAAGTCGTCCATGATCTGGTGCAGCAGACGGATGGGCGGGTTGTCGACCGTCTCGTAGCCGCAATCGGCGAGGGCGGCGAGCGTCGAGGTCTTGCCCGCGCCCGAGACACCCGTCACCAGCACGAGGCGCAGCGACCGCACACCCGATATCGGCGCGGGTCTGGCAGGCGGCGCGGGGGAGCCGGGCGTGTCCGTCACGGATTTCATCCTCATGTCATACTCATGAAAGTATGACGAAGGATGTTTTTGCAAGAGCGAAGAAAGTATTTTCGCCGTACGTCCCGAATGGACACACGCCGTGCCGGAAGAGGCCGGTGCCGTCCCGCCGCTTGCGCCCCCGGGGCGGCATATCCCCTCAGCTCGGCAGGCGGATGACGAAGCGCGCGCCGCGCGGGTCGCGGTTCTCCGCCCGGATCGTGCCGCCATGGGCCTCGACGATGCTGCGCGAGATGGACAGGCCGAGGCCGGAATGCCGCCCGAACGCCTCGCCCTCGGGGCGTTCGGTGTAGAAGCGCAGGAAGATCGAATCGAGGTTGTCCTCGGGGATGCCCGGGCCGTCGTCCTCCACTGCGATGACGGCGGCGTTCAGCTCGTCGCGCCAGGCCGCCACCCGCAGCGTCCCGCCATCGGGCGAGAAGGAGATGCCGTTGGCGATCACGTTCGAGAGCACCTGCGCGATGCGGCTCTCCAGCCCGCGCACCGTCAGCGGCGTGGCCGGTACGTCGGCAACCAGGCGCACCCCGCGCTCGTCGGCGTTCTGGGCGAGGATGTCCACCGTCGTCTCGACCAGGGCGCCGAGGTCGAAGGGCGCGCGTTCCTCGCGCACCAGCTCGGCGTCGAGGCGCGAAGCGTTGGAGATGTCGGTCACCAGCCGGTCGAGCCGGTCCACGTCCTCCCGGATCACGGTGTAGAGGCGATCCCGCGATTCGGGGGTCTTCGCGTAATCGAGGGTCTCGACCGCCGAGCGCAGCGAGGAGAGCGGGTTCTTGATCTCGTGCGCCACGTCGGCGGCGAAGCTCTCGATGGCGTCGATCCGTCCGTAGAGCGCGTCCGTCATCCGGCGCATGGAGCCGGAGAGGTGCCCGATCTCGTCGGCCCGGTCGGTGAGGTCGGGGATCTCGACCCGCTCCGAGACGGACAGTCGCGCCTCGTTCGCGCGGGCGGCCTCGGCGGCCCCGGCGAGGCGGCGCAGGGGGCGGGCGATGCCGTTCGCCAGCAGGATGGCGAGGAGGATCGACACCAGCCCCGCGACGATGAAGATGCGCAGGATCTCGATGCGCCCGGCCCGGATCACGCGGTCGATGTCGCCCCCCTCGGTCGAGAGCATCAGCACGCCCATGATGACCTTGAGCCGCCGCACCGGCACGGCGACGGAGACGATCAGCTCGCCCTCGCTGTTGGCCCGCTGCGAGACCGCCATCTCGCCGAGCTGCGCCTTGTAGACGAGCGGGTCCTCGGTGATGCCCGCGACGGAGGTCTCGATGTAGATGGGCAGGTTGCGCTTCTGCACGAGGCGGACGGCGCGGCTGTAGAGTTCCTCGATCCAGCCGAGCAGGCCGCTCGCCCCGTCGAGGGGGGGCAGGCGGCGCGTCTCCAGCGGGGTGCGGGTCGGCTCGAAGCTGCGCGTGTCGCCGATGAGGCGGCCGTTGCGGTAGAGCTGCGCGCGCTGGTCGGTGCGCAGGGTGAGCTGCTGGAGCACGCGGTTGGCCGCGCGGATGTCGATGGCGGCCTTCTCCGGCCCGGTCGAGGCGATCTCGGCGATGGCGGTGGCGAGGATGTCCGCCTCGGTCGCCAGCGAGACGACGCGCACCTGGATCAGCTCGTCGCGCATCTGGTTGAGATAGAGGACGGAGGCGACGAGGATGGCGAGGCCGATAAGATTAATGGCCACGATACGCCGGGTCAGCGAGCGCATCGGGCTTATCAGCAGGGCGCGCGCCTCGCCGAGGAGGCCGGGCCGGACGGCGCGGAGGGACGCCTTGCGCACCCCCGCGCCGTCGGAGCGGGCGACGGGTGCCCCGTCGAGGGACGGCGCACCGCCCAGACGCGGCGCGCCCCCGCCTTCGGGGTCAGGCCTCGCGATATCTGTATCCGACGCCATACAGAGTCTCGATCGCCGCGAACTCGTCGTCGACGACGCGGAATTTCTTGCGGATGCGCTTGATGTGGCTGTCGATGGTGCGGTCGTCGACATAGACCTGGTCGTCGTAGGCCGCGTCCATCAGCGCGTCGCGGCTCTTGACGAAGCCGGGGCGCGTGGCCAGCGCCTGGAGGATGAGGAACTCCGTGACCGTCAGCGTGACCGGCTCCCCCTTCCACACGCAGGAATGGCGCAGGGGGTCGAGGGTCAGGCTGCCCCGGACCATCACCTTGTCCTTCTCGGACCGCTCGCCCCCGTCGACCTGCGCGTCGCGGCGGCGCAGGACGGCGCGGATGCGCTCGATCAGCAGGCGCTGGGAGAAGGGCTTGCGGATGTAGTCGTCCGCGCCCATGCGCAGGCCGAGCACCTCGTCGATCTCCTCGTCCTTCGAGGTGAGGAACAGGACCGGCAGGTCCGATTTCTGGCGCAGGCGGCGCAGCAGCTCCATCCCGTCCATGCGCGGCATCTTGATGTCGAGCACGGCCACGTCGGGCGGCGTCTGGCTCAGCGCGGCGAGGGCGGCGGCCGCGTCGGAATAGGTGCGCACCTCGAACCCGTCCGACTCCAGGGCGATGGAGACGGAGGTAAGGATGTTGCGGTCGTCGTCGACGAGGGCGATGGTCGGCATGGAAATCTCTCCGGGCGGGCGCTCCCCACCATGTCTAGGCGGGATGGCGCACGGGCACAATCGGTTCGTACCGTCTGGGCGACAGAAGCGGGTGTCACGTCAGGTGACGCCCGATTCCGGCGCTCGCATGGCGCAAACGAGGCCGTCGGGACCAGACGGGACCTCCCGGACGACCGCCCCGTCAAGGCAAAGTAATATTATTGCGTTGTCATGGCCCCGAGCTTGCAGGTATGGAAACCCCACGATTCGGCGCTATCTGACCGGATCGCCCCAGGCAACGCGCAAGACATCGGAGGATGGCGTCGTGAACGAGAGCGGACAGAGAAACCCCGATCATGGTTTGAGAGAGATGGGTATCGAGGCGGGGGCCGTCTACTACAACGACGTCGAGACCACCCTCGTCGAGCGCGCCATCCGGCGCGACGAGGCGCGGCTGGCCCCGGGCGGGGCGCTGCTCGCCCTGACCGGACAGCATACGGGCCGCTCCCCGAAGGACAAGTTCACCGTCCGCGACGCCACGACCGAGGACACGGTCGACTGGAAGAACAACGCGCCGATGCTGCCGAAGGACTTCGACGCGCTGCACGCGGACATGCTCGACCACGTCCGGGACAGGACGCTCTTCGTGCAGGATCTCGCCTGCGGGGCCGACCCGGCGCATCGCCTGACGGTGCGCTTCGTCAACGAGTTGGCGTGGCACATGCTCTTCATCCGCAACATGATGCGCCGGCCCGACCGGGAGGAGCTGGACGGCTTCGTCAACGAGTGGACCGTGATCAACTGTCCCAGCTTCCAGGCGGACCCCGCGCGGCACGGCTGCCGCACGGCCACCGTGATCGCGGTCTCCTTCGAGAGGAAGACCGTGCTCATCGCCGGCACGTCCTATGCGGGCGAGAACAAGAAATCCATCTTCGGGGTGATGAACTACCTCATGCCCGAGCGCGGCGTGATGCCCATGCACTGCTCGGCCAACCATGCCAGGGACGACCCCTCCGACACGGCCGTCTTCTTCGGCCTGTCGGGCACCGGCAAGACCACCCTCTCCGCCGACCCCGACCGCACGCTGATCGGCGACGACGAGCACGGCTGGTCGGATGCGGGCGTGTTCAACTTCGAGGGCGGGTGCTACGCCAAGACGATCAACCTCTCGGCCGAGGCGGAGCCGGAGATCTTCGCCACCACCTCGCGCTTCGGGGCGGTGCTGGAGAACGTGGTCATGGACCCCGACACCCGCGCGCTCGACTTCGACGACGACAGCCTGACCCAGAACACGCGCGTCTGCTACCCGCTGCACATGATCCCCAACGCCTCCGCAACGGGCATGGCGGGCGTGCCGCGCACGATCGTCATGCTCACCTGCGACAGCTTCGGCGTCCTGCCGCCCATCGCGAAGCTGACCCCGGCCCAGGCGATGTACCACTTCCTCAGCGGCTTCACCGCCAAGGTGGCGGGTACGGAGAAGGGGGTGACGGAGCCGGAGCCGACCTTCTCCACCTGCTTCGGCGCGCCCTTCATGCCGCGCCGGCCCACGGAATACGGCGACCTGCTGCGCCGCAAGATCGCCGAGCACGGGGCGACCTGCTGGCTCGTGAATACCGGCTGGACGGGCGGGGCCTACGGCACCGGCTCGCGGATGCCGATCAAGGCGACGCGCGCGCTGCTGACGGCGGCGCTCGACGGCTCGCTGGGCGGGGCCGAGTTCCGCCGCGACCCGCATTTCGGCTTCGAGGTGCCCGTCTCGGCCCCCGGCGTCGAGACCCGCATCCTGAACCCGCGCGACACCTGGGCCGACGGCGACGCCTACGATGCGCAGGCGAGGAAGCTGGTCACCATGTTCATCGACAACTTCGCGCAGTACGACGCGGATGTGGATGCGGATGTGCGGGGCGCGGCCCCGGCGTGACGGTGCCGCTCTCGTAAAGTAATGAGTACGGCGTGTCGCT
>JAHDDY010000029.1:7321-15879 GCA_020629115.1 Paracoccaceae bacterium | reverse complement strand
GCGGCCCCGGCGTGACGGTGCCGCTCTCGTAAAGTAATGAGTACGGCGTGTCGCTGAGCAGATTTGCACGGTTTCTAGCGCGGCGGTGGCGTATGCTGCTCGTTCTGGGCGTACTCGGATGGATGCTGCGCGGCTGCCTCCCGGACTCGCCGCCCGACGGGTTCATCGATGTCAGCGATCGTATCGCGGATTTTGCAACTCATTCGAGAGCTGCTCGCGTCAAAGACCCTTGGTGTATCCGGGTCTTCATGAACCCGGATACCTTGCAGCCTGATGCGCTCGATGTTCCGTGGCGCAACCCGCGCGGAGCGAGCGAGATGGTGCCGATGCGCCTGCAGATCAACGGCAAAGCCTTCGACATTGATGTCGATGTCTCGCGTTTCTACGAAAGCTGGCAACAGGTTAAATCCGGGCCATGGTTAACGCGATCCAACGATGATCCATCCGGCTTTCCACATCTGCTCGGTCACAAATGGCGCGAGGAAGGATTCGGAAGAGTCAATACCGATCGTAGCCCTGTTCCCGCTGAAGGCACTTGCAGCCTGAAAACCCGCAGTTGCTCGCTCAACTTTACATTCATGACCAGACGTAACGCGCCAGTCATCTTAGATATTGAAGAGCTGCTGCTGTTCAGAATAAGGCTTCCCATCGAAGGGACAGGTGACCAACCCGATATGCAGGACTGGATCGACATTGCATCTCAGATCCAGTCGGCTTTCTTCGCCTACAAGACAGTCTGGCCATTCCATGTAATGGTGGACGGGCTGTAACCGGCCGCCTCAATGCGCCTGGCCGGGGTCGTATTCGTACTGGCCGCCGTGCAGCTCGCCGAAGAACTCGTGGATCTCGGGATGCTCGACCGGCTCGCCGGTGTCGTCGGGGATGAGGTTCTGCTCGGAGACGTAGGCGACGTAGTAGCTCGTCTCGTTCTCGGCCAGCAGGTGGTAGAAGGGCTGGTCCTTGCTGGGGCGCACCTCCTCGGGGATCGACTGCCACCATTCCTCGGTGTTCTGGAAATCGGGATCGACGTCGAAGATGACGCCGCGGAACTCGTAATGCCGGTGGCGGACGACCTGTCCGAGTTTGTACTGTGCAAGTCTGGTGGCTTCGGCCATTTCTCTCGACTCTCGCTCTGCTCTCATGGTCCGTTCATAAACCGTCGGCCGGGGCCTGTCCAGCGCACCACCGCGCCGATTCGGGACGTAGGGCGAACAATTTTGGAACAGGGTCAACGATGCTCGCGAGCGCCATCCTGGAGGTCGTCTTTCCCGTCTTCGCGCTCGCCGGGGCGGGGTTCGCGTGGGTGCGGCGGGGGTGGGCCTTCGACGTCGCCTTCGTCACGCGGCTGGCGCTCGACGTGGCGACGCCGTGCCTCGTCTTCGGCTCCATGGCGGCGACGCGGTTCGAGCCGGACGTGTTCTGGGCGCTCGCGGGGTCGACGCTGGCGCTGTACCTCGCCCTCGCCGCGATCCTGGCCGTCGTGCTGCGGGCGATGCGGCTGGATTTGCGCGCCTTCCTGCTGCCGCTGGTGTCGGGGAACACGGGCAACATGGGCCTGCCGCTGTGCCTGTTCGCCTTCGGGGAGCAGGGTCTGGTCTACGCCATCGTGATCTTCGCGGCGATGATCGTGCTGCAGTTCACCCTGGGTCTGTGGCTCGTCTCGGGGGAGGCGTCGCCGATGACGGCCCTGCGCCATCCGCTGCTGCACGCGGCGGTGTTCGGGATGGCGTTCTCCTGGGCGGGGATCGCGCTGCCGGGGTGGATCGACAACGCGCTGGACCTGACGGGGCAGATGGCCATCCCGCTCATGCTGCTGACGCTCGGCGCGTCGATGGCGGGGCTGCCGGCGGCGTTCCCGCTGCGGGCGATCGGGTTCGCGGCGCTGCGGCTGGTCCTGGCGGGCGGGCTGGCCCTCGGGATCGCGGCGGGCGCGGGGATGCCGCCCGTCGCCGCGAACGTCTTCGTCCTGCAAGCGACGATGCCCATGGCGGTCACGGCCTACATGCTCGCCGAACGCTACGGGCGCAGCCCGGCGCAGGTGGCGCAGCTGGTGATGGTGTCGACGGTCATGGTCGCGGTCCTGCTGCCGGTCATCCTGTGGATGATGTTGTAGGTTTACGCCGCCCCTCCGAAGGCGTATCAAAATGACATGAAACGCGCGGTCCTCCTCGTCGCCCTCGTCCTCGCCCTCGCCGGCGGGGCGGCCTGGATGGCCTATCGCCCCGGCCCGTCCGCGCTGCCGCCGCCCAGCGACCTCGCCGATGCCTGCATCATCCGCGAGGAGCGCCCCGGCTGGTACCGGGCCACAAGGGCCGCCGCGCGCAGGTGGGAGGTGCCCCCCTCGACCATGCTGGCCATCGTCTGGCGCGAGAGCGCGTTCCGGGCCGAGGCCCGCCCGCCGCGCCGGGGCGGATGGTGGATCTTCGAGGGAAAGCCCATCTCCACCGCCTACGGGTTCAGCCAGGCGCTCGACGGGACCTGGCGCTGGTATCTCGACGATACGGGGCGGCAGGGCGCGCGGCGCAACCACTACCCCGACGCCATCGACTTCGTCGGCTGGTACATGGACAAGTCGCGCGAGGCGCTGGGCTTCGCCGGGATGGACGCGCGGCTGCACTACCTCGCCTACCACCAGGGACATAACGGCTACCGCTCCGGCCGGTGGCAGGACATCGCATGGCTCAAGCGCGCGGCGGCGGCGGTGGAGGCGCGGGCGATGCGCTACGACGCGCAGCTCTTCGACTGCGACACGCTCCACGCCCACGAGCGGACCCTGCGCGAGACGCCTCCGCCCCGCGCCCATCCCGAACGCTGGACCGCGCCCCTGCCGGTGCCCAAGCCCGCCCCCGAGATCGCGACCCGAACCGACCCCGACCAGGAGGAGATCCCCGATGGATGACGAAACCTCGAAGCGCCGCGTCTCCCGCCGCAGCTTTCTCGCGGGCGGCGCGACGGGCGCGGCGGCGAGCGTGGCCACCGGCGCGATGGCGCAGGAGTTCATCAACATCGGCAGCCTCGACGACCTGCCCCCGAACTGGTGGGAGATCGACCTGCCCCCCGTCGATCCCGGCGGCCCGGTCGATCCGCCCCCGCCGCCGCCCGACCCGCCGGTGGACGACTGCAACCCCATCGACCCCGCCAACGGCCAGGGCGACGACGACGGCTTCGAGGAGCCGCCCGGCCTGCTGGTCCGCCGCAACGTCTTCTCCCTCGCCCCGAACGGGCCGGAACTGAGCGCCCTGCGCCGGGGCATCGAGGTGATGCGCGCGCGGCCCGAGACCGACCCGACGAGCTATTTCTACCAGGCCCGCATCCACGGCATCGAGCGGGGCGGCGCGCCCGCGCCCTTCGGCGCGCCCTGGGGCACCTGCCGCCATGTCAGCAACGACTTCCTGACGTGGCACCGGCTCTACCTGCATTTCTTCGAGCGCATCGTGCGCGAGGCGTCGGGCGACCCGAATTTCGCCCTGCCCTACTGGGACCCGTCCGTGCCGGGGCAGAACACCCTGCCCCTCGCCTTCCGCCAGCAATTCGCGAACCCCCTGTTCGAGGCGCGGCGCAATGCCCGGATCAACGCGGGACAGGGCATCAACCCCATCGTCGCCGACAGCGCGCAGGCCTTCCGCGCCGTGCGCTTCGAGCGCCCGTTCTTCTCGGCATCGCTGGAGAACCAGCCGCACAACGTCATCCATGTCGAGATCGGCGGGGCGATGGGCGATCCGGCGACGGCGGGCGAGGACCCGATCTTCTGGCTGCACCACGCCAACATCGACCGGCTGTGGAGCCGCTGGCTCGCCACGGGCGGGGGGCGCGCGAACCCGACGGACTTCGCGACGCTCAACAGCCCCTTCCCCTTCGCCGACGAGCGCGGGCAGATCGTCACCGCCCGGGGCGCGGACGCGCTCGATCCGGGGGCGCAGCTCGGCTATCGCTACGACGACGACCCGGTCGCCCCGGCGGGCGCGGACCCGGCGGCGGCGCTGATGGTGGTGGCGAGCGCGCAGACGCCCGCCCCCCGTCCCGTTCCCGTCGCCCGGGCGGCGACGCGGGCGGTGAACCCGGGCAGCTTCGCCGCCATCGCCGCACCGCTCTTCGATCCCGACGATATCGGCATGGACCCGCCCGTGGCCAGCGCCTCGCCCGCGTTCGAGCTGGCCGAGAGCACGCTCGCCGAGGGCAGCGGCATCCGCCTGGGCGGCCGCCCCGCATCGGTCGCGCTCGATCCGGTCGGCCCGCCCGCGCCCCGGCCCGTCGTTCGCGCGGCCCCCGCCCCCGCCCTCTTGCCGGAGATCGACGCGGAGGGGCGGCTGGTCTTCCCCGACCCCGCGCCGTCCATCGCCGCGCCGGTGACCCGGGCGACCGGCGCGGAGACCTTCCGCAGCGACGAGACGGCCGCCCAGACGGTGCTGCTGCAACTGGAGGATATCGACTTCGACGTCCCCCCCGGCGTGTGGTACGCGATCTACGTCAACAAGCCCGCCGCCGCGCCCTCCGACCCGCGCGGCCCGTATTTCGCGGGCATCTTCGCGCCCTTCGCGCAGAACATGAGCGACGAGCCGACCGTCTTCGACATCACGGGCCTCCTGAACCGGCAGATCGCGGCCGGACTGTTCGACGGCGGGCGCGTGGGGGTCGAGTTCGTGCCCAACCGCGACGACCCCACCGTCCCGCCCATCGACATCGGGCGCGTGCGCATCGTCCGGCCCTGACGCGGCCTCGGTCGGGGCCGCGCGCCATGCGGCCCTGTACTTTCCGCGCCCGACCGCCTAGGTAGCGTCCTTCCCCCTCAGCCGAAAGACGCACCCCGTGATCCAGACCCTCGCCGACGCGCTCGCGAAGCGTGGCTACGATACCCTGACGCCCGTGCAGCAGGCGGTCACGGACCCCGCCCTCGACGGGCGCGACCTGCTGGTCTCGGCCCAGACGGGATCGGGCAAGACGGTGGGCTTCGGGCTGGCCATCGCGCCGACCGTCCTGGGCGATACCGGACGGTTCGGCCCGCCCGAGGCCCCGCTCGCCCTCGTCATCACCCCCACGCGCGAGCTGGCGATGCAGGTGCGGCGCGAGCTGGAATGGCTCTACGGCGAGGCGGGGGCCGTCATCGCGTCGTGCGTCGGCGGGATGGACGCGCGCGGCGAGCGCCGGGCGCTGGAGCGCGGCGCGCACGTGGTGGTCGCGACGCCGGGGCGGCTCTGCGATCATATCGACCGGGGCAACATCGACCTCGACGCCATCCGCGCGGTGGTGCTGGACGAGGCCGACGAGATGCTCGACATGGGCTTTCGCGAGGACCTCGAACGCATCCTCGGCGCGGCGCCCGAGGACCGGCGCACGTTGCTCTTCTCCGCCACCGTGCCGCGCGGCATCGCCAACCTCGCCCGCCGCTACCAGCGCGACGCCGAGCGCATCGCGACCACGGGCGAGCGCAAGCAGCATGCGGACATCGACTACCGCGCCTACGTGGTCACCAAGCGCGATGCCGAGAACGCCGTCATCAACGTGCTGCGCTACTACGAGGCGCAGAACGCCCTCGTCTTCTGCAACACCCGCGCGGCGGTGGCCCGGCTGACGACGCGCTTCTCGAACCGGGGTTTCTCGGTCGTCGCGCTGTCGGGCGAGCTGACGCAGACGGAGCGGACCAACGCGCTCCAGGCGATGCGCGACGGGCGGGCGCGGGTCTGCATCGCGACGGACGTGGCCGCGCGGGGCATCGACCTGCCGCGCCTCGACCTGGTGGTGCACGCGGAACTGCCCACCGGGCCGGAGACGCTGCTGCACCGTTCGGGCCGCACGGGCCGGGCGGGACGCCAGGGCGTCAGCGCGCTGATCGTGCCGGGCAACAGCCGCCGCAAGGCCGAACGCCTGCTCTCCATGGCCAAGCTCGAAGCCGAGTGGCTGAACCCGCCCAGCGCCGAGGACGTGCTCGCCAAGGACGAGGAGCGCCTGCTCGCCGATCCCTTGTGGGACGACGCGGTCACGGACGAGGAGCGCGCCTTCGTCGAGGCCCTGACCGCGAAGCACGCGCCGGAGCGCCTCGCGGCGGCGGTGCTGCGCCTGTCCCGCGCGCGCCAGTCCGCGCCGGAGGATCTGTCCGTCATCCCCGTCGACGCGGCGCGGGAGGTGCGCGAGCGTCCGCCGAAGCGCCTGAAGGAGGATTTCGGCCCCTCGGTCTGGTTCACCCTGCCCATGGGCCGCGAGACCGGGGCCGAGCCGCGCCGCATCCTGCCCATCGTCTGCCGCTCCGAGGCGGTGACGGGGGCCGATATCGGCGCGATTCGCGTGCTGGACCGCGAAAGCTGGGTGCAGGTCGCGGAGGCCAGGGTCCCCGCGCTGCTGGAAAGCCTCGGACCGGGGGGCGAGATCGAGAAGGGCATCGTCCTGCGCCGCGCGGAGGGCGAGCCGCCCGTCGCCTCGGCCGCCACGCCGCCCGGGCAGCGCCCCGCCCCCGGCAAGAAGCCCTTCCGCCCGCGCCCACCCAAGGACGGCAAGGGACCGCTGACCCGCCAGGCCAAGCCCAGACGCCCCGCGGCCGGCAAGAAGCCGCCCCATCGCAAGAAACCGAAAGGGGTCTGAGGCCGTCGGCCCCTATCCGTCGAAATGCTTTCAAGTACAGGGCCGCGCCATGCGGTTTTGTCCCGCAGGAAAAGCGGTACGCGTCATATCGAATTACACTATTGTGAAAATCTTCAACGCGCGCTAACCACTCTTGCTGATAACAATTCAACGATATCGCCGTACAAGGCGAACCGTGTGGTGAACAGAATCATCAGGGGGTTTCGCAATGAATGCGATCCGTGTGGCCGGTGCGCTTGCGCTCGCCGGAATGCTGGCAGGATGCGCCGCAAAGACGCCGTTCGATACGGGGGCCGTCCCGGACCTCGACAAGACGCCGATGGCCGCCGTGCCGGATGTGCCCGTGCGGGTCGTCGCCGTCGCCGTCCCCGCTCCCGCTCCTGCCCCCGTCATGGTGCCAGCGCCCGTCGCGGTGCCCCTGCCGACGGTTCCGGTCCCGCAGCGGATGGTGGAGGCCGTTCCGGCTCCGGTTCAGGTTGCGGCCCCTGCCCCCGAGCCGGTCTACGAGACGGTCGTAGAGGCGCAGCCGATCGTGGCCGCGCCCGTCATGCGGAGCGAGTACCGCCCCGTCGGCGCCCTCGACGCGCCCGTGCCCGCGGCACCCGCGCCCGCGCCGATCCCGGTCTACGTGGAGGCCTTCGAGGCCGCGCCGCGCGGCGATGCCGACGCCATCCGCGCCATGGCACCCATCCGCGACGATCCCCGCGACGGCCGCAACGCCCGCCCCACCGTCAACGACGAGGTGCGCCAGCACGCGCGCAAGGGCTATCGCCGCAACGCCGCCCTGCGCGCGGGGGGCAGCAAGCCGCTGGTGCGCTCGAACTACACGCCCGCCTTCGGCATGGAGCTGGAACAGGCCGCGCTGGACCGCCTGAACCCGAGCATCCGCTACGACGCGCGCTACGTGAAGATCGGCTATCCCTGGGGCGACGTGGACGAGACGACGGGCGTGTGCACCGACGTCGTGATCCGCAGCTACCGCACCCTCGGCATCGACCTTCAGGAAATGGTGCACGAGGACATGAAGCGCGCCTTCAAGGCCTATCCGTCGAAGCGCATCTACGGCCTGCGCAAGGCCGACCCGAACATCGACCACCGCCGGGTGGTCAACCTCGAAGCCTTCTTCGAGCGCACCGGCTCCGCCGTGCCGGTCGGCACCGAGCCGGACGACTTCAAGCCCGGCGACGTGCTGACCTGGCGCCTGAGCGGGCACGAGCCGCATATCGGCATCGTCGTCGCCGACCGCGACCCGCGCACGGGCTTTCCGCTGGTGGTGCACAACCTCGGCGCGGGCGTGCGCAAGGACGACCTGATCACGCTGTCGGACCCGGTCGGCCACTTCCGCTTCGCCCCCGACCGGCAGACGGTCGTTGCCGCGCTGGTGACGAAGGAATAGGCCGCCACACGGACGGCCGGACGGTACAACGAAAGCCCCGCGGGATACCCGGCGGGGCTTTTTCTCGTCAGACGCCGAAGCTCTCGTCGCGGGTGATGCTGACCCCGGCGATGCGCCATTCGCCCTCGACCCGCATCATCATGTACTCGGCGATGTAGGGTTGCCCCTTGCGGTCGACGAAGCGCAGGCGCTGGACGAGGCCGCTGCCGAGGGGGCGGGCGTCGAGGAACTCGGCCTGCGCCGGGTCCCACACCATCGGATAGCCGCGCTGGACCATGCGGCCGAAGATGCCCGGCGTGGGGAACATGCGCTGGACGTTGGGCGCGGCGTACTCGTAGGCCTCGTCCACCGCCTCGGCCTCGAAGGCGTCGAGCTGCATCTGGATCACCGCCCGGGCGTCGGGCGCGCCCGTCGGCTCCGCGTCGGCGACGGCGGGAACCGCGAGCGCGAGCGACAGCGCGCAGGCGGCGGCGAGGGAACGAAGGATCGTCATGGCGTGGCCCTTTCGGTTGTTGCCCGTGGGGTAGACCTGTTCCTGTTCCTACGTCCGGCAACCGCCGAAGGTTTCGCGCGGTGTTTGGTCGCGGAC
>JAHDDY010000029.1:0-7221 GCA_020629115.1 Paracoccaceae bacterium | reverse complement strand
CCTGTTCCTACGTCCGGCAACCGCCGAAGGTTTCGCGCGGTGTTTGGTCGCGGACCGCAGGTCGCCCTACTCCGCCGCCTCCTTGCGCACCTCGCCCACAGCCCCGCTCTCGGCGATCCGGGACACCTCCTCGTCGGAATAGCCCAGCACGGAGCGCAGGATCTCCTCCGTATGCTCGCCCAAGAGCGGGGAACGCTCGACCTTCACGGGGCTGTCGCTCATCTTGATGGGGCAGCCGACCGACAGGTACGGCCCACGCTCGGGATGGTCGACCTCGACCACCGTGCCGGTCGCGCGCAGGCCCTCGTCCTCGGCGATCTCCTTCATCGAGAGGATGGGGCCGACGGGGATGTTTAGGGGGTTGCAGATGTCCATGACCTCGAACTTCGTCTTCGTCTTGGTCCAGTCCTCGATGGTCTCGAAGATCTCGTTGAGCTTGTCGAGCCGCTCGGGGGGCGTGGCGTAGCCTTCTGCGTCCTTCCACTCAGGCTTGCCGATCACGTCGCAGATGTTCTTCCACACGGCGGCCTGGGTGATGAAGTAGGTGTAGGCGTTGGGGTCCGTCTCCCATCCCTTGCATTTCAGGATGCGCCCCGGCTGGCCGCCGCCCGAATCGTTGCCGGCGCGGGGCGTCGCCTCGCCGAAGGGGATACCCTCGCCGTACTGGCTGTATTCCTTGAGCGGGCCGTGCTCCAGCCGCTGCTGATCGCGCAGCTTGACGCGGCTGAGGTTCAGCACGCCGTCCTGCATGGCGGCCAGCACCTTCTGGCCGCGCCCCGTGCGCTCGCGCTGGAACAGGGCCGTGACGATGCCGAGGGCGAGGTGCAGGCCCGTGCCGCTATCCCCGATCTGCGCGCCGGTGACGAGAGGCGGGCCGTCGAGGAAGCCGGTGGTGGACGCCGACCCGCCCGCGCATTGCGCGACGTTCTCGTAGACCTTGCAATCCTCGTACTTGCCGGGGCCGAAGCCCTTCACGCTCGCCATGATCATGCGCGGGTTGATCTCCTGGATGCGCTCCCACCCGAAGCCCATCCGGTCCAGCGCGCCGGGGGCGAAGTTCTCGACCAGCACGTCGCATTCCTGCACCAGCCGGGTCAGCACCTCCTTGCCGGTCTCGTCCTTCGAGTTCAGTTCGATGGAGCGCTTGTTGTGGTTGAGCATGGTGAAGTACAGGCTGTCCGCGCCGGGTACGTCGACGAGCTGCTTGCGGGTCGCGTCGCCCACGCCGGGGCGCTCGACCTTGATGACGTCCGCGCCGAACCACGCGAGGAGCTGCGTGCAGGTCGGGCCGGACTGGACATGGGTGAAATCGAGGATCTTGACGCCGCTCAAGGCTTTCATGGCAATGGCTCCGTTAGAGGTCGGCCTGCGCGTAGAAATCGCGCACGGGAATCGAGAGGGACAGGGCGGAAAGGTCGAGCGGGGCATCGCCCGCCACGCTGCGCGGCGTCCAGCCGGTGCGCCGGTCGAAGCACTCGACCTGCATCCGGTTCTGGTCGATCAGCAGGTAGTGTTCGAGGCTCGGGATCGCGCGGTACAGCTGGAACTTGCGCCCCCGATCGGTGGCCTCGGTCGAGGGGGACAGCACTTCGGCGAGGAGGACGGGGCGCTCGCGGTGGCCCTTGGCCCGGTCGGTCGGATCGCAGACGACCATCACGTCGGGATAGACGTAATCGTCCGACAGGTCGGTGCGGATATGCAGGCGCGTGCTTTCGGAGAACACCTGGCACGGACGGGACAGGCGGTTGCCGAAGGCGATGACCGTCCCGTTCACCACCGCCCCGTGATTCGCCGACCCGCCGACCATGGCATAGGCCACGCCGTCCACCAGCTCGTGCCGGGTATCCGTCTCGCGCTCCACCTCCGTCAGTTCGGCAAGGGTCATCGGCGCGCGGTAGGGCATCGCATCAGCCATGGACGGGGCCTCCATATGTCATCGCAGGTACTCCATGCCGTCGTACGGATCGCGCATGGCCACGGTGAGGCCGATGCCGACGACTTCGTGCCGCCCCCCGGCCTCCGCCTCGACGGTGAGGAAGGCGACCAGGGTCATGCGGTCGGTCGCGGGCAGGGGCGTGCTCATCGCGCATCCTCCGTCGCGGCGTCCAGATCGGTCCAGGTATCGCGCACGTGGTCGTGCAGGCGCATCGTATGCTCGCGCACCTCGCGCGCGGCCCGGTCCGCGTCGCGGGCCTCCAGCGCCTCGATGATGCCGCCGTGGTCGGCGACGGATCGGGCGGAGCGGTCCTTCTCGGCCATGGCCTTTCGCCGCACCGCGCGCATGTGCAGGAACAATCCGTCGGCGATGGACTTGAGCATCGTGCAGCGCGACAGGCCCAGGATGTGTTGATGGAACGCGATGTTCGCCTCGGAATACTCCTCGATCCGCGCCTGGGCATCCGCCGGACCGTACCGGGCCGCGAGCGTGCGCAGGGAGGCCAGTTCCCCGTCCGTCGCCCGCTCCGTCGCCAGACGCGCGGCCATGCTCTCCAGCGCCGCCCAGACCGTGATCATCTCCATGATCTCCGGCAGGGACTTGCGCAGCACGTAGACCCCCCGGCGCGCGCGCACCTCGACGAAGCCGTCCTGCTCCAGCCGCACCAGCGCCTCGCGCACGGGCGTGCGGGAGATGGCCAGCTCCTCGGCCAGCGCGCGCTCGTCGAGGCGCAGGTCGGTCGCCGGGTCGTAGACGTTCATGCCCAAGATCGCCTCCCGCAGGACGCCGTAGATATGGTCCCCGAGGCTGAAGCTGCCATTCACCGGGCGCAGATTGAGGGAAGCAGCCATGGAACTAAATGCTTGTAACGAAGCTTGATACGTCTGGTATACCATACGCCACGCGTATCGCCCGTCAACGCCTTTCGCCCGTAAACGGAGCCGTGCCATGTATCTCCAGGAAGCGCAGTCCAAGACGCTGATCGCCCGCTTCGGAGTGCGCGTTCCCGACGGCCGGGCGGCCCGGACGCCGGACGAGGCGGCCGAGGGGGCGCGGCGTCTGGGCGGCCCTGTGATGGTCAAGGCGCTCATCCATGCGGGCGGGCGCGATCCGGTGGGCGGGGTGCGCCTCGCCGAGACGCCGGACGAGGCGCACGCGGAGGCCGACCGGATGCTCGGCACGCCGCTCGTCACCGCCCAGACCCGCCCCGAGGGCGAGATCGTCGGGGCGGTGCAGATCGAGCGGATGCTCGATTTCGACCGGGCGCTCTACGTCGCCCTGATGGTCGACCAGCGCCGGGCCGTGCCGACGCTCATGGCCTCCATGGAGGGCGGGACGGGCATCGAGGAGGACGCGGCCCGCGCGCCGGCCATGGTGCAGAAATATCCGCTCGATGCCGACGGGGGGCACAATCCGGCGGCGCTGGCCGCCTTCTTCGACATGCTCGGCGTGCCCGGCACCCATGCGGAATCGGTGCTGGAAACCGTCGAGGCGCTGATCCGCGCCTTCGTCGAGAGCGATGCGACGCTGATCGAGGTGAACCCCCTGGCGCTCGTGGAGGATGGCGGGACGGTCGCCCTCGACGCGAAGATCATCCTCGACGACAATGCCCTCTTCCGCCATCCGGAGCTGAAGGCGATGAACGACATCGCGAAGGGCGACGAGACGGAACTGCTGGCGCAGGCGAACGAGATCAACTTCATCGCCATGGACGGGGAGATCGGGCTGGTGGTGAACGGCGCCGGGCTGGGGCTGGCCACGCACGACATGGTGATCGAGGCGGGGGGCCGCCCGGCCAACTTCATGGATATCCGCACCATGGCCACGCCCTCGCAGATCGCCACCGGCATCGGCCTGCTGCTCGACCGGCCCGAGACGCGGGTGGTGCTGGTCAACGTCCACGGGGGCGGCATGACCGCCTGCGACCGCATCAGCGACGCGCTGGGCATGGCGGTCGAGGGGCGGACGGACACGCCGCCCGTCGTCTTCCGCGTCGCGGGGCAGAACGCGGCCCAGGCGCGGGCGGCGGCGGCGGCCCTGCCCATCCGGTGCACCGTCTCGACGGACATGGGCGAGGCCGTGCGCCTCGCGGTGGCGGAGGCCGGACGATGAGCGCCCTGATCGCGCCCGGCGCGCGCGTGATGGTGCAGGGCATGACCGGAAAGGCGGGCACCTTCTACACGCGCCTCGCCATGGATTACGGCGACGGCGAGGGGGGCGGCTACGTCGCCGGGGTGACCCCGGGCAAGGGCGGATCGGCGCATCTGGGCCTGCCGGTCTTCGACACGGTGCGCGGGGCGGTGGACGAGACGCGGGCCGATGCCAGCGTCGTCATGGCCCCCGCCCCCCGGGCCGCCGCGGCGATGATCGAGGCGATCGAGGCGGAGGTGCCCACCGTCGTCTGCGTCACGGAGCGGGTGCCCGTCCTCGACATGGTCCGGGTGCGCGACGCGCTGCGCGGCAGCGGGACGGCGCTGGTCGGGCCGAACTCGCAAGGGGTGCTGGTCCCCGGCGCGCGCAAGCTGGGCGTGATGTCCACCGCCGACGCCCTGCCCGGCGGCATCGGCATCGCCGCGCGCTCGGCCTCGCTCACCAGCGAGGTGGTGGCCGGTCTCAGCGCGGCGGGCCTGGGCCAGTCCACGACCATCGGCATCGGCGGCGACCCGATCCACGGCATCGGCTTTGCCCGCTGCCTCGCCCTCTTCCGCGACGATCCGGATACGGAGGCGGTCGTCCTCGTCGGCGAGATGGGCGGGATCGAGGAGGAGGAGGCCGCCGACTTCCTCGCCGCTGACGAGTACGGCAAGCCCGTCGTCGCCCTGCTGGTGGGCCGCCACGCGCCGCAGGATCGCCGCCTCGGCCACGCGGGCACCATCGCCCTCCTCGGCTCGGGCACGCTCGCCCAGAAGAGCGCCCTGCTGGAAAGCGCGGGGGTGCTCCTGGCCCATACGCCGGAGGATGTCGTGCGGGCGCTGCGCGACGGGGCCTCCTGACCGTATTGCCCCTTGCTCCCGGCCCGCATATCGGGAAAAACGCTTCCGACGACAGCACAGCATCGGGGGAGACGCGTCATGGGCAGCTACGGGATCGTCTACGACCGCTGGAGGACCGACCCGGAAGGCTTCTGGATGGACGCCGCGCAGGACGTCGACTGGATCGTGCCCCCGACAAAGGCGCTGGACGACGCGAACCCTCCCTTCTACCGCTGGTTCGCCGATGCGACCTGCAACACCTGCTGGAACGCGGTGGACCGCCATGTCGAGGATGGGCGCGGCGAGCAGCCGGCCCTGATCCACGACAGCCCCATCACCGGCACGAAGCGGACCCTGACCTATCGCGAACTTCAGGAGCAGACGGCGCAGCTCGGCGGCGCGCTCCAGGCGCTGGGCGTGGAGAAGGGCGACCGGGTGCTGATCTACATGCCCATGATCGCCGAGGCCGCCGTCGCGATGCTCGCCTGCGCGCGGATCGGGGCGGTGCATTCGGTCGTCTTCGGCGGCTTCGCCTCGAACGAGCTGGCCGTGCGCATCGACGACTGCCGGCCGAAGGCGGTGGTCACCGCCTCCTGCGGGCTGGAGCCGAACCGGACGGTGCCGTACATGCCGCTGCTGAACGGGGCCATCGAGATGGCCGCGCACAAGCCGTCCGCCGTCATCGTCAAGCAGCGCGAGCAGCGTCCCGCCGACCTGACCGAGGGGCGCGACCACGACTGGGATGCGGTGGTGCCGGATGCCGAGGAGGCGGCCTGCGTCGAGGTGGGCGGGGCCGATCCGCTCTACATCCTCTATACCTCCGGCACGACCGGCAAGCCCAAGGGCGTGGTCCGCGCGAACGGCGGGCATCTCGTCGCGATGAACTGGACGATGCGCAACATCTACGACATCGAGCCGGGGGACGTGTTCTGGGCCGCCTCCGACGTCGGCTGGGTCGTGGGGCACAGTTACATCGTCTACGCTCCGCTTATCGCCGGCTGTACGACCGTATTGTTCGAGGGCAAGCCCGTGGGCACGCCGGACGCGGGCACCTTCTGGCGCGTGATCTCCGAGCATGACGTGAAGGCGCTGTTCACCGCGCCGACCGCCATCCGCGCGATCCGGCAGGTGGACCCGGAGGGGGAGTTCATCGCGCAGCACGACCTGTCGTGCTTCCAGACCCTCTTCCTTGCAGGCGAGCGGGCGGACCCGGCCACCGTCGAATGGGCCGCCGAGAAGCTGAACGTGCCGGTCATCGACCACTGGTGGCAGACGGAGACCGGATGGACCATCGCGGGCAACCCGTCGGGCATCGAGCTGCTGGACATTCCCGTCGGCTCGGCGGGCGTGCCGATGCCGGGCTACGACGTGCGCATCCTCGACGAGGCCGGGGCCGAGGTGGCGGACGGCACGCTCGGGGCCATCGCGGTGAAGCTGCCCCTGCCGCCCGCCTCCCTGCCGACGCTGTGGGGGGCGGACGAGCGGTTCGTCTCCAGCTACCTGACCGCCTTTCCGGGCTACTACGAGACCGGGGACGCGGGGATGAAGGACGGGAACGGGTTCCTGAAGATCATGGCCCGCACCGACGACGTCATCAACGTCGCCGCCCATCGCCTGTCGACCGGCGAGATGGAGGAGGCGCTGGGCCGCCATCCCGACGTGGCCGAATGCGCGGTGATCGGCGTGGCGGACGACCTGAAGGGCCAGGCCCCGGTCGGCCTCGTCTGCCTCAAGGGCCGGACGAACCGCCCGCATGCGGAGATCGCCGCCGAATGCGTGGCGCGCATCCGCGAGACCATCGGTCCCGTCGCCGCCTTCAAGAAGGTCGCCGTCGTCCCGCGCCTTCCCAAGACCCGCTCGGGCAAGATCCTGCGCGCGACCATGGTCTCCATCGCCGACGGCACCCCCTGGACGATGCCCGCCACCATCGACGACCCCGCCAGCCTCGACGAGGTGACGGAAGCGCTGCGCGGCTTGGGATATGCCGGGGCGCCCTGATATCGTGTCGCAGGGCGGGGCGCAGATTTCGACGCCGAACGGCGAAACCCCGCTTGACCCGCGCCCCCGGGACGCCTAGTTTCCGCCCCACGACGACGAGGCACCCTCCGGGCACCCGTCGACGGTGAGGGCGGGTAGCTCAGTGGTAGAGCAGCTGACTTTTAATCAGCTGGCCGTGGGTTCGATCCCCACCCCGCTCACCAATATTCCGACAATCCGGACGGATGCTTTCGCGGGCGATGCCTCGCGTCCTGCCCGTCGTCCTTCCGGCGATGGAGGGTGGCAGGGTGCGGAGCGACCGCGACCCTGTCCCGT
>JAHDDY010000151.1 GCA_020629115.1 Paracoccaceae bacterium | reverse complement strand
CGAATGGGCGACCCTCCCAGTCGTTCGATCTGCGACCTCACCGCTGGTGACGGTACCCGCCGCGATAAGCCCAAGAGCCTTCCCGTCGGCTGCGCTGCCCCTCGACGATCAGATCGCGAACCCCTGTTGGTGACAGCTCGACGACCCGACGCACGCTCCCTGACCGGGTCTCGAGCGAGAACTCGCCGGTCACGACGCCATCCATGAGCTCGAGCCGCTCGACCACACCGGAAGCCCAGCGAGCGAAGGCGAACCGCCCGACACGCGGCATGTGATCGACTCCGCCCTTCACGACCGAGTTGTGATCGAACGCCGAGTCGAGCAAGCCCCGCTCCCCCTCGGCCGGGTTGTACGAGAAGGTGCCCGGGTCGCCCTCGAGATTCTCCGCCCCATCCCAGATGTCGAGGTGGAGCTGATCCGCCTGGGACGGCCGGAATCGCAATGGCCCACACCGCAGGTACGCCCGATGCCTTCCCGACCACATCACGACCGTTCCCATCTCGGGGAAGTGCTGGAAGCCGGCCGACGGGGGTGCTTCGGAATCAAGGCCAGGTGCATCAAGCGCGAACCATGCGCACCACTCAGCGTCCGCCGAGTCCAGCGAGCGGATCGGTCGTTCCAGCATCGCCGCATCCAGGACGACCGTCGGCGCGATGCGGCGATGAGGCGATGCGAGGTTGGGCAGGATCTCCGCGCCGTCGTCGTGGCCGAGGAACGGTGCGTGCCCCGACTCGGGTTCCATCAACGCCTCGAAGTAGCTCGCACTCCTCTGGAGCGCCTCGTCAACGCTGCTCGGTGCAGCGACGCCCGCCCATCGTGCGAAGTGCAGCACCAGCACGAACTCGTGGAGGAACACCCGGTGGTAGTTGGTCGAATACTGCGACGTGCCGCCGTCGTCGAAAACGAGCGTGCCGCACACTTCTTCGATGTGCCGTTCGGCCTCTGCCCGCCATCTCGGGGCCCGTTCGTGTGAGGGGAGAACAAGCGAGCTCATCCACAAGCCGAGCGCTTCCGACAGGTGATGGTTGTTCCGCTGACTTCTGGCGTATCCGATGTTCGAGGCGACGCGATCCGCCGTGGCGATCACGAGCTGCTCGATCCGAGCCAGTCGCTCAGGAGTCGCTGACTCTGGCATTGCTGCGGCAGCGAGCAGCACGGCAGACAGACGGATCGATGCCTCCTGTCCGCACGCCCAGTTGATCCCGGCGTTCGGCGGGTTTTCACGCATCCAATCGTCGACCAAGTTCCAGAAGAGCTCGTCGGCACCACTGTCGAGACGAAGTCGATGTGCTCGAGCGAGATCAAATGCCCACGAGAACCTCGACGGCTCCCACACACACTTCACGTCAACTCGCTCGAACTCCGGAACCTCACTCCAGTGCACACCGACTTCGTACGTTGCGTCGTGGATCGGATCGTGGTGCCAGCTCGTCAGGCCGACCACTGTGCCGAAGACGTCGAACCGACGCTCGCGAAGCTGTTCCAACGTCGAGCGAACCTCAGCTCGTTGGGCCTCGGATGCGCCGTCGGACAGCCACGCTGAAAGTCGTTCCGTGTCGACGAGGCACCCTAGTTCGAACGCTCCGGTCGCCGCCGGCCACGCGCCGACCGGGCTCCGACGAGCCAACACGCCGAGCCGGCGCTCGGCGGCGTAGCGGATGCGGAACGCGAGCCAAGCCGGACCCATCCGCCGCACGAAGTCGGCGAGAAGTCGCACCCGGTCGACCCGGGCCCGAATCGCCGTCTTCATCGGCACACGGTGTCGAGTAGATCCTCGAGCCGTCGAGCCATCGCACCTCGCGAGCGCTTCGCCTCCATGAACCGCTTGCCGTTGCTTCCGAACGTGGCTCTGGTGCTCGCGTCGACATCGGCGAAGCGGCGCAACCCATCGGCGAGACCAGTGGGCCCAACGACGAGCCCGGACTCCGCTCGCTCGACCATGTCGCCGACTTCGCCCTCGGTGTTGGTGAGCACGGGCAGGCCTGCCGCCATGTAGTCGTAGAGCTTGTTCGGACTCACCGCCGACTTGAAGAGCTCGACATCGGCGAGCGAGTGCAAGCCGACGTCAGCGGCTGCAAACACCCGCTTGATCTGCTCCTTCGACACCGGATCCCTGAAGTGCACGTTGCTGAGGCCTTCCGACCGCGCTCGCTCGACGAGCTCCGCCTTCACCACGCCATCCCCGAAGAGGACGACGTTGATGTCGGAGTCGCGGAGCTCTGCAGCGGCATCGAGGACGAGATCGAGGCCATTCGCCGGCCCGTGTGCACCGGCGTACACGGCGACAAAACCATCGAACCCGAGGTCCGATCGCAGAGCCTCGCGATCTTCATTCACGTCGAAGTCGGCCGGGTCGGCGCCGTTCGGGATCAGCTCGATCTTCGACCGTTCGATGCCCTCGGCGACGATGGCGTCGATCGAGCCACCGGCGAGCACCACGATCCGATCGGCCCGCCGATAGAGGAACCGCTCGAGACCCTTGAGGATCCGATAGACGACCGACGACTCCGGCATCATCCCGGCGTCGGCCAGGATCTGAGGCCACAGATCTCGAACCTCCAGCACGAACGCCGAGCGCCGCAACGCCGCCACAACCCAACCGGCGAGGGCCGCCAGCAGATGCGGCGACGATCCGTAGACAACGTCCGGCTTTGGCGCTCGCAATCCGGCAAGCAGGCCAACAACGGCGAAAGAGACCCAGTTCAAGACGCGGGACAGTCCGTTGCCGGAGTAAGGCGTCACGGGGAGCGCGACGAGGACACCCTCCGACTCGACCGCCGACTGGTCGAACAGATTGCGATTACCGGCGAGCACTTGCGCTGACCATCGGTCCGAGAGCCGGCCGAAGAGCTCGACATGCCGGGTTCCACCGGCGCTCGACCGCGGCAACGCGAAGTGGTTCAGCACCAGCACGCGTTTCGTCATCGGCTCGCTCCCGGCACGCCGGTCACAACGGAGCCTTCGCTGACATCACGGGTCACGACACTTCCAGCGCCGATCACGGCGCCGTCGCCGATCGTCAGACCCTGCAAGACCGTCGCATTCGCGCCAATGAGAACTCCCGAGCCGACCCGGCAGTCTCCACCGACGAACGCGCCCGGCATCAGGCTGCTGTGCGAGCCAACCGTCGTGTCGTGGCCGATCTTGGAGCCGTAGCCGATCCAACAGTGCTCTTCCACGCCCACCTGCGGCGAGAGCCACACGAACCCGCTCACCACCGTTCCAGGGGCGAGGCGGGAGGTCGGATGGAGTGCCGCTCGAGGATCAACGAGAGCCGCCGAAGGAGCGCCCCCAGACACGACCGCCCGTTCGACGAGCGATCGGCGTGTCGCTGGGTACCCGACACCGCTGACGAAGACATCGGCTTGTCTGAGCGAATCCTCGATCGTGGCGAACCGAACGGACCGCTGCGCAAACCGGCGCTCGTCCACCTCACCGTCGTCTCCGAGAACCACCGACCACGTCGGCTCCGAAGCCTCGACCACGCTCAACACGTCTGACGCATGACCGCCGGCCCCCAAGATGGCAATCGTGGTCATCGGTCGTCGGTGGGACGCAGCGCGGACCCGTCGCTGATGCGTTCGACAAGGACGTCGGCGATCCGCTCGCCAGCCCGGCCATCCCAGAGTGCCGGGCAACGGGGCTCGGGCGGGTCTGCAAGCACCTCACGCGCCGCCTCGACGATTGCCGAGGGATCGGTGCCGACGACGCGGTTGGTCCCCTCGGTCACCGTGATCGGACGTTCGGTGTTCTCCCGCAACGTGAGGCACGGAACGCCGAGGGCCGTCGTCTCCTCCTGGATCCCTCCGGAGTCGGTCAGCACGAGCCTCGCTGACGACTGGAGAGCGAGGAACGGGAGGTAGCCCTGGGGCGGAAGCAGGCGGATCGAGGAGGGCAGGTCGATCGATTCCAACTTCGAGCGCGTCCGCGGGTGCACCGGGAAGACCAGCGGCAGCCCGACCGAGATCTCGGCAAGCGCGCTCATGAGGCCGGCCAAAACGACCAGATCGTCGACGTTCGAGGGTCGGTGCAGTGTCACGAGCCCGAAGGGAGCGACGAGGCCGAGTTCGTCGAGATGGCCGCCAGCTGACGCTCGGCCGACGTTGGCGAGGAGCGAGTCGATCATCACGTTGCCGACCAGGTGGATCTGATCGTCGTGATAACCCTCCGCTCGGAGGTTCTCGACGCCGTCGGGTGAGGGAGCGAGGAGCAGATCGCTGACCCGATCCGTCGCCACCCGGTTGATCTCTTCGGGCATGTCCCAGTCTCGACTCCGGAGGCCCGCCTCGACGTGGGCGACGACCGCCCCGGCCTTGGCTGCCACGAGTGCGCAGGCGATCGTCGAGTTGACGTCGCCGACCACGACCACGGCGTCGACGGGGTTGGTGCCCATCCACGACTCGAAGGCGACCATGACTCGTGCCGTCGTCTCTGCGTGCGTGCCGGCCCCGACGTCGAGGTGCACATCCGGGGGCCGCAGCCCGAGATCCTCGAAGAACACGTCGCTCATCGCAGCGTCGTAGTGCTGCCCCGTGTGAACGAGATCGACCTTGACCCCGAGCGCCTCGAGCCCGTCGACGACGGGCTTGATCTTCATGAAGTTCGGTCGTGCCCCGGCGATGCACGCAACGCGAGTCATGACGCTGCGTCCATCGGTTCAGGTGTTCCCGTGAATCGACCCATCGTCGCCGCACCCTCCGCCGACACACCGCGGCCCGACAGGACAACCGCAACGGTCCTTCTCAGGATGGCGAGATCACCTCGCAGCGTGACATCGGAGGCGTAGGAAGCGTCCATCTCCAACCGATCCTCCCAGGTCTGGGCGTTGCGGCCGTTGACCTGAGCGAGGCCCGTCAGACCCGGGCGAACGTTGTGCCGTGTCGCTTGACGCTCGTTGTACAGCGGCACGTACT
>JAHDDY010000150.1 GCA_020629115.1 Paracoccaceae bacterium | reverse complement strand
CGGGCGCGACGCGTTCGAGCTGCGCTTCGACACCGAGTTCGCCAAGTCGACCTGGCGCATCGACGAGCAGGAGGGTGTCTCGACGACACCGTCGACCGTCCCCGACTTCATGATCCGGCGGGTCGATGCGCCTGCCCCCGAGATCGCGATCTACTGCGACGGCTTCCAGTTCCACGCTTCGTCGGAGATCAACAACATCGCGTCGGACGCGGCCAAGCGGCGGGGTGTGCGCGCTTCGGGGCGACTGGTCTGGAACCTCACGTGGGACGACGTCCACAACTTCCACGAAGCCGTCCTCAAGGACCCACCGGCGCACGCCAAACCGCGCAACCTCCTCGATGCATCTGCTCGAGGGGTGGCTCGTCGGGTCATCCAGCAATCGGGGACCTCGGTTCTGATCGAGACGTTCGATCAGAACCCGCTCGCACTGCTTCTCGACCTGATGAGTCGGCCCGACATGGATGCGTGGCGGATGGTGGCGAACGCCGCGACGCTCGGCCTGCTGGCCACCGGCGAACCGGCGGGCACGACGTCGGCCGAGCAGCTCGTGACGCTCGTGCGGGACGCAGGAAGCGGCGACACTGCCGTAGCGGCCGGAGGTGGCGACATCCAGGTTCGAAGGCACACCACGCCCAACGGCCTCGGGATCTCCCTGTTCGCCGATCCGCGCAACGCCAAGCCGTCCGGCCCCGATTGGACGATCGTGCTCGCCGTGCCCGACACCGACGACGACGTCGCCGAAGAGGCGCATCGGGCACGCTGGCAAGACTGGTTGCAGTGGTCGAACCTCGCGCAGCTCCTCCACGGTGACGGGTCCGACGTGATCATCGCCGGCGCCTCCGAACTCGCGTATCTCGAGCTGGACCTGTGGGCCGTCGCTGCCGACCAGCCCTCCGACCTCGACCTCACGGCGCCGCTCACCGACGAGGCCGAAGACGAGCTCTCGCTCGCCGACGACGTCGCGGCGATCGCACTGACCCGACAGGTGATGGAGCGGGGCGCCCCCATGTTCGTCGTCGGCCACGAGGTGGGCGGCGAACCCATCGAGGTCGCCTGGCCCGACCAGAAGGTCGGCGTGCTCGTCGACGGACACGCTGGCCTCGCCGCCCCCGACTGGGACACCCGCCCCGCCTCCGCATGGGACATGCAAGAACTTCTCGACCGATTGAAAGACAACTGATGGCCACCCTCGCCCTCTCCACCGACTTCCTCGGCGACTACGCCAAGCTCGAGCAACGCCAGCAGCGAGCCGTTCAGAAGATCGCCCACCAGTTCCAGGAGTTCAGCTCGGGCGACCTGCACGGCAACAGCGGCTTCAAGCTCGAGCGCCACACGAACCAACGGGACCCCCGTGCGCGCACGGTCCGGATCGACCAGGGCACCCGCGGCATCGTGCTCGATGCGGGTGAGGAGACGTTCGTCCTCGTCGCCATCGGCAACCACGACGACACCGACCGGTGGATGGCCAAGAACGTCTTCCAGGTCAACGCCGCCACCGGCGCGCTCGAGATCCTCGACGTCGAAGCCATCGAGGCCAAGGCCGCAGAACCGGTCGTCAATCCCGGTGGGTCACTCCTCTTCGAGCACCGCTCCGACAAGGACTTCACACAGCTTGGCGTGCCCGAGGCGCTCGTACTCACACTTCGAGCGCTCACCGAGGAGCTCCAGCTGCTGAGCATCCTCGAGCTCGTCAGCGAGTCACAGGCCACGGCCATCTCCCGGCTGCTCGAACCCGATGTGCCGGTCGAAGCCATCTATGCGGAGATCACCGGGCTCGAGACACAACGGACCTACGACACCGACGACGTCGTGACCGCACTGGCCTCGCCCATTTCGCAGGCGACGTTCCACGTGGTCGACGGCCAAGACGAGCTGCGCGACATGCTCGACAAGCCACTCGCCATCTGGCGGACGTTCCTCCACCCGTCGCAGGAACGCCACGTCGACCGCGACTTCAAGGGCCCGGCCCGGGTCACCGGTGGCGCCGGCACCGGCAAGACGGTCGTCGCCATTCACCGAGCCCGCTCGTTGGCCCGCCGCCTCGACGACCGGGCCGGCAAGCCGATCCTCTTCACGACCTACACCCGCAACCTGGCCCAGGCGATCGAGGACGATCTCCGCAGCCTCGGCGGCCGCGAGACGCTCGACGTCGTCGAGGTCAGCAACATCGACGTGATCGCCCGTCGGATCGTGCAGGAGGTCGAGGGCTCCGCGCCCGGCCTCGCCCGCGCCGACGACGTGCAGCAGCGCTGGGAGGACGCCGTCACCGACCTCGGGTCCGAGCTCGACCCGGCGTTCGTCGGTGCCGAATGGGAGCAGGTCGTGCTGGCGCAGGGCCTGACCTCACGGTCGGACTACTTCCAGGCCAGCCGAGCCGGCCGCGGTGTGCCGCTCGATCGTCGAGCCCGAGCCGAGGTGTGGCGGGTGATCGAGGCGTTCAACCGGGCGATGCTCGACGCCGGCCAGCGCACGTTCCTCCAGCTCGCCCACGACGCCGCCGGCTACCTCGCCGGGCGGGAGACGAAGCCGTACCGACACGTGGTGGTCGACGAGGCACAGGATCTTCACGCCGCCCAGTGGCGCCTGATCCGGGCGCTCGCCCCTGAAGGGCACAACGACCTCTTCATCGTCGGCGACAGCCACCAGCGGATCTACGACCACCGCTCGTCTCTGAAGAAGGTCGGCATCAACGTCGTGGGACGGTCGGCCAAGCTGCGGATCAACTACCGCACGACGTACCAGATCCTCGGTTGGGCGATGCAGCTGCTCGGCGAGGGCGACTTCGACGATCTCGATGAGGGCGCCGACCCCCAGACCATCGCGGGCTACCACAGCTTCCGTGGCGGGCCGACCCCCGAGCTGATCGGTGCCGAGTCGGCGAAGGAGCAGAACGATCAGCTCGTCGCCAAGGTGCACTACTGGATCGACGCCGGCATCGAGCCGGAGGAGATCGGCATCGCCGTCCGCGGACGGTCGAGCATGGCCGGGATCGCCGAGGCGCTCCGAGAGGCGGGCGTCGAGGTCATCGAGCTCAAGCGGGACCAACCGAAGGGGGCGGGGGTTCGCATCGGGACGATGCATCGCATGAAGGGGCTCGAGTTCCGCTGCGTCGCGATCGCCGACGTCGACGATCGCCGAGTGCCGTCACCGGCGGCGATCACGAGCCAGTCGGTCGACCCGGCCCAGCACGCCAGCGACCTCCAACGCGAGCTGTGCCTGCTCTACGTCGCTGCGACCCGAGCACGGGACCAACTCGTCGTCAGCTGGAACGGCACGCCGAGCCGATTCCTCGGCGTGTTCGAGAGCTGAGCGCCACTCCTCGATTGTGCGCTCCGTCCGTGATCAGATGTCCGGATGCGATCAGGTCACCCGATTCTCAAGCTCACCAGCGGCGCGTGTGAGCGGCCGACACGTGTCGACCTGAGCACGACCTCGGTGTCGGAGGACTTCCTCCAAGCGCTGCTCGATGAATCGCCCGAGCTGGTGGAGCTCGACGAGCTCGGCCTCTCCGGTGCCCTGATCTCGCTGGGCAGGGAGATCCCCACCGGTGCCGGTCCGGTGGACAACGCCTTCGTCACCGCACGTGGTGAACTCGTGATCGTCGAGGCCAAGCTCTGGCGCAATCCCGAGGCCAGGCGGAAGGTTGTCGCCCAAGCGCTCGACTACGCCGCAGCACTGCGCGGCATGAGCTACGAATCGTTCGAATCGGCGTGCTCGTCCAAGCTCGCCGGTCGGTCATTGGCGGCGCACGTCGGGGTGGACGGCGGTCCGAACGAGGCGGCATTCATCGATGAGGTGACCCAGCGTCTCAAGGACGCCCGCTTCCATCTCCTGATCGTGGGGGACGGCATCCGAACCGAGCTCGAGTCGCTTGCGGGCCTGCTCGCCGACCACCCACAGAGCCGCTTCACGCTCCGCCTGGTCGAGCTCGGCTTGTTCCGGCTCGAGGACGAACGACTCCTCGTGGTTCCCACGGTGATCGGGCGTTCCTCGGAGGTGGTCCGGGCGGTCGTCGAAGTCAGCGAAGGCGCCGAGGTCCACATCAGCCTTCCACCCGAGCCGATCACCTCGTCGGTCGAGAACCACGACCTCGATTCGTTCCTCGCCGAGTGCGACGATCGGTCAGGTCCGGGTTGGTCGACGTTCGCCGCCGACCTGTTCTCGTGGTGGGAGGCTCAACCTGGCCGCTTCGTGAAGTTCAACCCACAGAGCATCGCGCTCGGGGTCGCACACCCCGGCGGCTCGCACACACTCTTCGCTTTGATCTACACCTACGCACTCGAGCTCAAGAACGTGGATCTCGCGGCCGCAGGTGTGATCGACGGCGAGGAGTGGACGACGAGGCTCCGCGAGCGAGGCTTCACCGGGGCTCAGCGGATGATGCTGCGGCCGGAAGGCCTGACCCACGTCGCACCCGATCTGTTGCGAACGACGCTCGATGAGCTGGTCGCTGCACAATCAGCGGCCTTGACCGAGCGCTGAGCCGCCCGAGCTGCGGTCATGGCTGAGGGCCGTGCTCCTTGGCGTCGAGCTTCGCAAGGGCCTTCTCGAACTTCGTGACGTAGTCCGGGTGCTTGGGACCCGGGTGCGCCAGATAGCGCGCCATGATCTGTCGTTCGACGAGCGGCTGGTCTGACCGCCGCGCGGCCAGCGCGACCTGTTCGTACCACCAGGGCGCCACCGCCAACCCGTCGACTCGGTACTCGGCCTCGGTCGCCTCGACAGCCTCGGTGCAGAGATCGATCACCTCCTGCTGCCAACCGTCACGCTTGAGCTGCTTGACCTCCTCGACCCACTCCGTGAAATGACGGCCCCGCACGAGCCCCGGTTCGGGCCGTGGTGGTCGCTGCGCTTGGTTCGGCGCCTGCAAGCTTTTCTGCTTCTTCCGGTCCCGTCTCAGGAAGCCCATCAGATCATCCCTGCCTCTGTCTCGAGTCGACCGGCGACCCGTCGCTTGAGATCTCCCAGCCCGAGAACCGATCGCTCGATCGGGCCGCTTGGGCGGCAGAAGACGAAGCGGACGTCGGTGACCTCGAGGC
>JAHDDY010000149.1 GCA_020629115.1 Paracoccaceae bacterium | reverse complement strand
TGTCGGCTCGGCAAAGCACACCGGGGGCGGCCACCTGAAGCGATCGGGGCGGGAGGTGAATCGGCGCTCTTGTCGGTTGCTTGGTGTTGTCCGGGCTCAGTGACCGCGGGTGCCTGGAGGCGCCGTGGTCGTCGATGTCGTGCGGGCCGGAGACGTTGGCGTGGGTGTCACGGCTCGGCTGGGTGGGCTCGAGGTGGTGATGCGCTCGGGTCTCGGAGCGGGCTCGTCGCCCGCGACGCTGGTGTCTCGGTCACTCCGTGGTGTTGGCGTGGCGGCTTCGGGATGGTGCGGGCTGTTGTCGGCTGGTTGGCGGCGTCGGGTCAGACGTCGTGCCAGTCGGTCCAGATGTTGAGCGGGTGGTAGCCGAGCATGACGGCGGCGTTGTCGGCTTGTTCGTCGGTGAGTCCGTTGGTGCGCCAGCGGGTGACGGTGCGGCGGGCGACGCCGATGCGGGCGGCGAGGGTGCCGATGGGTGGGTGGCCGGCGGCGGCGAGGAGCGGGTCGAGGGGCCAGCGGACTCGGGTGAGTGCCTGGTGGCTCATCGCTCGCCCTCGGGGTCGGGCTGGACGGAGTGGAGGTAGTCGACGGCGGCTTGTGCTTTGGCTGCGACGGCGAAGAGTGCTTTCGGGTCGGCGTTGAGGATCTTGAGCCAGTGGGCGAGGTAGCCGGCGTGGTCGTCTCGGGGGCTGTTGGTGATGCCGAGGCTGGCGCAGGCGATGGCGGCGCCGAGTTCGGCGACGAGTTCTTCGGCGGCGTAGGCGTCGTCTCCGAATCGTCCGGTGAGGTCTCGGCTGAGGCGGCTGTGGTGGCCGGTCCAGTGGGTGAGTTCGTGGCAGGTCGTGGAGTAGTAGGCCTCGGTGTCGGTGAACTGTTCGGGCTCGGGGAGCTCGATGCGGTCTCGCGCCGGCTGGTAGGCGGCGTGGTTGTGGCCGTAGGTGATCTCGGCGCCGGTGTTGGCGATGAACGCCTCGGCGCCGGCGTGGCGCTCGATGACGGTTCGGGCTGGGGGAGCGGGCGGGGTCCAGCCGTCGACCTGGGCGGCGTTGAACACCGAGTAGACCCGCGGGACGAGCGTCCGACGGTTCTCCTCGTCGCCGGCGGCGGGCTGGTCGTCTTTGGTCTTGGCGGGGACCCATTTCACGATGCGGGCGGAGCGTTCGCCTTTGCGGACTTGGGCGTCGAGGTCGGCCCATTGCTTGTAGGTGGCCCACCATCCGGTCGGGTGGTCGGCGTCGATGGCCTCGACGGCGAGGGTGAGGGTGTTGGCGCCTCGGTAGTGGTTGCCGGTGGCGGCGTTGCGGACGTCGAACACGCCGGGGACGGTGTGCCATGGCATGCGCCAGGTGCCGGGGCCGGTTTCGATCTGGTCGACGAGTCGGGCGGTGACCTGGGTGGCGAGGTCGGTGTAGTTCATCGGTGATACTCCTGTTGGGCTTCTGCCGGAAGCGCAGCGCTGCGCTGCGCTTCATGGCCGCCCATCACCGCTGGCGGACCCCGGCGTCCAGCCCCACCCAGGGACCGCTCACCGAACACGATCCCTCACCGATTCACATCGGCCCCTCGGGGAGCGGGGCGGTCAACGCGACAGCCGAGATGGGTCGGCGAAGCCCAGACGCGATGAAGCGGGTGGGGCTTGGCGCCGGACCTCAGGTTCGCCGGCGGTACCAATGATGAGCAGGTTCTGCATGGGAACGTCGCAGCGGGGATCGCCGATACGCGGTGGCCGTCGGGCGGACCGCTATGTTGGACCGAATGAATTCGGAGCAAGCGCGCTTCCTAGCGTCATCGGTCGTCCTCGGGGTCGCCAGCCCATTCTTTGCGTACTTGGTAGTCGCCTATCTGACTACTGGAACCGAGAACATGTCAGCTCCCGTGGATCGGGGTCAGTTCTACATCGGCAGCATCGGCGTGTTGGCTGGGGTGCTGCAGCGGTTGACCGTTCCCCGCGACATCTTCCTCAATGACGAGGATCGCGCAAACAAGGTCGAGCTCATAAAGGGCGCTCTCATCTCCGCGATTGTGATTGCTGTTGCAGTTTGGACTGCTGTGACGATCGCTGCTCTGACCGACGTCGATTGGAGTGAGCAGGCGGAGTTCGCAGCATGGACGGGTCTGGCCTTCCTCGGGGCTAGTTGCTTGGTCGGCTATAAGACGCTGGACTTGCTGAATCCGTGAGGGGGAAGAGCTAGTGGGGATCCTTGTTGTTCTACTGGCGCTAGCGAGCTTTGCGCCGCTTGGCTATGTGTGGTGGGTCGTTGATCGAAGGCCGCGCGAAGAGGCTGCGGTGACCTTCGGGGCGACGGAGTCGAGAGAGCTGCTAAACCAGCGGGTGTACGAGTACGCCAATGGCTAACCGCGCTGGAGGATCTAATGGCGCAAGCCTGGTCAGGAGAGTCGCGACAGCAATCTGCGCTGCGGCTCATGACCTTGAACTAGAGCAAGAGCGCAAGTTCGAGGTTCTTCACTTTCTCGACACCGACTTTCTAACCAGCACGGTATTCGGCTACCGGGGCTCAGACGTGACGAGCATGGTGAGGACGGGCAATCACTTTGCGCGAATGAGCCAGCGGATGCCGCGTGGGATCGTCGAGCGACCGGGAACTGGTCGAACCGAATTTTGTGGTCTATTTAGCGCCATCCTGAACTTCGGCCTCGAGAGTGGCCTCGTATCAGTGCCAAAGTTCCGCGTTCTGCAACCGCATCTGGCGGAGTGGACGTTTCAGCTGACCGGACCAGGAATCAAGCGGAAGCCGGGCGGCTACCAACAAGCAGTGGACGCACTTGGTGTTCAAGCCGCGCTTGCGGAACTTGCGGACGTAGTCAACCGGGGACAGGCGCTTACGCCCGAGGTCTACGTGTCAGCGTTGACGGATACAGGGCCAGAGCTCTTCGTAGCCTTCGACCTCCTCGCAGAGGACGATCGAGCCCGATCTTTGCGGCTGATGGATGGCGGCCTGAAGGAGCCGACTCCCTTCGACTTCGGGGATTCACTGCTTTCCGGTCCGCTGGTCGCCCGCGTTGAGTCGGTCTTGAGCCGGTATCGGTTCGGCGAGCAAGAGGTCAAGCAATCAGCAAAGACTGCCCGGTCTCATATGAACGACGTTGTGGCCCTGGCCAGCCTTGTCAAGGCGGTCGAGGGCCGTTCGGAAGAGCGCTCGACGACGATCGTGCGATTTTACAGCGAGACAAGCTCGCTCCGGGAGTCTCTCGTCGGCGACGAATGGCTCCGGAGTGCCACGACCTATACGTCCGAACATGTCGACGACCCGTGGCCGCACGAAGTCCACAGCGTTCTTCGCGACGAGTACTACTATCTGGTCAGGCTCCTCGTGCCGAGTCTCTCTTTCGACCTCGATCGGGCTCGGATGGAGCCGGAATTCGCAGCGGAGATCATCGAAGTCGCGAGCGCAATACGCGTAGGTGATGACGAGCACCTGTTTGAGGTCCTCGCGGACCTTGAGGGTGGCAGCGGCGGCCTGGCGGCGGTCATCGATGAGATGACCAGTCTGCGCTTTCTGGAGAAGGTGTGGCCGGAATGGTTGGCCGGCTACGAGCCGCGGCTTGCCGAGAAGGTCGAAATCGGCGCCATGCCGTTCGATGCTCTCGCCGAGTACGAGGAGGAGCACCGGGCAGCGATAGACGGAACGATACGCCAGCGCGTCGAGGAGGTCGAGGATCGAGCGCAGGCCTACTTCTTTTTTACCGAGATCTACTCCCGGACGTACAGCAAGGTGCTGCGCCGGATGGAAGAGTTGCGATCGTTGGCGTTGAACGACGAGGCCCTGGCTGATGCCCTCGGTCTCACGCGCTTTGGCATCGTGGCGATCGAGGACCATGTTGTAGACGAGGCGTCGGCGATTCTTAGCTCGCTCGACGGTCCGAATCTCGAGGGTGACAATGATGCAAACGGTGCGACGGCTGCGCACGTCGCCCAAGAGATCGCGAGAGCAGCGGCGATTGACGTCGAGCATCCCCACCGCGCGCTTGCCGCGGCAGCGATTCTCTTCTCGCTCTTCGCCGACGCGGCGGCATCCCAGGTGGCAGAGGCTCTCGCCCGTGCATTGAACGACGCTTCAGAGGGCGATACTTCGTTCCGGCGAGAGGAGAGGCTCGCGGCCAGCTCGCTTGCAGCTATCTCTCGCTTCCACGCCTCTCTGACGAGATCGCGTCAGATGAGCTCGGCTGAGGAGGTTGTAGCTCTACTGGCTGCCGCGGAACGGCAGTTCCTGGCCTCCATGGAGGTCTTGGGGGAGGGCGAGACGGCCCATCGCCTGAAGGCGTTGATCTTGGGGCGATTGCGTTTCGACGCTTGGCACTGCCTGAATCCTCTTGGCGCCGCAGGTGGGCATGTCCCGACGGCGGGATCCGAGAGTGAACTGCTCGTAGCGGCGTTCGGTGCGGTCGACCCAGACCTGCTGACGACTGTCGATCACGTATATCCGTGGCTTGTCAACTTCCTGCTTTACGCCGCAGCGTTGGGACGCGTCGACGAGCCTCTTGAGGGCTCGTCGGTCCATGACTTGGCGGATGCTCTGACCGAGCTCAGGAGCACAACGACACTCGGCACCGGTTGGTCGTACCGCTTCGCAGACACGCTCGCCGTTTACTATCAGAAGCGGGCAGAGGTCGCTCGACCGAAGAGCCTTGAGGTCGCAAAGAAGTTCGCTGAGGCGGCCGAGCGATGGTCAGAGCTTGCGTGTGCGGATGGCGTACTCGATCAGGAGATCACGAGCCACCGTGAACGAATAAAGGCGCTCCAGTTGCGCCTTGCCGGCGAGGAGGCGGCTTCGCTGTGATCCCACTGCCATGACTCGCGATTCTGGCGTCGACAGCGACGTGGTTCTTGTGGGCGGGGTGTCGTGTTGCTAATGGTTTGCTAATGGCGTCCAGCACCCTGGGGCGGTAACGAGCGGCAGGCAGCGGATTCGCCGGTCGCTGGATGCCGCTCAACGCCACTGGTTACCGCTGGACGACGCGGGATGCGTGTTGGGGGAGGTTTGTTCAAGTCCCCCCTCCGACACCATCACGTTTTCCCTGGTCAG
>JAHDDY010000148.1 GCA_020629115.1 Paracoccaceae bacterium | reverse complement strand
GGGTTGGGTTCGGTCGCGGTGGATGGCAGGGTCCTGGGCACGTGACGGACGTGGCTGCCGCTAAAGACGAGGTGCGCCTGCAGTACGGCCACCAATGGGTGAACCGGCCTGCTAGTCAGGTTCGACTCGTTCCCCAACCGAGCGGGCCCTCACCCGGCGCACCAAGCGAGACGTCGCCGTCGACAAGTGCCCCGACGGTGGACGACCAGTGGCCGCCTACTCGAACCATTGCGGAGAAACACGACGATGGGACAACCACGACGCAAGTGAGCCCATCCCCCACCACCCCGGCAGCGGAGGCACCGGCACAGGACGAGACTGTGTCGCAGCCGACCCCGGACGACCTCCACGAACGCACGAGCGACATGATGGCTAAGGTGCGCGCGGCCCTCGACCGCATCGAGGCGGAACCCAAAGACAAGCCTGCGTCCCCCAACCGCAATAACACCGTCCCGCACACGGCGCCGGCAGCCTCTGACCGTCCCGCTTCTGTGTGGGAAGGCCGCACGCGTGGGGGCACACGACGAGTGCATTTTGCATCAACTGCACCCACCCCGACGACCTCCGCGCAGCGCTCCTTTCCGGCCTTGCTTGCTTTCCGGTCCAAGGAGGAACAAGAGGACTATGCGGTGCGCTTGTTCGGCATGCGGTGCAGCCAGATCAACAAGGACTCGCATTGTCATCGTGAGGGACGCCTGCAGCAAGCGGAAGACGCCATGACGGCTATCTTCACGGGGCCAGACACGCTGGAGGCGGCGCTTCGACGTTCTGGAGTGGCCACCCACCAAGCCTTCATTACGCGACGAGAGATGCGTCGTCGCTCGGAAATACCCATCTCCGAAGCAGGGGCCGCCTTTGAGGAGGCCATCATGTCGGAGCTTGCGGCCTGGGCTGACCTAGCCGTCTACACCGAGGTGCCATATAACGGCCAGACCGTACTGTCCACTCGCTGGGTGCTCACCCTCAAGGAACCGGACTCCCCGACAAGTCCGCCCCGACGGAAGGCGCGCCTCGTGGTGCGTGGGTTTGAGGATCCCGACCGAGACAACGTTGACAGCACATCACCTACGGCGTCACGTGCCACTTTCCGGGTTGCCCTGTCGGCCATGGCCACACACGGGTTTGTGCCGCGCACCGTCGACGTGCGCACGGCTTTCCTACAAGGCATGCCTCTGGACCGACCCCACGCTGTCTTCGTGCAACCACCGCCTCATGCCAAGGTTCCCGCGGGCATCGTCTGGCAGCTGCGCAAGTGTGCGTACGGGCTCACTGATGCGCCCCGCCGCTGGTACGAAAGCGTCCTCAAGCTCATGACGGTGCTCGGCCTGGTCCGGTCCACACTCGATCACGGATTGTTCACTCGTCACACGGACGGACAGCTCCTCCTCGTTGTCGCCGTTCATGTGGACGACTTCCTCTTCGGGGGCACTGCCCAAGCTGTGCACGACTTTGAGACGGCCGTGCGCAAGGCCTTTGCAACCGGCCCCACCAAGTCCGGATCTTTTAACTTCACGGGCGTCCGGGTCAAGACGGACCTGGACGAGGACACCGGGCGTATCGCCATACGCGCAGACCAGGAGCCGTACGTTGACTCGATCGACACCATCGACATCCGACCGGAGCGCAAGGCTGAACCTGGTGCACGCCTCGAGCCGGAAGAGCTCACCCTGTATCGCCGCGCTACGGGCGCCCTGCTGTGGGCAACTGGGCAGACAATGCCCTACCTATCGTGTGCTGCAACGACCTTGGCTCGTCGCTTTGGCCATGCCGTGGTGCGCGACCTGACGGTAGCCAACCGTGTTGTCCGAGCGGCCAAGGCGGCGCGACCGATCCCACTTCTGTTTATGCCGATGCGTGGTCAGCAACGCCTCCGCCTCTTTGTCGACGCCTCTAGCGTCAAGGCGGGCGTCCCGACGGCGCACACGGGCTTTGCCATCTTTGCAACGTCAGGCACAGTCGCGGCGGGCCCTATGCCCCCGGACACGCCCATGACCCTGCTGCTCTACACCTCCCACCGACAGCGGCGAGTCACACACTCATCGTTCGCGGCGGAGGTCTATGCCCTACTGGAGGGCGTCAGGGCTGCACTGGAGCTCGCTGCAATCCACGCACACATCCACGAAGGGGACGAGTACCGCCTGGCGCCTATCGACGCGTATACCGACAACCTGTCGCTGTACAACACACTGGACGCGGATGGCGTGGTCCAACCCAAGGAAGTGGGCGCGGCAGTCCAAGAGCTTCGGGAGTTCTACCATGGCGGAAGCATCGCCTCCATCACCTGGCTTCGGGCGCATGGTCAACTCGCCGACGCTTTGACCAAGGCCGGCCGCGACACCCCACTACAGCGGACGCTCCAGACAGGCCGCTTCGGGGTCCGACTGTCCGACAACGACTACCTCACCAAGTCATCCACGGCGGCACAACATGCAAGGACTGCGGTGGGGCGTGTTTATAACGGCCAAGACGAGCCCGATGATGGGCGAATGTGAATAATCAATCCCGCGGAGCGGCGGCGACCTTCCACCGCATCTGCATTATGCCCCGCAATTCATGGTGACGACCCATGGATGCGCAAGCCAGACGAACGGACGCGACCACGTGGGTGCCGGGAGGAGCCCCAGCACAACGAGGGGACGCGGGGCACGACCAGCGCGGGTAGCAGCGCACAGCCGCGGACGAGGGAACGAGGGGAGAGAAGAGGGATAAGACCAGCGGAGGGGAAGCCCTGGCGGACCGAGCGATGCTAGGCAACAAGTGAACGACTCTTTTCTCTCATGGTAGCTCCTCGTCGCTCACCTTGTTCAGACGGCACATCCCGCACGCGGACCTGCCGTTCCTCCCGCTAGCGCACGCGGGAAGGTACTTGCGGGTGAGCACGACGGCTCACCCCATCAGCCCCGTGACGGGCGCCCCTGGGGGCGCCAGCTCGTCACGGCGCCCGCCCCTACCCACACCTGTTCCACCACCATCCTTCTCCCCCGGCAGCATGGCCACCACGGACAACACTGACGTGGCGCCCGTCGTGGATCCGCCGGGGATGACGAGCAATGAGACGGCAGGTGCTCGGGCGACCGCCGCCGCCGAGGAGGCGGTCAAGACGGCAGAGGCGGTCGCCGCGGAGGCGGCCGCCCGAGCTCGGGCGGCTGCTGACGAGGCGGTCGCCGCCGAGGCGGCCGCGGCTGCGGCCAAGACTGCTCTGCTCGCAGCGACGGGGGCCGTCGGCACGGAGCCCGCTGCGCTCGCACCGACGACGAACACAAAAGCACTGCATGTCAAGGCGCCCGAGTGGGCGGGACCCGACGGTTTCTTGCAGTACCAGGAAGACGTCCAGCTGTGGAATCACATGACCACACTGGCGGATGACAAGAAGGGCGGCGCCATGCGCCTGGCTCTCTCGGGTGTCGCCAAGGAGGCGGCGCGTAACGTGTCCGTTGCAGATCTCATCCTGCCCGACGGTTACAAACGGCTCCTCGAATGCCTGCGCGTCATCTTCGGCGGCAGCGAGGCGCAGCGTGGACAGGAAGCCTACCGCACGCTCAAGACGCTGTACCGTGGCACACGCACCATGGAAGAGTACCTGGCCGCCATGGGCCAAGCTCTAGTACAGTGCCGAGTGAACGGGTACTCCATGTCAAACAAGACCGCCGCCGCCATCTTCCTTGACCAAGCGGGGCTCGACAAGCACCAGCAAGCGACCACCATGTCCGCTGCTGGTGTGCTGTCCGTAAAAGGGCACGACTCGCTCCGCTCCATCACCACGGCGCTTCGTGATCTCTGGGGCGGCAACACGGACCTCAAGCCGTCGTCAGACGCCGCCATGATGGTGGTGACGTACGGAGAGCACCAGGCGTATGTTGCCCGCCGCACCACGCCCACACCGCCTCGCACGGAAGTGTACCGGGCGCCGAACAAGACGAACCAAACCGGCTGCTGGTACTGCGGCAAAAATGGTCACATCCATCGGGACTGCCGCAAGCGTGCCCGTGACGAAGCGGCCGCTGTCACGCGCGCAGCACCCCCCGCGGCAGGCACGCAAGCCACCGATGAAGAGGCATTCGTCGCGCAGGAAACAGCGCACCTGGTGCTGATAGCAGATGGCAAGGATACCACGGGACTGATGGCACGAACAGGCGATGTCATCTTGGACATTGGTGCGACCTCCACCATTGCCGGCGCCGCGTGGGTGGCGGAGTACGTCTGTCGCCTGTCGCCGTACATGCGCTCCCTGATTACCTCCGTCGAGGCGGCCGCCGTGTTCACCTTCGGGGACGGGCAGACACAGCGCGCCCATGAACGGGTCACACTGCCGATCCGCATTGGCAGCCAGACCTGCCACGTAGCGACGTGGGTCGTCGCCGGCACCCTGCCTATGCTCCTGAGCCGCAAGTCAATGGCCTCACTTGGGGTCATCCTTGACGTCGCCGGACGCTCCATGGAGGTTGCGGCTCTCTCGGTGACCGTCCCGCTCTCCATGTCCGGAGCAGGCCACCTGACGTTCAACGCTCTCGAGACGAAGAAGAAGAAGCGCACGGCCATCTCCGCCACAAAGCCATCGCCGGTCTTGCACACGGAGGTCGTTGCGGTAGCCACCGCGAACCGCGCCCTCGCTGCCACCACGGTCTCCACGGAAGAGCGCACGACACTGCCGCAGCCGACCAAACGGAAGGAGACGCCCCTGCCGGCAGGGGGGTCCACCGACCCGCCTCAGCGCGCCCTTCGCGCCTTCACGCTAACAGCCAGTTCGGCTCTCGTGAACAAGGACGGCAAGGTCCTGGACCAACAGGCAACCAAACTGCACACGCAGTACGGCCACTGCTCAGCAGCCCGACTCGTTACTCTCCTGCGGCAAGCCGGGACAACCGACAAGAAGGTCTTCGAAGCCGTGATGCGGGCGGTCGCTCGGTGCGATGTCTGCCAAAAGACTGCGCCACGCCCGACACGTCCACTCGTTACCGTGCCACGCGACCTGAAATTCAATGACGCCCTGTCAGTGGACCTCGGACACGTGGCACCCACTGGGTGGTTCCTCCATGCAATTGACATTG
>JAHDDY010000147.1 GCA_020629115.1 Paracoccaceae bacterium | reverse complement strand
GGACTCGCCGATCGTCATCGTCAGACCAGCTCACACAGCTCACACTCACCCACACTCCATCTTGCCCTTGCCCTTAGAGGTGCGCGCCACTTGCAGAGGTAGGCGACTCGACGGGGCCCATAACGTCGATGCCGCCGAGCAAGGGGCGCGCGGTCGTTGGGCAAGGGGAGAGGAGGAGATGGTGCGAGTAGGTCTACGCACGGGAGGGGTCCTGCCCCGCGCACTTCCAGCGCGACCCGGCGGACCGCAACGTCAGTGCGCCGGCCATCAGGGCGGCGCGCAGGCCTGCCGCGCCAGTGGGCTTGGTGAGCCCGTCCGCCAGTTGAAACCGCGCAGGCATCCATGTCGCCGTTGTAATGGCCCCGCTGCAGTAGTAGTCTTGTAGGTCCGCCACCACCGCGCGCACCTCCTTTGAGCCCGACTCCGCTCCGGACGACAGGGCCTCGTACACGCCCATCGAGTCCAGCATCACGTGGATGGGCAGAGGCCGGCGGTCGGTCCCTCCCAGTAGACAGCCCGCGGCCGAGGAGACGACGAGAGCCGTCTGCAGGCCGTGAAGCAGCGCGAAGGCCTCGGCCGCAAAGGAGCTGTGGGTGACCCGACGCTGGCGGTGTGAACCCCACGCCACCAGTGTGCAGGGGCCTTGACCGTCCGGTACCCCGACGGCGCCTGCCGACGACGAGGGAGTCAGGAAGAGCGCGAGGCCCGCCTGCGAGACGGGCGCCTTGATGGTCACCGCCGACGAGTCGGTGAACAGCACCAGGTGTGGGCGCGGCGGCGTGGGGAAGAACATAAGTGGGACGCCCCGCGCCTGCCGCACCAGCTTGATGACCTTGTTGGCGCGCACCAGATCCGCCACGCGTGCGTCCTTGAACCGACGGGCGAGGAGTGCCGCGGCGCAGGCGAGATGGGGAAGCGTCTGCCCCGTCGCCCACAGGAGCGCCCCCGTGGCCCGTCGATAGTCCGTCAACTCGGCGGCGGTCACCGGCAGGGCGGCGTCGCGCGTGCGCGACGGCTCGATGACAATGTCGTCGACAGAGTCAATGTACGCGTCCTGGTCCACGGCCACTGCCATCGGCACGCCCGGAGCGGGCATGCGCGTGACAACGCGCAAGCCCGTAAAGGTAAACGCTCCGACAGCAATTGGCCCCACCGTGAACGCGTCGCGCAGCGCGCTCTCGAACAGGGCCACGCCCGACACAGTGCCACAGAAGAGGAAGTCATCGACGTGCACGGCGACCATCAGCATTGGAGTGGCCGCCTCATACCGCACAAACAGTCCGTAATCCGCCTCCACCCGCTCCGCCTTGATGGACTGGAGCAGTGCCACCACCCTGTTGTACCACGCGCGGGGAGCATCCGTCAGACCGTAGGCGCACTTGTTGAGCCGCCACACCGTGCCAGACGGGACACGGGCCTGCGCCGGGGGGCGCACAAACACGGGGGAGGGCCTGTCAATAGGCATGCCTTGCAGGAACGCGGTGGACACATCCACGGTGCGCAGCACCCAGCCACGCGCAACCGCCGCCGCGATGACCAGTCGGACGGTGGCGCGAGCGACGGTGGGCGACTCCCGCTCCACCAGGGCGCGGTCCGGGTCCTCGAACCCCCGGACGCACAGACGAGCCTTCAGCCGGGGCGGGTCAGTTGGCAGCTGCGGCGCCTTGATCGTCAGCACCCAGCGAGTGGACAGAACTCGCTGCCCGTTGTCACGCGCCTCCGTGTACACGGACCGTTGTGCCCAGGCGTCCAGCTCCGCGTCGATTGCCCCGTCAAAACGGCAGCCTGCCTCTGCGAGCGGGACCTCCGTCCGCCGTCGCTGCTCGCGGCGGGTGATGAGTGCGGAGTACCGCCGCACTGAGTTGTGTGCGTCATCAGCTGCTTCAGCGTTGGTGGGTGATGCCACCGCGACGTCGGCGTCGCTGGCGTCCTCCTCGTCACTAGCCACCGTGGCGCCTGCGCCACCAGTGCAGATGGTGCATGCCTCCGCCACGCCCGCCGCGCGGGCGAGCACGCGTGCGTCGCGTACGCCGTTGAACCCCAGGCGAGACACGGTTACAGCAGCGGGCGCATGAAGCCATTGAGCGTGCAGCTTCTCAAGTTGCGCGTCCAGGTTGCTTGTTCCATGACGCAGTGAGTGCGCGAGAGCTCGGCCTGTCAGGCGGCCCAGGGGTTGCGCGTCGCCCGGATGTGCGCCCGCCGAGAAGCGGACCGCGCGGACGGCGTCGCCGGCGGCGCCGTTGCCGCCACAGGCGGGGTCATGCGTGCGCGCACCTGCGGGTTGTTCCGGGCAGTCTTGTGGGCCATCGTGGGAGCCGCTGCGCGCATCAGCCACACACGCGTGAGCTTGCACCGCCGCTGCGGCGCGCTGCAGCATGTCTGCGACGCTACCTTCCGAGGGAGCGCCGACTGGCTCACCGGGCGGAGATGACCGGTCCGTCTCTGCAGGCACCGAGACAGGGGATTCCGTTGGAGCGCGATCCGTGCTCTCGGGCTCCCCACAGCGCCGCAAGCTCTCAGTATGGCGAGTCGTCCACGTTCCGCCATGCCGCAGCCGGACTTGTTTCCCAACCTGCCCGGCCACGGCGGCCGGGCCGCGCCAGCCGCGCTTGTCCGGGTTGAGGTCATCAACCCAATAGTCCACCGCGGCCCCCAGCGGCCACAGCGCATTGTGGTTGCGTGAGGGCGGCCGGTTGAGCGCCCGCCGCAAAGACTGGTCAGCCTCTGCCCGCGCCAAGGCCGCCCGAGAAGCAGCCAGCATGTTGATAGTGGCCTGCAGGTAGTCGTCGTCCTTGGCTCGGATCGAGTGCATGGCAGGAAGCCCGTCAGTGAGAACAGAAGGAAGACGTGGCAAACTGCCAGTGACCAGCTGGTAAGGAGTGGCCGTGGCGTGCACGGACAGGTTGTTCTTGGCAAACGCGGCATGGGAGAGCAGGTCTTGGAAGGCGGCGTCCGGAAAGTCGCCGCGCAACAGGTCCACGGTCCGCTTGATTACAGCGTTGTGTCGCTCACAGATACCGTTGCTCCATGCCGCCTGGGCCGCCGTCGTAGAGACGCCCACGTTGAACTTCTCGCTGAGCAGCCGGAACAGGTCGTTTTGCAGCTCGCCGCCGCCGTCCCCCAGTACCTCGCGCGGGGCGCCGTACACACAAATCCACGCATCCAAGAAGGCGCGCACCACGGTCTGCGCCAGCTTGTTCGGGATGGCCACGCAGCGCGACAACCGGGTGCCAATGTCGATAAAGTGCACAAAGGTCCCCAGACCGCGGATACTGGCCAGGTCCATTGCCACAGTGTCGTTGAAGCGCGGCGACCTAGGCATGGCCACCACCGGATGATGTGGAGCCGGCTTTGACAGCTGGCAGGCGCGGCAATCCTTGACCGCCGTCTCGATGGCCGCGTGCACAGCCGCGTCCGCGCAGCCAGCCTGGCGCAGGAGATGCGACAGGCGCGCCGCACCCGCGTGGCCATACGTCTGATGCAGACGGGCGGCTACCGCCGGAAGGTCAGGCGTCGTCGCCGTCACCACCGAATCGCTCGGTTCAGTTGCGTTTGGGCTGACCGCCACCACCTCCTCGAGCATGACCTCAGCGGTCACGACACCCGGCGGCGCCGAGCTGGGTAGCACCACCAGAGTGAGATGTCCAGCCGAATCCGTGCCCAGCGGCACGGTGTGGGACGTCTCCTTGAGAAGAAGCGTGTCGTTGTCCAGGTCCAGGACAGCACGAGCCCGCCGCAGAGATTCGCGACTGAGTAGCAGCGGCAGGCCGCCGGGCACGACGTGCACACGCAAGTGGTAGTTGGTTCCGGCGATCCGCACAGGGAGAACCGCCACCGTACGGCATCGTCGTTCGCCCCCGTCACCAAAGCGAAACACCACATCCGCCGGCTCAGTGCGGGACGTGGCGCGCTCCGCCTCCGTCAAGGCGGACTTGTACTGGGCCACCCAGGACGCCCCGGCAACCGTTGCGGTGGCTCCAGGGTCAATGATGGCCCGGCCAGGGACTTGCACAGCGTCGCACAGAAGCGCACTGCGCACTGCGCAAGTGATGTAAAGTGCGCGTTCCTCCTCGGGCGGAGGCGCCGCAGCAGGAGCTGCGGCATCACGGCGAGGACGGCTGGGGCAGTACCGACGAGTGTGTCCCATCTCGTGGCAGTGCCAGCACAGCACCTTGGAGTAGTCCGCGTTGCGAGGAGGCACCTGGTTCCCCTCAGGTTGCTTGGCAGCCGCCAGAAGAGCGCGATGTTCGCCGACGGTGAGCGTCACCGACGCGGCACTGCTCGACCCGGCCCACGCCTTGGCTCGTTGGCCGTGCAGGAGAGTGAGGGCCGCCTGCATTTCTGCATAGGTGATCACCCCGCGCGTCCGAGCATCAGCCTTCACGGTTGACATGACGACCGTGGCTTGATCGTGGGTCAGGTTGGCTTGTTGCAGTACCTGGTGCGCCAGTAGCTCCGGAGGGACCCCCACGTCCGCTTGCGCACACGCATGAACAGCAGAGTCGAACCGGGTCAGGTACTCCTCCATGGACTGCTGGCCACGGTGGCAGGTGTGCAGGGCTTGCATCGCCGAATGCTTCTCGTCCAGACGCGACCCGCCAAAGCGCAGGTGCAGATGCTTGAGGAGGCGCTCCGCGCCGTTAGGGGCGTGCAGGGCGGCCGAAGCCAGGTTGTAGCCCTCTCGCTCCGCATGTCCGCTAAGGGCCATGAGCATGGCGCCACCTTGCTTGTGCGGTGGAACAGACGTCACACACAGCCACGTGCGGACCTTGCGACGCCACGCAGAAAAGCCCGTTGGCCCCGACCACGCCGGCGCTTGGGTAAAAGCCGAGCCGGAGAAGGAGGACAGGAGGGCCGCCAGGTCATGCGGTGCGGCAGCGGCCGGAGCAGCATGAGAGTGCTGAGGGACCGCGCCATGGCTGCCCGTCTGGACACTGGACTCTGTGTCGCTTGAGCCGCCGCTGCTACCGCCCCCGCCGCCGCCCCCGCCGTACACGTCCTCACGGCCGCCACCCCCACCATTGTGGCCATCATCAGCGTGATCCCCATCGTTGTCACTGTTGCCACCGCCGCCGCCGCCGCCTCCGCCGCCGCCGCCGCCTCCGCCGCCGCCGCCGCCGCCGCCGCCGCCGCCGCCGCCGCCGCCGCTGG
>JAHDDY010000146.1 GCA_020629115.1 Paracoccaceae bacterium | reverse complement strand
CGCGTCGCCGCAATGGCCGCCCGCAAGGTGAAACCCGCCCGCCGCAGCTGATACCCGCCCAGGGCACGCTTGGCCCGTTCGATGCATTCCTTCCTGCCGGTACCCACCAGAGTCCCGGATTGGAACGGCTTCGAATGGCAGCGTCACAGCACACCCCCCCCGCAACGATGGCGGACCCGCTGGTCTGGGTCTGGGATCACGACCGGCGACGGATCGTCTGGGCCGACGAGGAAGCGCTGCGCTTCTGGGGCGAGGGGTCGGTGCTCGATCTTCTCGACCGGGACTTCCCGCCCTCCGACCCGGCGACGGAGCAGTTCGCCCGCCTCCTGCACGCCGCGCTCTCCGCCCCGGACGGCCAGGCCCGCGCCCGCCTGACCCTGACCCCCGCCGGCGGGCCGCGCCAAGTGGCCGCGCTGGCCGGGCGCTTCGATCTGGGCAACGGGCGCACGGGGCTGCGCATTCAGGCCATTCCCTTTCCCCTTGGCCGCGAGAGCGAGCCGGAGCGGATGCGCGAGATCTTCGCGACCGCGCCCCAGGCGATGACGCTCTTCGGCGAGGACGGGCGGATGCTGGCCCAGAACGATGCCGCCGATTTCGTCTTCGGACGCGGGGCGCTGGCCGATCTCGCCGCCCGGTACGGCGCGCGCGCCCCCGCCCGCACCGCCCTGCGCAGCCTTCTCGTGACCGGCGCGTTCAGCGAGGCGGCGGTCCTGCAGACCCGGGCCGGGCCGCGCCGCCACCGTCTCACCCTGCGCCGGATGCTCGACCCCGTCACCGGCTCCTATGCGGCGCTCGCCAGCTTCTCGGACGCCATCGAGCGGGACGACGCCCCGCTCCTGCCCGCCGCTCCGGAGCGTGCGGACGGCCGGGCGCTGCTGGAGGCGGTCGACGTGGCCGCGGGCGTCTACGACGATGCGCTGCGGTCCCTCTATCTGTCGCGCCGGGCGCGCTCGCTGCTCGACCTCGCCCCCGGCGCGCCCGCTCCCGCCCTTGCCGCGCTGGCTGCGTCCGAGGCCGACCGCCTCGCCGCCGCACTGCTCGCCATGCGTGACGGGCGGCAGGATGCCGCGACGCTCGATCTGCCGGAACGCGGCCTTGCCCTGCATGTCCGGCGCGGACCATGGCAGGGCGTGGGGGCCTGGATCGCCACTTTTGAACAAGGTTTGGGCGACCGCAATGCCGCCGTCGCCCTCCAGCGACGCGCCGACGACCGCGACGCCGCGCTCGCCGCCCTCGGCATCGGGACGCTGTCCCTGCGCGCGGACGGCACGGTGGCCGAGATGAACGCCGTTGCCGCCGACCTGCTCGACGGCGGGCCGGCCCTGGGGCGGTCGCTGGCCGACCTCTTCGACGACCCCGGCGCGACGGCGCTGAGCGAGGCGCTGGACCGGGCCGATGCCGCCGGCGCGCTCGACCTGACGCTGCGCGACCGCAGCCAGACCCTGCGCCTCGGCATCGGTCCGGCCACGCGCCACAACGCCGACCACCGCGCCATTACCCTGCGCCCCGCCGCCGGGCCGCAGGAGGCTGGCCGACCCGGCATCTTCGAGCGCCGCGAGGCCGTCGCCCGGGCGAGTCACGAGCTGCGCACCCCGCTCAACGCCGTCATCGGCTTCACCCAGCTCATGCTGCAGGATACCGCCCCGATCCGCTCGGACGCCTATGTCGGCTATCTCCGGGATATCAACGACAGCGGGGCCTACATGCTGCGCCTGCTCCAGGACCTGCTGGACATGCGCCGCATCGAGGCCGACACGCTCAGCCTCGATGCCGCGCCTATCGACATCGGCAACCTCCTGCGCGTCGTCTCCCGCGAGGTCGGCTTCGCGGCGCGCAAGCGGGATGTGGAGGTGGTGGTCTCCGTCGAACCGGGCCTGCCCCCCGTCCTCGCCGACCGGCACACGATGCGCCAGGCGATCACGAACCTCGTCGGCAACGCGGTCAAGTTCACCGCCGCGTCGGGATGGGTGCGCCTGTCCGCCGTGCGCCGGACATCGGGGGCGGTGCAGGTCGAGGTGATCGACAACGGCGCCGGCATGACGCCCGAGGAGATGGCCGTCGCGCTGGAGCCGTTCGGCCAGATGCCGGGCAGCCAGCAGAGCTTCGGCGGCGCGGGCATGGGCGTACCCCTGGCCAAGGGCTTCGTCGAGGCCAATCAAGCCCGCTTCGAGTTGCTCAGCGACAAGGGCATCGGCACCACCGCCCGCATCGTCTTCCCGCCCCGCCGGGTGGCGGAGGGCGGCTAGCGCGAAGGCGATGACGCAGATCATGGGTTTGCCTGCCTTCGCGATGACGAACGGCTCGCCCGCAAGACGCGGCCCTCAGATGTCGAGGTTCTCCACGTTATGCGCGTTGGCCATGATGAAGTCGCGGCGCGGTTCCACGAGGTCGCCCATGAGGTTGGAGAAGACGTTGTCCGCCTCGTCCACGTGGTCGACCGTCACCTGGAGGAAGGTCCGCGCCTCGGGGTCCAGCGTCGTCTCCCAAAGCTGATCCGCGTTCATCTCGCCGAGGCCCTTGTAGCGTTGCAGCCCGATGCCGCGCTCGCCCTCGATCATCACCACGTCCAGGAGGTCCGACGGCGAGCGGACGGGGGTGCGCCGGTCCTTGCGCTCGAAGGTGGCGGCCCGGGTGTAGACCTCGGCCAGGCTTCCGTGGATCGCGTGCAGGCGCTGGGCCTCGCCGGAGGTGAGCGCCGCGCCGTCGAGCGTCCGGCTTTCGGTCACGCCGCGCACGGTGCGCAGGAAGCGCAGGCCGTCGCCGGCGGTGGGCATCCCCTGCCAGCCGCGCTCCGTCTCGGGCGCGATGCGGTCGAGGCGGTCGGCGATGCGGTCGGCGAGGGCCTGCGCCTGCTCCCGGTCCTCCAGCACCGCCGGGTCGAGCGCCCCCGCGATGGCCGCCTGCTCCATGACGAAGCGGGGCAGGGAGGGGGGCAGGTTCGCCATCAGCGCCTTCACGCGCCGCGCCTCCTCGACCACGCGCGCCAGATCCGGCCCGGCCAGCACCTCGCCGTTCGCCAGCGTCAGGGCCGCGCTCTCGATGCCGGATTCGACGAGGTAGTCCTCCAACGCCTTCTGGTCCTTGAGGTACACTTCCGACTTGCCGCGCGCGACCTTGAAGAGCGGGGGTTGCGCGATGTAGAGATGCCCGTTCTCGATGATCTCGGGCATCTGGCGGTAGAAGAACGTGAGCAGCAGGGTGCGGATATGTGCGCCGTCCACGTCCGCGTCGGTCATGATGACGATCTTGTGGTAGCGCAGCTTGCCGAGGTCGAATTCGTCGCGCCCGATGCCGGTGCCCAGCGCCGTGATGAGCGTGCCGATCTCCTGGGACGACAGCATCCGGTCGAAGCGCGCGCGCTCGACGTTGAGGATCTTGCCGCGCAGGGGGAGGACGGCCTGGTTCGCCCGGTTGCGCCCCTGCTTGGCCGACCCGCCCGCCGAATCGCCCTCCACGAGGAAGATCTCGGATTTCGCGGGGTCGCGCTCCTGACATTGTGCCAGTTTTCCGGGGAGGGAGGCGATGTCGAGGGCGGATTTCTTGCGGGTCAGCTCGCGCGCCTTCCGCGCTGCCTCGCGCGCCTGGGCGGCCTCGACGATCTTGGAGACGACCGTCTTCGCCTGCTGCGGGTTCTCCTCGAACCATTCGGACAGCTTCTCGTGGACCAGCGTCTCGACGGCGGGGCGCACCTCGGACGAGACCAGCTTCTCCTTGGTCTGGGACGAGAATTTCGGGTCCGGCACCTTGACCGACAGGATGCAGGTCAGCCCCTCGCGCGCATCCTCGCCCGACAGGGTGATCTTCTCCTTCGAGGCGATGCCGGACGAGCCGACATAGGCGTTGACGACCCGCGTGAGCGCGCCGCGGAAGCCGGACAGGTGCGTGCCGCCGTCCTTCTGGGGGATGTTGTTGGTGAAGGCCAGCACCGTCTCGTGGTAGCTGTCGTTCCACCACAGCGCGGCCTCGACGGTAACGCCCTCGCGCTCGCCCAGCACGGTGATGGGCGGTTCGAACAGGGGCGTCTTGGCGCGGTCGATGTAGCGGCAGAAGGCCTCGACGCCGCCCTCGTAGTACAGTTCGGTCTCCTGATGCTCGGCGTGGCGCTCGTCGCGCAGGAGGATGCGCGCGCCGGAGTTGAGGAAGGCCAGCTCGCGCAGGCGGTGCTCCAGCGTCTTGAAGCTGTACTCGACCATCGTGAAGGTGTCGGCGGAGGCGTGGAAGGTGACGCGCGTGCCCTTGCGCCCGTCCGGCGCGTCGCCGACGACCTCCAGCGGCTTGACCGTCTCGCCATGCTCGAAGCGGCAGGTATGCTCCTTGCCGTTGCGCCAGATGGTCAGCTCCAGCCAGTCCGACAACGCGTTGACCACCGACACCCCGACCCCGTGCAGCCCGCCCGAGACCTTGTAGGAATTCTGGTCGAACTTCCCGCCCGCGTGGAGCTGGGTCATGATGACCTCGGCGGCGGAGATGCCTTCCTCCTCGTGGATGTCCACCGGAATGCCGCGCCCGTTATCGTCCACCGTGACCGACCCGTCGGCATTCAGCACCACCATCACCCGGTCGGCATGTCCCGCCAGCGCCTCGTCGATGGCGTTGTCGACGACCTCGTACACCATGTGATGCAGGCCGGACCCGTCATCGGTATCGCCGATATACATGCCGGGCCGTTTGCGCACGGCTTCGAGACCGCGCAGGACTTTGATGGAGTCGGCGCCGTAGGTTTCTGGGTCGATGTTTTCGGGGGCGCTGTTTTCAGCCATTTTTACTCTCCAAATCCATCATCCAAGAGTCGATAACAATTTTCGATGCGTCTAGTAGTCTGATTGTATTAATGCAAACGATTAGCGCAATGCATGATATAAATACCGATATAGCTTTGAAGAACAGTTCTACAAAAATACTTCCTGCGTTCAGAAATGACCATGATCCAGTATTCCAATAAATAATCCCCGCTAATAGTAAGAGGAGAGTAATTATCATTCCTTGTATTGAATAAAGAACGACTTTTTGATACATAAGATTTCTATAGGTGGCCTTATTTTGTGCAATAGAAAAATCGAATTCATCTCTGTTGAAGCTTTTTATTCCATCTTTAAACGCGGAAACAAAATTCAAAAATCTAATAGCACGTTTCGCGATTATAGGTGCTAGAAGAGTACCCACTATACCGATAAGTAAAGTTTCTGCGTTTCTCAGCAGGAAATCGGTCACAATCTCAACTCCCCCCAATCGCCACGCCCGCGCCCATCATCACGCCGCCCGTCGCCCG
>JAHDDY010000028.1:18674-40776 GCA_020629115.1 Paracoccaceae bacterium | reverse complement strand
GTTCGGGGTATCGAAACGGCATGTGGAGCTTCGCCAATCCGAACAAGTTCATGCGCCTCTCGGGCGCGCTCCTGCCCTTCGTGGCGGGCATCGCCGTGCTGTTGTCGGCATGGGGGCTATACCAGGCGATCTACGTCGTGCCCCCCGATTTCAAGCAGGGGGACGGGGCGCGGATCATGTTCGTGCATGTGCCCGCCGCCGCCCTGTCGATCATCGTCTATCTCATCATGTGCGTCCTGTGCGTCTTCGCGCTGATCTGGCGGCATCCGGTGGCGTACCTGTCGGCCAAGGCCGCCGCACCCGTGGGGGCCGCCTTCACGCTGCTCGCGTTGATTACCGGGGCGATCTGGGGCAAGCCGATGTGGGGCGCGTGGTGGGTGTGGGACGCGCGGCTGACCTCCGAACTGATCCTGTTCTTCTTCTACGTCGGCTACATCGCCCTGTGGGACGCCTTCGACGACACCGACAAGGCGGCGACGGCGACCTCGTATTTCTGCCTCGTGGGCAGCGTCTTCGCGGTTCTGGCGAAATATTCCGTCGACCTGTGGGATACCCTGCATCAGCCATCGAGCATGACCATCGCCACCATCGCGACGGAGGACAAGCTGGCCAACGAGTTCAAGACGCCGCTGCTGGCGATGATCGCGGCGTTCTACCTGTATTTCCTCACCGTCTGGCTCATCCGCGTGCGCAGCGAGATCCGCCTGCGCCGGATACAGGCGATCCGTCAGGCGGCGGTGGCCGAATGATCCCCGACTACGACAAGTACGCGCCCTACATCTGGTGGTGCTACGGCATCACGGCGGTCGTGCTGCTCGCGCTCGTCTGGTGGAGCCTCGCCCGGGCTGCGAAGGTGCGGCGCGAACTGGAAGCGCTCGACGGGGCGCGGCGGCGGGCGAGGGCGAAGGCATGAAGCGTTTCATCCCCGTCCTCGCCTTCGCCGCGCTGGTGGTCGTCATGGCCTGGGGCCTGCTGATCCGCGAGGATCGCGATGCGCTGCCCTCGGCCTATCTCGACCGTCCTGCCCCCGACTTCGCCCTGCCGCGCCTGCTGACGGACGGCGCGCCGCTGACGGTCGCGGACCTCAGGGGGGACGGGCCGGTGGTGCTGAACTTCTGGGCTTCCTGGTGCGCGCCCTGCCGGGTCGAGCATCCCGAACTCGTCGCGCTGGCCGAGGAGGGGGTGCGCGTGATCGGCATCAACTACAAGAACGAGCCGGACAAGGCGAAGCAGTTCCTCGACCGCCTCGGCAACCCGTTCGAGGCGGTGGGCGTCGACCGGAGCGGGCGCACGGGTATCGACTTCGGCGTCGCGGCCCTGCCCGAGACCTTCGTCCTCGATGCGGACGGGACCATCCTCTACAAGCATGTCGGTCCGATCAATCCGGGCGAGCTGGACGGCAAGATCCGTCCCGCCATCGCGGCGGCGGCGGGGCGATAGGTCTTGACCGGCGCGGGGGCGGGGCGAACACTCGCCCCATCCGCAACCCGCATGCCGAGGCCGCCATGGACGCTCCTTCATCTCCCTCCCAGGCCGACTGGATCGAGCGCGCGAAGGCCGTCCTGCCGGGCGGCACCTTCGGCAACTTCCCCCCCGATATCGTCATCCGCGAGGGCAAGGGCAGCCGGGTCTGGGACGAGGACGGGAGGGAGTATATCGACTATCTCATCGGTTCCGGCCCCATGCTCGTCGGCCACGGCCACCCGGAGGTGCTCGACGCCGTGGCGGAGCAGATCGGGAAGGGCCTGACCTTCTTCGCCAACAACGCGCGCGGCATCGAGCTGGCCGAGGCCATCGTGGAGTCGGTCGCCTGTGGCGAGCAGGTGCGCTACACCGCCTCGGGCGGCGAGGCGGACATGTACGCCATGCGCCTCGCCCGCGCCTTCACGGGCCGCGAGCGGATCGTGAAGTTCGAGGGCGGCTACCACGGCATGTGCGCCGAGGCGCAGATGTCCCTCGCCCCGGACACGCTCGCCAACTTTCCGCAGGCGGTGCCCGATTCGGCGGGCATCCCCGAGAGCGTGCGCGCCGAGATGCTGATAGCGCCGTTCAACGATCTGGATTTCGTGCGCTCGCTGCTGGCCGAGCACGGGCACGAGGTCGCCGGCATCATCGTCGAGCCGCTGCAACGCCTCATCCCGCCTGACCTCGGCTTTCTCGAAGGGCTGCGCGCGGAATCCGACAAGCACGGCATCGTGCTGATCTTCGACGAGGTGGTGACGGGCTATCGCCTCGCCTATGGCGGGGCGCAGGAGTATTACGGCGTCACGCCCGACCTGTGCACCCTGGGCAAGATCGTGGGCGGCGGCTTCCCGCTCGCCGCCATCGCCGGGCGGGCCGATATCATGGCCCATTTCGACAAGACGAAGGTGGGGGCCGATGGATTTCTGATGCAGCTCGGCACGCTCAGCGGCAACCCCGTCGCCGCCGTCGCGGGGCTGAAGACCATGGAGATCCTGCGTCGCCCCGGTGCCTACGAACGCCTGCGCCATGTGGGCGGGACGCTGATGGCGGCTTTCGGTGCGGCGCTGAATGAGGCGGGCGTCGCGCATCGGGTGGTGGGCGATGCGGTCCTGTTCGACGTGGTGTTTACCGACCGCGACGTGCGCGACTACCGCGACATCCACGCCGCCGACATGGATCGCAACATCCGCTTCAACGCGCTTTTGCGGGAACAGGGCATCTTCAAGCCCATCGGCAAGGTCTATCCGTCCCTTGCCATCACCGACGCCGACCTTGACCGGACCATCGAAGCGATTCGCCATGCAGCGAAGCATCTGGCATGAGATCGGCAGGCGCGACCCCCGTCCCCGGCGACGACCGGGGACCTCGACGGGGTCGTACGTGACCCGAGATATCGCGCCGCCCTGCGAGGCCCCCGGTCCTTGCCGGGGCGGGAAATGAGCCTTACTCCACCAGTTCCCACGTCACGGTCACGGAGACCTGCAATTCCTGCTCGCCCGGCGCGATGGGGGGCGGGGCGCTGGCCATGCGGGCTTCGGCGACGGCGAAGACGGGCTGCGGCGCGCGCATCGGGCCGCCTTCGTTGATCGACATCACCTTGCCCAGTTCGACCCCGGCGGCGCCGGCGTAGAGTTCCGCCCGCTCGCGCGCCTTCTGCACCGCCTCGCGCCGCGCCGCGTCGAGCAGGGTGTCGGCGTCCTCCACCTCGAACTGGATGTTCCCCGCCTGGTTCACCCCGGCGGAGGTCAGCGCGTCGAGCGCCGCGCCGACGCGGGACACGTCGCGCAGGCGCAGCGTGACCTGGTTCGAGACGCGGTAGCCGTCCGGCTGCGAGCCGTTCTGCCCGTGTCGCCAGTTCTGCGAGATGTTAAAGTTCGACGTGCCGACGTCGCGCTCCTCGATTCCGAGTGCGGCGATGGCGTCGTAGACGGCGGTCATCTGCCGGCTGTTCGCCGTCAGCGCCTCGCGCGCGGTCGGGCCGACGCTCTCGACACCGGCGAAGACGGTCGCGATATCGGGTTTCGCGTTGATCGAGGCCGTGCCGGTGATCGCGATGCGCCCGCCATGCTCGTCGGCGAGGGCGGCGGTCAGGGGGGCGAGGGCCAAAGCGGCGGCGAGCAGGGTGGGGCGGAACATGGTCTTTCTCCGTGCGGGTGGCGGCTGCACGGATGCATACACCGTCCAACGCGCCGAAACTATGACCGTCGGGCGGAGCGGCAGCGCCCGCGCGCCTACAGCACGTAGCGGCTCAGATCCACGTCCCGCGCCATGTCGCCGATGCGCGATTCGACATAGGCCCCGTCGATCACCTGCGTCTCGCCCGACCGGGCCGGGGCCTCGAAGGACAGATCGTCCAGCACCCGCTCCAACACCGTATGCAGCCGCCGCGCGCCGATATTCTCGACCGACGCGTTGATCTGCGCCGACAGGCCCGCGATGGCGTCGATGCCGTCCTCGGTGAAGTCCAGCGTCACGCCTTCCGCGTTCATCAGGGCGACGTATTGCCGGATCAGCGAATTGTCCGGCTCGGTGAGAATCTGCCGAAAATCGTCCTTCGTCAGCGCGGTCAGCTCGACGCGGATGGGCAAGCGGCCCTGAAGCTCCGGCAGCAGGTCCGACGGCTTCGAGACGTGGAACGCGCCCGACGCGATGAAGAGGACGTGGTCGGTCTTCACCGGCCCGTGCTTGGTCGAGACCGTCGCGCCCTCGATGAGGGGCAGCAGATCGCGCTGCACGCCCTCGCGGCTCACATCGGCTCCGCCGGTATCGCGCCTCGCGGCGATCTTGTCGATCTCGTCGATGAAGACGATGCCGTCCTGCTCGACGGCGTGGATGGCCTCCTGCGTGATGCTCTCGGTATCGAGCATCTTGTCGGCCTCCTCGGCGACGAGGATATCGTGGGAGTCCTTCACCTTCACGGTGCGCGTCTTCGTGCGCCCGCCCATCGCCTTCCCGAGCATCTCGCCGAGGTCCATCATGCCCATCGACCCGCCCGGCTGGCCGGGAATGTCCATCATGCCCATGGGGTTGGAGGTGTCGGTGACCTCGATGTCGATATCCTTGTCGTCGAGGTCGCCCGCGCGCAGGCGCTGACGAAAGGCCTCGCGCGTGGCGGCGCTGGCGGACTGGCCGACGAGGGCGTCGAGCACGCGCTCCTCGGCGGCGGCATGGGCCTTGGCCTTCACCGCCTCGCGCCTCTTCTCGCGCATGAGGACGATGGCGGCCTCGACCAGGTCGCGCACGATCTGCTCCACGTCGCGGCCCACGTAGCCGACCTCGGTGAACTTGGTCGCCTCGACCTTGGTAAAGGGGGCCTCGACCAGCCTGGCGAGGCGGCGGGATATCTCGGTCTTGCCGACGCCGGTCGGGCCGATCATCAGGATGTTCTTCGGCAGCACCTCGTCGCGGATATCGTCGGGCAGTTGCTGACGCCGCCAGCGGTTGCGCAGGGCCACGGCCACGGCGCGCTTGGCGTCCTTCTGGCCGATGATGAAGCGGTCCAGCTCGGCGACGATCTCGGCGGGGGTGAGGGCGGACATGGGGATTACCTGTCGAAATGGGCGGGACGGAAGGCGCGGCGGAACGGAACGATGCGCAGGAGGGCGGCGCGCGCATGGTCCCAGCCGGCGCCCAGCAGGATGACGAGGACGCCGATGGTCAGCGGCACCACGGCGGCGGCGGTGGAGAGGCCCAGACCGCTGCGTAACGTGGCATAGGTAAGGATCGCGGACAGGTACAGCAAGGTCGAGGCGACGAGGCTTCGCCGGTCGATCAGCAGGCCCAGCAGCGAGAAGGCCGCGGCCAGCAGCGCGACCGCCCAGATCAGCCCTTCGAGATCGAGGCGCACGAAATCGTTGAAGCTGTCCACCCGCGCGGCGGCAAGCTGCTCGCCGATGAGGCCGAGGAACAGCGGATGCACCGTCAGCGGCGAGCCGAGGACGAAGAGCCACATCGCCCATTCGTGCCAGATGCCGGTCCGCGCCTTGTCCTTCATGTCGAGGGCGAAGCCGAGCAGCAGGAAGGTCGCGCCGCAAGCGACGAAGACCAGCCGCGCGGGTGTCTCCGCCATCGTCTCGCGGGCATAGGCGAAGGCGAGGAGCGTGATGCACAGGCCGAGGCCCAGGACGACGATCGGCTGACGGAAGCGGACGAGCGCGGCGAGCAGGGCGAGGGTGACGACCCACAGATGCTCCACGGGCCTGATGCCCACGTCCAGCGCGCCGGAATAGGCGACGGCCAGATCGAACAGGGAGATGCCGCCGAGATACTGCTCCGCGACCCTGTGCACCGACAGGACGAAGAGCGCGATGGCGGCCACGGCAGGGAACTTGCGCCGCGCGCCGAAGACGAAGAACTCGGCGATCAGCCAGAACAGCGCCGCGAAGCCGGCATGGACCCAGAGGGGGGGCAGGTCCGCGATGCGCAGGAACGCGCCCCGCGACCAGTAGACGAACAGCAGCCCGATGCAGAGGAACACGTCGCCGAAATTGCTGACCAGCCGGAACGGCTCGTCCCGCGCCGCGCGGCGGGCGCGGATGGCGTCGGCCTGCTGGGGCGTGATGATCCCGTCCTCGACCGAGGACGCCAGATCGTCCCGTTCAGCCATGGCGCGCATCCTCGTCCACCATCACGGGGGCGAGCAGCGCATGGGCGTAGTCGGCGATCAGCTTGTGCCCCCCCGACCCCGGATCGACGCCGTAGGGGTCGTCCTCGATGGAGGCGGCGAAGGCGGGGCCTTTCATCATCTCCTCGTAGAGATCGACGTAGAGGCACCCCCGTTCGGCGGCGAGGATGCCGAGGCGGCGGGAGACGGCGGCGATGGGCGTGTTCCGGTAGTGGATCATCTCGCCCGTGACGGGGCAGGGAAGCGGCGCCTCGCGCTCCGCCACCGGGGTCGGCCCGACGAGGACGACCGGGGCGAGGCCGTCGAGCAGGTCCATGGTGACCGTCAGGTGCGCCTCGAAGGTGGTCGCGTCCGTCCGGCGGCGGCTGTCCTTCAGCAGCGCCAGATCGGCATGGCCCGGCTCCAGGAAGACGAGCGCATCCTCCACCCCTTCGAGCCGGGGCCGGGCCTCCCGTTCCGCGCGCTTGGCGAGAACGGGAAGCGTCTCGCCGGGGATGCCGAGATTGTAGTGATGGACCGAATGCCCCTCGCGCAGCAATTGCCGCGTCAGCCGGCCGGGCCAGCCCAGCGCGTCCCGGTCCCGCGCGCCGCAGGTGATCGTCGTGCCGATGAAGCACAGGGTCTTCATCCCCGCCCCTTCCTAAACCGTCATTGCCCGGCTCGACCGGGCAATCCAGGCCTCGCAAATCCGGGCGCCCTCGAATTGTATCGACGAAAGGCGCAATGCAGAGAGGCTAGACCCCCGGATCAAACCCGGGGGTGGCGGTGTCATACGACGATCACCGCTCTCCAAACTCTCCATCATCCTGTCTTCTCCGGGATGGTCTCCAGAACGACGGACGTGTTGGTGTAGACGCAGATCTCGGCGGCGATGGCCATCGCCTTGCGGGCGATCTCCTCCGCGCTCGCATCGGTGTCGGCCAGCGCGCGGGCGGCGGCAAGGGCGTAGTTGCCGCCCGAGCCGATGGCCGTGACCCCGTATTCCGGCTCCAGCACGTCGCCCATGCCGGTCAGGACGAGGGTGATGTCGGCATCCGCCACGATCAGCATCGCCTCCAGCCGCCGCAGGTAGCGATCCGTGCGCCAGTCCTTCGCCAGCTCGACGGCGGCGCGCATGAGCTGACCCGGATGGGTCTCCAGCTTCGTCTCCAGCCGTTCGAACAGGGTGAAGGCATCGGCGGTCGCCCCCGCGAAGCCCGCGATGATGGTGTGCCCGGCGACCGTCAGGCGACGCACCTTGCGCGCGTTGCCCTTCATCACCGTCTGCCCGATGGAAACCTGCCCGTCGCCCGCGATGGCCACCGTATCGCCCTTGCGGACGGCGACGATGGTCGTGGCGTGCCAGCTCTGCGCGTCATCCTGTGCCATGGGAGCGGATTTCAGGGGACGGGGCGCGAATGTCAAGGCGGGATGGCCGTATCGGTGCAGTATTGAAACGAAGGGACGTCCCGTAGCGTCACGTCGTATTCGTTCCGAATCATCTGTATTCCGGGTATCGCAAAGGTAAACAAGAAGTGTAATTGAGACGTGTAGTGTCGATAATATGTATGTCGTAGTTAAATATTGCGCGTGAAAACGGTTTATTCGTGTAAAAAAACCCTGACAAATCGACCTGTCGTGCCGTTTATATGTCCTGTGATATATCGGATGTTCGCGGGATGGTCCTAAATGCTTTCCATGAACAGAGTCTTGAAAAGCCGTCCCACCCAGAAGCAGATCGCCGAGAAGCTCGGGCTTTCCGCGGCGACCGTTTCCCTTGCCCTGCGCGACAATCCGGTCGTAGCGAAATCGACCCGCGAACTGGTGCAGCAGGCGATGCGCGATACGGGCTACGTCCGCAACCTCGCCGCCGCGTCGCTGCGCACGGGGCGCAGCAACATCGTCGGGGTCAGCCTGCACACCGTGGCCAACAGCTTCTTCGGCGACCTGCTCGTCGCCGTCGAGCGCGCGCTGGAGGCGTCGGGCACGGTGATCCTCATCAACAACCACGAGGGCGACGTCGAGAAGCTCGACCGCTTCATCTCGACCTTGGCGACCTACGGGGCCGATGCGCTCCTGGTGTCGACCCCGCCCGGCACCTCGTCCGCCGTGATGGACCGGGCGGGCAAGCACGGGATGCCGGTGCTCTTCCTCGGCCATTACATCGAGGGCGACGAGGAGTCGGACCGGGTGTGCATGGACGGGCGCGCCGCCGGGGCCATGGCCGCGCGTCACCTGATCGGGAATGGCTACGAGCGCCTGTGCATGGTCGGCGGGCAGGAGGGGGCCTCGGCCTCCGATGCGCGCGCCGCCGGGATGCGCGAGGCGATGGAGGAGGCCGGGCTGACATGGCGCGACGATACCTGGATGCCCTGCGCCGCCGATACGGAGGCCGCCGTCGCCGTCCTGCGCGATGCGCTCGCGCGGGACGAGCGCCCCACGGCGATCGTCTGCGCCGATGACACGACCTCCCGCGCGGCCTGCGAGGCGGTGCGCCTCGCGGGGCTGGTTCCGGGGGACGACGTGGGTCTCGTCGGCATCGGGTCCGAACGGGGGCGCGACTTCACGGTGCCGCCGCTGACGATGGTGTACGGCGATACGCAGACCATCGGCCAGCGAGGGGCGGAGACCGTCCTCGCCCGGCTGGAGAACCCCGACGCACCGCCCAGTCACATCGTGCTCGACCCCGTGATGCTGCCCGGAAAGACTTCCGGCGGGCCGCGCCGATAGGCCCGCCGCATCGCCGTCGATCCGCTCCCGGGACGGAGGCGACATGCTCCTGTCTCGCGTCCGAGGTTCGGGTATGAAACCCGTTGCTTTCGGTATAGGTGCGGCACGACCGCTTTAACTCTTCGTTGACGAGATTCTTTGCGACCTTCGCAAGAATCGACCTATAGTCTGCATCGACGACGACTCGATAGCGGAGTAACCTGCTTGGATGGTGAATCCTCGTTTCGCACGGAGGGTACGGTAAAGTGGTTCGATCCCGTCAAGGGATATGGCTTCATCGTACCCGACGAACCGGCGAACGACTTCGGCGGCGATATACTGCTGCACATGTCCGTATTGCGCTCGGCCGGTTTCAGTACCGTGCCGGAGAGCGCCCGCATCGTGTGCGAGGTCACGCGCGGCGACCGGGGGATGCAGGCGGTGCGCGTCGTCTCCCTCGACGACGCGGTCCCGCCGCCGCCCGCTGACTACGAACCGTATGCCGAGCCGAACGAGGAGGATGTGCAGCCTGTCGGCGACGGCGAGCTGGTGCCTGTCCGGGTGAAGTGGTTCGACCGGACGAAGGGTTTCGGCTTCGGCAACATGCTGGGCGATGCGTCGGACATCTTCATCCACATGGAGGTCCTGCGCCGTTTCGGCCTGCCGGATCTGGCGCCGGGGGAGGCGATCCTGTCGCGGGTGGTGCGCGGTCCGCGCGGCATGATGGCGACCGAGATCCGCCCCTGGGACCATTCCTTCCGCACATGAGCGCCTTTTCCAGACGCCTGTTCCTTGCCGGTGCCGCCCTGTGCCTGGCCGTCCCCGCCATCGCGGCCGAGCCGCCGGCCTGGACGCGCGGAGTGCTCGACATCCGCTCCGGCGAGCGGGTGCACCGTTTCGACATCGAGATCGCCGACGATCCGGCGGAGCGGGCGCGGGGGCTGATGTTCCGTCAGTCGATGCCCGCCGATGCGGGGATGCTGTTTATCTATGGGCGCGATCGCATCGCGTCCTTCTGGATGAAGAACACCTTCATCCCGCTCGACATGCTGTTCATCGCCGATGACGGCACGATCCGGCAGATCGTGGCGCAGGTCCAGCCACACGAGTTGACGCCCGTGCGATCCGACATGCCGGTGCGGGCCGTGCTGGAGCTGAACGGCGGCCGCGCGGCGGAACTGGGCATCGAGCCGGGCGACCGCGTGGTTCTCTATCGCTGAGGCCCAAGCCGCTTGCCCTCCGGAACGGGCTGGTATACGACCGGCCCGTTCGGAGCGTGGCGCAGCCTGGTAGCGCACCTGTTTTGGGTACAGGGGGTCGCAGGTTCGAATCCTGCCGCTCCGACCACCGTCACATCGCCACGAGGCTTTCCACCGCCGCCGAAAGGCACCGGGCGGGGAGCATCGTGACGATGCCGGGTCGGTCGAACCGCGCCGCGATCCGCGCATCCGCCGCCTCGTTCGAGGTACCGATCCGCCCCCCCGCCGCCATCGCCAGCCCGTCGATGGGCCATCGCAGGCCGCGCGAGGCGACGCCGGTCGCGGGCCGCAGCGGGTAGAACGAGACCCGCGTGCCCGGCGCGACGGCCATCGACCAGCCCTCCGGCGCGACGAAGGACACGTCCTCCTCCCCGAGCAGGATCACGGGCCGTCCGGCATGGCCGAGGAGGGTGGAGAGCGCGGCGAGCGTGTGGTCCAGCCGCCCGCCGAGAAAGCCGACCCCGACGATCAGCGGCGCGTCGAGCCGGGCGAGGCACTTCTCGAAATCGGTCGTCTCCTGTTCCGCGACGGCGATCTCGGCCACGCCGGGGGGCAGGGCCGCGTGCCGCGAATCCATGTCGCCGATGACGGCTTCCGGCACGACGCCGTAGCCGAGCAGGCCGTCCGCCCCCCCGTCCGCCGCCACCGGATGCGGGGCGAGGCCGAGGGCGGCGTCGAGCGTCGCGCGGGAAAAGGGCGCCCCGCCCGCCAGGGTCACGCCGGCCCGGTACGAAATTTGCTGCATGGTTCCGGTACCCTCGCCGCCGCGCCGTAACGGTTCGTCAATCCGCAGCCGTATCATGGGCCGCGCCGCGCCCCCGCTTACCGGAGATTTCCATGAAGACCGCCCTCGCAGCAACCCTCGCCCTCGCCGCCGCCCTGCCGGCCTATGCCCAGACCGCCCAGGGACCGCAGACGACCGAGCGCCGGATCCTGGCCGAGCGCGTCTGCCGCGACGGGGCGACGACGACGGTGGTGGTGAGCGGCAAGCTGATCATGGTCGAGTATTTCTCGGCCCCGCATCCCGACGGGACGGTGTCGGGTTACGAGGACGCGTACGACCTGCGCGAGGCCCGGGAGGCGAAGGCGCAGTTCGACGCGCTGCGCTGCCCCGAAGCGGGGTAAACGCCGCGATCTAGTTGAGATGGGCGCAGACGCCCTGCGGAAAGCAGCCGATGCCCGCAGGCTCCGCGTCGTCGCCGGTCCAGCCGGCCTCGTTGCGGGGCAGGCCGGTCACGCGGTCGATCTCGACGGCGGGGGGGGCCTCGTAGGTCTCGTAGACGATCTCGTCTGCCGGGGGCATCTGCACGATGGCGGGCGCGGCGTAGACGCCGATCACCGTCTCCCCTGGCGCGAGGGGCACGGTCTGGGTGTAGCCTTCGGCGGGGATCGTCCCGTACTCGATGGTGCCGTAGATGATCTCGCCCTGCGCCAAGGCGGCGGTGGCGGGCAGGAGGGCGGCAAGGGCCGCGAGGACGATCTGTTTCATCCGGACATCGTCGGGCGCGATTGGGGCGAGCGTATGACGCTCAGGTCAGCGCCGGCAGCACGTCCGCGATCAGGAAGGTCTGGAGCACCTGCACGACGATCAGCAGCACGATGGGCGAGAAGTCGATGCCCCCCGCGGTCGGCAGGACGCGCCGGATGGGGGCGAGCAGCGGGTCCACCATGCCGTTGACGCCGTGGTAGACCGAGCGGACGAACTGGTTCTGGAGATTGACGACGTTGAAGGCAACGAGCCAGCTCAGGATGACATGCGCCAGGACGAGCCAGAAGATGAGGCTCGCGACGATGGAGATGAGGGCGGCAAGGGCGTTCATGCGGGGGTCATCCGTCGATCAGGGATTGCTGTCGCCTAGATAGGCATCGCCCCGCGCCGGAGCAACCCCCCTTCAGGTGCCGCCCGATGCCCCCGCATCGCGCCCCCTGCCCATCCAGATGAACAGCGGCTTGAGCGGCACGATCCACACGATGCCGAGGAAGGCGTAGAGCACCGGCTCGACCCAGACGGGCGGGCGGTCGGGCAGCATGGCGATAGCCACCATGGCCAGGAGGGCGAAGACCACCATCCAGGTGAAGAGGACGATGGAGCCGACGAGCTTTCGGGTGCGCAGGGTCATGCAGCCTCATGTACGATGCCGCATGCCGAAGGCAAGGGGGCGGGCGCCTACGTCACCGCCCGCGCGGGGTCCGGGCAGATGGTGGGCAGGCCCTCGGCCTTCCATGCGAGGATGCCTCCTTCGAGATGGGCGATGGAATCGACGATCCCCGCCTCCAGCAGCCCCTGCGCCAGCGCCGCCGTGCGCGCGCCGGAGCGGCATTGCAGGATGATCGTCTTCACGTCCTGCGTGGGCAGGGCGTAAGGCTGCAATTCCTCCATCGGGGCGAGGATCGCGCCGGGGATGCGCTCGGCGGCGAATTCGTCGATGCGGCGGATGTCGAGCAGCACGGCGCGGCCCTCCGTCACGGCGTCGTGGGTCTCCCGGGGCGAGAGGCGGGTGAAGGTGTCCATCGGGGTCGTCCTTTCAGGCGGCGAGCTTGCTGAGGTACTTCTCGGAGCGCATCTCCATCAGCCGGCTGGCAGTCCGCTCGAACTCGAAGGCACCGTCGCCTTCGGGATAGAGCGCCTCCGGCTCGGCGGCGGCGAGCGTGACGAGACGGGAGCGGGCTTCGTAGAGCGCGTCGATGAGGGTGACGAAACGCCTGGCCTGATCGCGCTTGGCCGGGGCGAGGAGGGGCACGTCTTCGAGGAAGACGGTAGGGTAGGTCTTCGCGAGCAGCAGGTAGTCGCCGGGGCCGAGGGGCCGGGCGCACAGGTCGGCGAACCCCGCCCGCACGGCGGTCTTGGTCGCCAGCGGCAGGTCGATGGAGCGCCCCTGAAGCGTCAGCATCGCCGGGAAGGGCGTCGCCGCGCCGCAATAGCTGCGCCATAGCGCGTCGAAGGCGGCGCGGTTCTCCGCGTCGTCGGGCGCGAAGTAGACACCGCCCCGGTCCGCCTCGATCTTGCGGTAGTCGGGCGGGCCGTCGACGTGGAGCACGTCGAGCCGCTCCAGGATCGTCTCGATGAACGGGACAAAGAGGTGGCGGTTGAGACCGTTCTTGTACAGGTCCGCCGGATGCCGGTTCGAGGTGGCAACCACCACGACGCCCGCCTCGAACAGCCCGTCGAAGAGCCGGGCGAGGATCATGGCGTCGGCGATGTCGGTCACCTGCATCTCGTCGAAGCACAGGAGGCGGGCCGCGGCGGCGATGCGCGCGGCGATGGGGCCGAGGGGGTCGGTCGTGCCCCTGGCCCGCTCGGCGCGCAGCTCGGCGTGGATGCCCTGCATGAAGTCGTGAAAATGGACCCGGCGCTTCCTCTCCACCGGGGCATCGGCGTAGAAGAGGTCCATCATCATCGACTTGCCGATGCCGACCCCGCCGTAGAGATAGAGACCGTTCGGCACCGGCACCGGCTCGGCCTTGCGTCCGAAGCCGAACAGGCCGCGCTTCCGGGGCGCCGGGGCACCGCCCCGTTTGGCGAGCCGGTCCCACAGCAGTTGCAGCTTTTCGAGCGCCATGGCCTGGCCGGGATCGGACGTGATCGTCCCGTCCGCCACGCGCGCGCGATAGGTGTGCAGGGGGCCGCCCATGGATGCTCCGTCGCCTTCGGTTCGGGTCGTGGGAACGCTCCTACCCGAAAACGCCGGTCCCGCAAAGGCGGCGGATGGTACCGTCAGTTCCGGGGGACGGGCTGCAGCGGCGCCGGGGCGGCGTTCGGCTGATAGGGCTGCATGACCGTCGTCCCGGTCGTGTCCGCATCGTCGGGCAGATAGGGCTGCGTGTCGTAGATCAGCTCGCCGAGGGGTGCCTCGTTCCCCATGGGCATGGCCTGGACGGGTGCGGGGGCGGCGGTGGTGGTCATCGGGACCGGCTGGACCGTCGCGGGCCGGTAGGTCGTCACGACCGGCGTCGCCTCCGCCGGGGCGAGGGTGTACTCGTTCATCGCGCTCGCATGCAGCTCGGTCGCGAGAAGGGGCGCGGTCAGGACGGCGAAGGCGGCGAGGCGGGGGAAGAAGGGCATCGAATCGCTCCGGTTCGGTGTGTCTGTCAGTGCGCTCACCATGATGCCGCCGTGGTTAAGGCCGCCTGAACCGTCGCCCCGAACCGGATGCGAACCGGCCACGATGCCGCAGGGGCGCGGGTGTCTTTTCCCGACCAGTTCGTTTCCCCGCCGCGCTATGCTTGCCCGGGTGGCGGCCCTAACCTGTGGGCCTGTCGTTGGGGAGAAACTCTCATGTCGCATTATTCCGTCTGGTCCGTCCTTCGCGAGGGGCTGCGCGGCCAGACCGGATGGGACCGCGCCTGGCGCGACCCGGAGCCGAAGGCCGAATACGACGTGGTGATCGTCGGCGGCGGCGGGCACGGTCTCGCGACCGCCTACTACCTCGCCAAGAACCACGGCATCACGAATGTCGCGGTGGTCGAGAAGGGGTGGCTGGGCGGCGGCAACACGGGGCGCAACACGACCATCGTGCGCTCCAACTACGTCCAGCCCGTCAGCACGCAGTTCTACGAGCATTCGGTCCAGCTCTGGGAGAACCTGAGCCACGACCTGAACTACAACGTCATGTTCTCCCAGCGGGGCCAGCTCGGGCTGTTCCACACCCCCGCCGCCCGCGACGTACAGGCCAAGCGCGTCAACACCATGCTCGCCTGCGGGATCGAGGCGGAACTGCTGGACCGCGAGCAGGTGATGGCGATGGTGCCGCATCTCGACTATTCCGAGCGCGCCCGCTTCCCCATCCTCGGCGCGATCCTGCAGAAGCGCGCGGGCACGGCGCGGCACGATGCCGTCGCCTGGGGCTTTGCCCGCGCCGCCGACAGGCTGGGCGTCGACATCCTCCAGCAGACGCCGGTGACGGGCATCCTGCGCGAGGGCGGGGCGGTGACGGGGGTCGAGACCGCGCGTGGAACCATCCGGGCATCGAAGGTCGGCGTGGCGGTGGCCGGCTCGACCGGGCACGTGATGGCCATGGCCGGGATCGAGCGCCTGCCCATCGAGAGCCACAAGCTCCAGGCCTTCGTGTCCGAACCGCTGAAACCCCTGCTCGACTGCGTCATCGGCTACGGCGCGCCGGGGGCGCATTTCTACATCAGCCAGTCCGACAAGGGCGGGATGGTGTTCGGCGGGGATCTGGATTTCTACAATTCCTACGCCCAGCGCGGCAACCTGCCCATCGTGCAGGACGTGGCCGAATGCGCCATGGCGATCATGCCGTGCCTGGGGCGGGTCAAGCTGCTGCGCCACTGGGCCGGGATCATGGACATGAGCATGGACGGCACGCACATCATGTCGAAGACGCCCGTGGAGCGGCTCTACATGAACGCGGGCTGGTGCTACGGCGGGTTCAAGGCGACCCCGGCGAGCGGGTGGCATTTCGCCGACCTCATCGCCAACGACCGCCCCGACGACCTGACGGCGGCCTTCTCCCTCGACCGTTTCGAACGCGGCTACACCATCGACGAGAAGGGCATGGGGCCAACCCCCAAGCTGCATTGATGGGCGTCAACGTTCCTGCCCCGGACAAGCGCAGCGCGATCCGGGGCCTCTCTCGTCAGCGCGCTGTATCGACAGGCCCCGGATCAGGTCCGGGGCAGGAGACTGACAGATGATCCGCATCACCTGCCCCTTCTGCGGCGAGCGCGACCACAGCGAGTTCAGCTACGGCGGCGACGCGACGGTCGACTACCCCGCGCTGGATGCCAGCGCCGAGGAATGGACCGCCGCCGTCTACGGCCGCACCAACCCGCGCGGACCGCACAAGGAATACTGGCACCACCTGAACGGCTGCCGCGCCTGGCTCGTGGTCGAGCGCGATACCCTGACCCACGAGATCGGCACGGTCGAATTCGCGCATCCGGGCCTGCGCGCTGCGATGGGGGACGGGGCGTGAGCTACAGGCCGACGGCTTCCTTCAGGATCGCGTTCGCACGCTCCTCCCAACGGTCGGGATCGTTCTTGCGCAAGGCATCCGCAACGCTGCGGTCGATGGTCAAGGCCACGGCATCGGCGGCGGGCAGGCCTGTCCAGCCTCGTGGCGGCGTCCGGCGGACCAACGCACCGCGCGCTTCCCACGTATCGGGGTCGTCGGCGATGTCCCTCTGCAGTCGAGCCTCTTCCTCGTCGGTCAGATCTCGGATGACGGGCGGTTTTTCAGCCATGAAACTCCCTGCGCCAGTTGCGCCTTTCCCGTTGCGTCGCCGGACGCAGGGAAACGACCCTCGTCCTCTCACGTTCCACGATGACCGCAGCATACAGCGAATCGCCGATCGGGCCAATCACCAGTTCCCGCTCTTCTCCTTCCTCGAAATGCCATTCGCGTGTGGCGAAATTCCAGTCGAAACCCGCCATTGCATCGAAGCCGACCCGATGCTTGCGCCGGTTGACCGTGTTCTTCGCCTCATCCCATTCGTACTCCATCGCGCGATGGTAGGTCAGCCCGCTACCAGGCGCAACGCAACGACAGGAACCAGAGCATGAGCGGCTATCGCCTCGACACCGGCGGCCTGATCGACCGGGACGCCCCGCGCCGCTTCACCTTCGACGGCGATGCCTACGCGGGCTATGCGGGCGACAGTCTCGCCTCGGCGCTGCTCGCCAATGGTGTCGACGTGGTGGGGCGCGGGTTCAAGTATCACCGTCCGCGCGGCGTGACGAGCGCGGGCGTGGAGGAGGGCGGGGCGATCCTGACCGTCGGGTCCGGGCGCTTCCGCGAGCCGAACGCGAAGGCGCCGATGCAGCCGCTCTACGACGGCCTCGTCAGCGAGGGGCAGAACGCCTGGCCCTCGGTGCGCACGGATTTCGGGCGGGTGAACGACCTGTTCAAGCCGTTCCTCGCCGCCGGCTTCTACTACAAGACCTTCTTCGGCGTGCGGGGCGGGACGAAGGACTGGATGCTCTTCGAGAAGATCATCCGCCGGGCCGCCGGCATGGGCGCGGCCTCGCGCGAGCCGGACCCGGACCGCTACGAGACGGCCCATGCGGCCTGCGACGTGCTGGTGGTCGGCTCCGGCCCCGCCGGGCTGGCGGCGGCGAGGCGGGCGGTGTCGGGCGGCCGCGACGTGATCCTCGCAGAGCAGGATTTCGCGCTCGGCGGGTCGTACCTGTCGCGTCCGGGCGGCATCGGCGAGGCGGTGGCCGAGATCGAGGCCCTGCGCGCGGCGGGGGTCACGCTCATGCCGCGCACCTGCGTCTTTGGCCTCTACGATGGCGGCGTCGCGGGGATGGTCGAGCAGGTCTCGGACGATCCGGGCCTGCACGGGGTGCGCCAGCGCACCTGGATCGTGCGCCCGCGCGAGATCGTGCTGGCCACCGGGGCCATCGAGCAGATCCTCGCCTTCGGCGACAACGACCGCCCCGGCGTGATGCAGGCGGGGGCCGTGCGCACGTACCTGAACCGCTACGCCGTGTCGCCGGGCCGCCGGGCGGTGGTCGCGACGACGAACGACAGCGCCTACGCGACGGCGGCGGACTTGGCGGCGGCGGGCGTGCCCGTGACGCTGCTCGACGCGCGCGAGGAAGGGCCGGATGCGCCCGAGGGCGTGAAGGTGCTGCGCGGGTCGGTGCCGGTGCACACGATGGGGCGCTATAAGCTCGACGGGGTCGCTTACGGATCGCTGGGAGCGGATGGCCTGGCAGAGGTGCGCGGGACGCTCGATTGCGACCTGCTGGCCGTGTCGGGCGGCTGGACGCCAGTGGTGCATTTGACCTCTCATCGCGGGGTCAAGCCGGTGTGGGACGAGACGATCCAGGGCTTTCTCGCCGGAGAGACGCGCGAGCCGGTCAGGACGTGCGGCGCGGCGGCGGGGGTCTACGACCACGATGCCTGCATCGCATCGGGCGCGGCGGCGGGCGCGGGCGAGGACGGCCCCGCCCCGGAGGCGGGCGCGCATCCCATCCTGCCGCTCTACGAGATCAGGACGGACGGCAAAAAGCGCAAGCGCTTCGTCGACCCGCAGCACGACGTGACCGCCGACGACATCCGCCTCGCCGAGCGCGAGGGCTTCGTCTCCATCGAGCACAACAAGCGCTACACGACGCTGGGCATGGCGACCGACCAGGGCAAGGTCGGCAATGTCATCGGCATCGCCATCATGGCCGAGGCCTCGGGCCGCACGATCCCGGAGACCGGCACCACCACCTTCCGCCCCCCATACGCCCCCGTCAGCATCGGCGCGCTGGCCGGGCGCGGCACGTACACGCACTTCCGCCCCCTGCGCAGGACGCCGCTTCACGACTGGAACCTGAAGCGCGGCGCGGTGATGACCGATGCGGGGCTGTGGAAGCGGCCCTGGTACTATCCGATCGTGGAGGGCGAGAGCGTCGACGATGCCTACATGCGCGAGGCGCGCACGACGCGCGAGACGGTGGGCCTGTGCGACGTGTCCTCGCTGGGCAAGATCATGGTGCAGGGGCCGGATGCGGGAGATTTCCTCAACCGCGTCTACGTCAACGGCTTCGCCAAGCTGCCCGTGGGCAAGGCGCGCTACGGCGTGATGCTGCGCGACGACGGCATCGTCTACGACGACGGGACGGTCTGGCGATTGGGCGAGACCGACTTCCTGATGACCACCACCACGGCCAACGCCGCCGGGGTCATGGCCAAGCTGGAGGAGTATCTCCACACCCGCTGGCCCGACCTGCGCGTGCAGCTCACCTCCGTCTCCGACCAATGGGCCGGGGTGGCGGTGGCCGGGCCGAAGTCGCGCGACGTGCTGGAGGCGGTGGCGACGGGGTGCGACCTGTCGGACGCGGCCTTCCCCTTCATGGGCGTGCGCGAGGCGTCCATCGCGGGAGCGGACGTCTGGATCGCGCGGATCAGCTTTTCCGGCGAGCGCGCCTTCGAGGTCTACGCCCGGGCGAGTCGGGCCGAGGCGGTCATGGACGCGCTGTGGGACGCGGCGCGCGAACGCGACGGCTGCCTCTACGGCACCGAGGCGCTCGGGACCATGCGCATCGAGAAGGGGCACGTCGCCGGGGCGGAGCTGGACGGGCGCACCTCGCTGCACGATCTGGGCCTCGGGGGCATGGCCTCCTCGAAGAAGGCGTTCGTCGGCAAGGCGATGATGGACCGCGAGGGGATGCGCGACCCGGACCGGCTGCAACTGGTCGGCGTCGCCCCGGTCGACCCGTCGCGGCGGCTGCGCGCCGGGGCGCTGCTCGACAAGCGCGGGACGATCGCGATGCGCGACCATGGCGAGGGCTTCATCACCGCCGTCACCGACAGCCCGGAGCTGGGCCATTGGGTCGGGCTGGCGCTGGTGCGCGGGGGGCTGGACCGATGGGAGGGTAGGGAGATGACATCCTGCGACCCGGCACGCGACGGCATGACGGAGGTGCGCATCCTCTCGCCGCACTTCCTCGATCCGAAGGGGGAGCGGATGCATGGCTGACACGATGACGAAAGAGGCTGTCTCCATTGCCCGCGAGGGATGCGGGACTTTCTGGCAGGTCGCCGCCTGGCCCGACACGCTGGGCACGGTGGCGGGCCGCCTGGCCGAGGCGACGGGGGTCGAGGCTCCCGGTCCCGGCGAGTTGGCGGCGGCTGGCGGGATGCAGGTCGCGCGCGTTGCGCCGCTGGTCTGGTGGGTCATCGGCGCGACGGACGAGGCCGCCCGCGCGCTGGCCGCCATCGCGCCGGATGACGGCACCGCGCTGGATATGACCGACAACCGCGAGCGGTTCGTCGTCTCCGGCCCCCGCGCGCGCGACCTGATGATGCGCCTCGCCCCGCTCGACTTCCGCGACCGCAGCTTTCCGGCGGGCCGCATCGCCGCGACGGCGGCGCACCACATGAGCGTGCAGATCGCCCGGCGGGACGATGCGTGGGACGTGTACGTCACCACTACCTTCGCCGATGCCCTGGCCGAGGTGCTGGAGGAGACCGCGGCGCAGTGGGGGTGAAAGCACCCCGCCCCCGGCGCTGCGCGCGGCACGAAGACCGGGGGCTTCGCAGTCCAGCGCGCTACTATCCCCGTCCCCGGTCTGCGCCGGGGACGGGGATGGTAAATGAGGCGATAAAACCCTTTGGGTTTGCGCCGCGGAATCTGTAGGGTCCGCGCGAAATTCTTGCCTTCAGGGACTCCAATCGCCATGACCGACGCCGCGCTCGCCCGGATGCCGAACGCCATCCGCATCCTCGCCCTCGACGCCGTGAAGGCCGCCAATTCCGGCCATAGCGGGATGCCGATGGGCATGGCCGATGCGGCAACGGCCCTGTTCACGCAGCACATGAAACTCGACGCGAGCGATCCCCACTGGCCGGACCGCGACCGCTTCGTCCTCTCGGCCGGTCACGGGTCGATGCTGCTCTATTCGCTGCTGCACCTGCTCGGCTACGAGGACATGACCCTGGGCGAGCTGCGCAACTTCCGCCAGCTCGGCGCGAAGACGGCGGGGCATCCGGAATACGGCCACGCCGCCGGCATCGAGACGACGACCGGCCCGCTGGGGCAGGGCATCGCCACGGCGGTGGGCATGGCGCTGGGCGAGCGGATGCTGAACGCGCGTTTCGGCGACGATCTGGTGGATCACCATACCTATGTCTTCGCGGGCGACGGCTGCCTGATGGAGGGGGTGAGCCACGAGGCCATCGACCTGGCCGGGCACCTCAAGCTGTCCAGGCTCATCGTCCTCTTCGACGACAACGGCATCACCATCGACGGGGCGACGAGCCTGTCGACCTCGATGGACCAGATGACCCGCTTCACCGCCGCCGGGTGGGACGTGATGGAGGTGGACGGGCACGACATGGACGCCGTGAGCGCGGCCATCGAGAGCGCGAAGATGTCCGACCGCCCGTCGATGATCGCCTGCAAGACCGTCATCGGCTTCGGCGCGCCCACGCTCGCTGGGACCGCGAAGGCGCACGGGGCCATCACCGGCGACGACGAGATCGCCGGGGTGCGCGAGGCGGTGGGCTGGGACCATGCGCCGTTCGAGCTGCCCGAGGATGTCGTCTCGCTCTGGCGCAGCGCCGGGTCGCGCGGGTCGGGCGCGCGGGAGGACTGGCAGAAGCGTCTCGACGCCTCCCCGCACAAGGCCGAGTTCGAGGCGGCGATGGCGGGTGAGCTGCCTGCCTCGCTCGACGAGGCGATGGCCGAATACCGCACCGGGCTGATCGCGGACAAGCCCAAGGTCGCGACCCGCAAGGCGTCCGAGATGGCGCTGGAGGTCATCAACGCGCAGACCGCGCTGACGGTCGGCGGCTCGGCCGATCTGACCGGCTCGAACAACACCCTGACGAAGGGCATGGGCGTGGTCGAGCCGGGGGCATATGACGGGCGCTACATCTATTTCGGCATCCGCGAGCATGGCATGGCCGCCGCGCTGAACGGGCTGGCGCTGCATGGCGGACTGATCCCCTATGGCGGGACGTTCCTCGTCTTTACCGACTACGCGCGGGCGGCGATGCGGCTGTCGGCGCTGATGGGGCTGCGGGTGATCTACGTGATGACGCACGATTCCATCGGGCTGGGCGAGGACGGGCCGACGCACCAGCCGGTCGAGCACGTGGCGTCCCTGCGCGCGATGCCGAACATGCGGGTCTTCCGCCCCGCCGATGCGGTGGAGACCGCCGAATGCTGGCAGGTGGCGCTGTCGCAGAAGGATGCGCCGTCGACGCTGGCCCTGTCGCGGCAGGGTCTGCCGGCGGTGCGGACGGACGATGCGGGCGAGAACCTCTGCGCGAAGGGGGCCTACGTCCTGCGCGAGGCCGAAGGCGCGCGCGACGTCACGCTGCTCGCCACCGGGTCGGAGGTGCATCTGGCCGTCGCCGCCGCCGAGGCGCTGGCGGGCGAGGGCGTGAAGGCGGCGGTCGTGTCGATGCCGTGCTGGGAGGCGTTCGACGCGCAGGATGCCGCCTACCGCGCCGCCGTGCTGGGCGAGGCTCCGCGCATCGCCATCGAGGCGGGGGTCGAGATGGGCTGGAGCCGCTATACCGGCGACCCGGACGCCTTCGTCGGCATGACCGGCTTCGGCGCCTCGGCCCCGGCGGGCGACCTGTTCGCGCATTTCGGCATCACG